>JBMFHI010000014.1:0-45057 GCA_049976905.1 Syntrophobacteraceae bacterium | reverse complement strand
CGTGGACTCGTTTGGCTTAACAACATAATGTTCCACAAGTTGGAGCGGAAAGGAGGCATATCTAAGAAAAAGGACCGCAGCGAAGGCAACACCAGTAAATATAAAGGTCTTTCCCCCCTTGCGGGTGTTCATAAAGAAGACAAACGAGAGTGATGTGGCGGCAAGAAGAATAAGACAGGCCCAAATCAAGGGCAAGGTTATGTTCATTTCAATGGAGCCGCTTCCGAAAAACAGGGGCAGATGGGAGCGGCAATAGAGAAGATCGTATCGTTGCAAAACGAAGTCCCAGATCACGATAAGAGATACCAGCAGAGCGAGTATGCTCAGGTGAATCCTGGCCCCGGAGGGCAACCTCTTGTCCTGCCTGGCGAGCAACCTCTTTTCAATCAGGTAGAGCAGGGTAAGCGCCACAAGAAGGAGTCCAACGGCTATAAAGAGGCGATTTTGAAGGAGCCTGTAGATCGGATAGGCAAAAAGATAAAATGAGATATTCTTGCCATAAACCGGATCAGCATTCTTTGCCGATACCGAAAAAAGGTAGAGCAAAAAACTCTCCCATTTCTCGTAGAGCGGCAAGGCTATAACCACTGAAAGGATCATCGCAAGAGGCGTATAGATCCACATCGAACCGATTCGGAACTCGTGAAAGAGCCTCTGATAGGGAATAAGAGATTCGGGCAACAGCTTCTTAGAACTCTGGGACAAACCCAGATAGCGCGATGCCGCAAGAAAATTGAGGAAAAAAATCAGAAAAAAACAAAGAAAAACCGCTAAAAAAACGGCGTATTTGTAAAGAACGCGCTGCCAGAAATAGGCTTCGTAGCCAAGCGAGTTAAACCACCAGCAATTTACAAGGAAATCCGTGAAAAAAAACCCGATGGCGGCTATGGCTCCTATAAGGGTCACAACCGACATCCCGAGGGCAACAAGCCATCGTTTCCAGCGGATCATTCATCTCTCCTCGGTTAAATCCCGGCCAAGGCAGCTCCAATAGCTCCCAGGGCGCTTCTCTGAGATAGGGAAAAACTATTTACACCTGAAAAAACCTCTAAACAATAGCAGTTTCCGCTCCGGAATAGAACACTTTCCTTAAGGACGGTCCGTTATTCTTGATTTTTCTTTGTATTTTCGATGTATTGGCCTAAAACGCCAAAAGTCCTAAAGCTAAAAGCCCAAATCCGCAGGTCGAAACTTTTCACCTTCGACCTGCGAACTTTCGCCTATGACTTTCGGACTTTCGACTCTCTACCTTATCGCAGCCTATCCAATAATGGCTAGAACGTCACCTTTTTGGACACTCTGGCCCTCTTTGCACAGTAACTGCTTAATGACCCCGGAGACCTGTGCGAGGATGGAGTTTTCCATCTTCATGGCCTCAAGAATCATTATTACATCGCCTTCCTTAACGGTGTCGCCCTCTTTTACCTCGTAGCGGATCACCATACCGGGCATGGGAGCTTCGAGCTTTGATCCGCCGCTCATTTGAGCAACCGAGGGCGTAGCCGGTGGTGCCGGTGCAGCGACCGGAGCTTGCGCCGGGGCGGCCTGCGCGAGCGCAGGAGCTGGGGCAGCGGCTGCGGGAGCCTGGGTGATAGCGCCAATAAATGGAGCGCCGCCCACCGCTTCAACCTCAACGGCAAAATAATCCCCATCGACAAAAACATTAAACTGCCGGGAAGCCGCGCTCTTTGGGGGAGTTTGTTTTTGCGGCTTTTCCACCAAGAGCCCGGCCTTTGCCTTCTTTACCAACTCGGCTTCCCTGGCGCAATCCTCGAGCGTTTTAGGGCGCACCTCCGGCGGCACGGGTTCCTTGCCGTATTTCCAGTTGAGGAACCGCTTACCGGTCATGGGATATATACCGTAGAGGATCACGTCATCGATATCTTTGGCAAGGCCCTTGGTCTCGGTAAAATTTTTCTCCATTTCCGGCTCGAGGATTTCGGCTGGACGGCCGCTAAAGGGGGTTTCGCCCCTTGGGTAGCCCTTCAGAGCCTTTTTCTGGATTTGCGGGTCAACCGGAACGGGTGTCTTTCCATACAAGCCGAAGAAGAGATCCTTGCTCTGGCCCGAAATCATCTTGTAGCGTTCTTCGGGTGTATCGAACAAGACGTTATTGACGGTCTGGATGCCCACGATCTGACTGGTCGGAGTAACCAGAGGGACCTGTCCCATTTCTTTTCGAACCTGCGGCAGGGCTTTAAAAACATCGTTTAACCTGTCGGAGGCGCCCATTTCCCTCAACTGATTGATGAGGTTGGACAACATGCCTCCAGGGGTCTGATGGAGCAACACGCCTATATCTATGATCGACATACGGTCGTCGAGCAGATGCCTGTATTTGGGCGAAACTTTTTCAAACCATTCACTGCATTTTGCGAGCTGTTTGAGATCAAGGCCTGTGTCGCGGTTGGTGTATTTAAGCGACATCACAAGCGGTTCCACAGCCGGGTGGGAAGTCCTGTAGGCCCAGGGCGCAAGGCATGTATCGATAATGTCCACCCCTGCTTCAACGGCTTTTAGCAACGCCAGATCACCCATGCCCGAAGTAAAGTGGCTGTGCAGATGGATAGGGACCTTTATGCTTTTCTTCAGGGCCTTTACAAGGTAATAGGCGTCGTAAGGAGCTATGAGGCCGGCCATGTCCTTTACGCAGACCGTATCGGCACCCATGTCCACAAGCTGTTTGGCCTTGTCTATATAATATTGGAGGTTGTAGACAGGGCCGCCCATCCGCGGTTCGGTAAGCGAGTAGCAGATGGTTCCCTGGAAATGCATTCCGCTTTTTTTGATGGGCTTAATGACGGTTTCAAAATTTCTGTAATCGTTAAGGGCGTCGAAGGTTCTAAAGATATCTATTCCGTTCGCGATGGCCCGCTCCACAAAGGCCTCGGCTATGTCGTCGGCATAGTTGCGATACCCGACCAGGTTCTGGCCGCGAAGAAGCATACTGAGCTTGGTTTTCTTTAGATACTTCTTTAGTAGACGCGGTCTTTCCCACGGGTCCTCGTTTAAAAACCGGTGCATGGTGTCAAAAGTTGCCCCGCCCCATACTTCCATCGCCCAGAAGCCTACCTTCTCCATTTCTTCGGCGATGGGCAAAAGATCTTCATTTCTGCCGCGGGTAGCAAACAGCGACTGGTGGCCGTCTCTAAAAGTCAAATCTTGTATCTTTAAAGGATTGTCGACCTTTACGGGCGACTCATCGAGCATATTGGCAATCAGTGAGGTTCCGTGCAAATGTGAATTGTCCATTCCTTGCCTCTCCTTGCTTTTCGTTGCGGACGGGTTATCCGAAACGATTCGGGCCAATGACAAATTTTATCAACAGGCGGCCCGGGGCAAGAAAAGCCCCGAGGCCGCCGCAGATCCATACGGCCTTCACGTCTTCAAAATCAACGTCTAAAGGGACAAAGGCGAAGCTCTAGCGCGGCAGGCGCATCTGCCAGGTCCACCGGTTGTTCATGGCCGCCTGCCTGCCCGCCAATGCATAGGCGCTGCTCATGGCCACAGGAGGTCGGGGCCGGGGAGTCAATTGCCCCTGCGCTATCAAAGCTTCCTGTTCGGCCTGCAAATAAAGCCCAACAGCGGACGAGATGGCGGCAATCACTTTAGGATCAACATTCATTGAGGACTCCAATAATCCAATGAGACAATTTTTTTCTCGCATCCCAAGACAGCAGCAATGAACTCGATGCGGAGGCCGCCATGGAACTTACGCGGCCCGGCGCGTTTTTTTCTTGAGGTTGCTGATCCTTCGGCGAAAAGAATCGGCGAGCTTTGTGTTACCGGCCTCCAGGGCCTGCAAACGTTTTTCCCTGACTTCTTTGACCTTGGCCTTGACCTGGCGGACATCAAAGCTTTTCTTCTTGCCCTCGTCGACAATCCCGCGCTCTTCCTTGATAACGGCGATCAATTCGGTTTTGTTCATACCGTGAACGCCGGTAATGCCGCCAATGGAAAGAGCCAGTTCGCGAAGTTCCTTGGCAGTCATCTTATCTAGAGGCTTCTCTTTTTTTTCTTTTTCTTTTTTTCCCATAACCATCACTCCTTTTCATACTTTTTGTCGAAAATCTCGGCAATCCTTAAGAAGGGTTTAAACAAATCTATAGGGATCGGAAATATGGTGGTCGAGTTTCGCTCCGTAGCAATCTCTCGCAAGGTTTGCAAGTAGCGAAGCTGAAGCGCGACCGGCTTCTTTTCAATAATATCGGCGGCTGCCGCAAGCCTGTCGGCGGCCTGGAACTCACCTTCGGCCGCGATGATCTTCGCGCGCCGATCTCGTTCGGCTTCAGCCTGCCTGGCCATGGCCCTTTGCATCTCCTGAGGAAGATCGATCTGCCTTAGTTCGACAAGAGAAACCTTTATGCCCCACGGATCAGTGTGGCTGTCGACAATTTCCTGGACATGGGCGTTGATCTTATCCTGCTCTGAGAGCAAGGTGTCGAGTTCGCCGTGGCCGCAAACCGTGCGAAGCGTGGTCTGCGCGATCTGTCCCGTAGCGTAGAGGTAATTTTCAACCGAGAGAACCGCCTTTACCGGATCGACTACCCGGAAGTAAATGACCGCGCTAACCTTAACGGAGACATTATCACGGGTGATAACGTCCTGGGTAGGGATTTCCTGGGCGATGGTGCGAAGACCCACCTTGCGCATGCGGTCCAAGATCGGTATGAGGATAATGAGACCGGGGCCCTTGGCGCGGATGACTCGCCCGAGCCTGAAGATCACGCCACGCTCGTATTCATTTAGAACACGCACGGCATTAGCCAAAAAGAGCAAGATCAGTACAATTATGACGACCAGAGAAAGGCTAAAATTAAAAAACATCACATTCTCCCCGCATTTTCCATTCGATCGTCCACCTAAGTTTATTGCCAATTACCCAGTGCAGCGGCTCTTATCAAGGCGCTAGTGCTAAATCTCACTAACTACCATTGATCCTTTTGACTTTCAACTTCAAATTATGAACTTCCATGACCTCCACCCTTTCTCCCTTTGGGATAAATTCTTGGGAAGCCGCATTCCACAGCTCGCCGTTTACAAAGACCTTGCCTTCCGGCTCGATTGCCACGACTACGATACCGCTCATCCCCAAAAGGGTCTCAGGACCTGTTTGGGGCCGCATCGTGCGCGCCTTGAGGCCAAGACGGGCAACTCCGGCAAAAAACAAACCAATCGCCGCCGAAGTCGGTACAAGAACCCAGAGGCTCACACGCTCGGCTGGGCCGCGAAAGAGCATGACGGAACCGATCACAAGGCAGGCCAGCCCGGCAAAACTTAAGGCGCCGTGGGAAATGATCTTTATTTCGAGAATAAAGAACACGACCCCAAGAAGAATTATGAGAATACCCGCATAATCTACGGGAAGAGTCTGCATGGCGTAGAGGGCAAGGATCAGGCAA
The DNA here is from genome assembly GCA_049976905.1 of Syntrophobacteraceae bacterium. Classification (GTDB taxonomy): domain Bacteria; phylum Desulfobacterota; class Syntrophobacteria; order Syntrophobacterales; family Syntrophobacteraceae; genus SbD1. The sequence goes on along the minus strand of JBMFHI010000014.1, from coordinate 39,655 downwards.
ATCCCGCCCACCGCTCCGGGTATAACGGCACCAGGTCTTGAGAGTTCAAAATAAAGACCGGCCAATCCGATCATAAGCAGAAGATAGGTAATATTGGGGTTAGCCATGATTTGGAGGACCCTGTATTGAAAGGGCGGCGCAATGGTGTGGAGCTTAGCTCCGGCGGTTCTTAAGACAATCGTCTTTTCCCCGCGATGAAAACACCAGCCGTCAAGACTATGCACAAGAGTGTCCACATTGTTTGCTACCAAGTCTATGACATTAAGTTTGAAGGCCTCGCCTGCCGAGGCCGATACGCTATTTTTGACAGCGTCCTGGAACCAGTATTGATTTCTGCCCCGCACGGAGGCGATGCTCCTGGCAAGGGCCAGGGCATCGTTTAGGACCTTACGGTTCATGGTAGAGGATAGGTCGGCCCCCGAGCCGGCAACAGGGTGTGCGGCCCCGATATTTGTGCCGGGCGCCATTGCGGCGATGTCGGCGGCCTCGGTTATAAAGACCCCCGCGGAGGCGGCCCTTGCACCGGGCGGATAGACATACACGACAATTGGAATCGTGGAGTTTAGTATAGATTCGCAGATTGAGCGCATCGAACTCATGAGCCCGCCCGGGGTATCGAGCAGGATAAGCAGAAACCGGGCCTTATCGGTTTGCGATCTGCGTATGGCGTAATCTATAAACCCGGCAACCCCGGGATTAATGGAGCCTTGGATCTCAATGACATTTATCCGGGGCCGGTGCGCCTGGGCCGGCCGGCAGGCAAAGAAAAGAGGTGCCGCTAGGATAAGGACCAGGGATGCTGCTATTTTTTTATACCCATAGTGTTTGAGCGTTGGCAAATGAGCACTCACCCCCGAACTTTTTGACGTTAAAAGCAACGATTGCTCCATCCCAGCCCGGCGACTAAGCCGGACATCCTCGCGTGTCCTCCGCCCAGGGTCGCTCTCACTAACAGAACTCAGGCTCCAAGGAGATTCATGACCTCTTTTAAGTCCTGCCAGGCCGAGGCCTTTTGCGAGGGGGTCCTTAACAGATAAGCCGGGTGATAGGTGCACACAAGGGGCGTTCCGTGCAAGGACAAAACCTTGCCGCGCAGCCGGGAAATCGGCTCCGTTGTTTTAAGCAGAGCCTGGGCGGCGCTAAGGCCAAGAGCGCAGATGACCTTTGGGCGCACAACTTCGAGCTGTCGAAACAAAAAGGGCGAACAGGCCGCAACTTCGTCTGCCTGCGGTACCCGGTTTTCGGGCGGACGGCATTTTACGACGTTGCAGATGTAGACTTGGGCTCTTTCGAGCCCGATTGCAAAAATCATCTTATCCAGAAGCTTTCCAGCCCGCCCGACAAAGGGGCGTCCCTGCCGGTCTTCATCGGCCCCGGGGCCTTCGCCGACAAAAACAAGACCGCTCCGCGCAGAGCCTTCTCCAAACACAAGGTTGGAGCGTTCGCAATGAAGCCGGCACCTGGAGCACCCCTCCAGCTCCCTGCGCAGTTTTAAAAGCTCCTCTTCAGGGTCTAAAGCGGCGGCGGGCAAGCCAGGGCCGCCCTCTTGGAGGATTTTTCGGTGCGCGCGCTCCACCAAACGGATGCCTCCCTGCCTCAAGCCCCATAGATACCACCTAAGCTTTTCGACACTATCGACGAGTTGATTTCCTTTAGAGTTCCGACTCAATTTCCACCGCCCGAGAGAAGCCTTTCGACCCTGTCCCAAATCTCGCAAGCCACCTCATCCTTTGTCATAACAGCCAGATCGCTTACCTCCTGGTTGCGTCCGATTATTTTAACCTGATTAGTGTCGAAGCCAAACCCGGCGCCTTCTTTTGTGAGATCGTTAGCCACGATAAGGTCAAGATTTTTTCGGATGAGTTTATCTTTTGCGTTTTCAAAAACATTTTCGGTTTCGGCCGCAAAGCCGACCAGGACCTGCCCGGGAGGTTTTTTTTCTCCCAGGAATGCAAGAATGTCGGGGTTTGGCTCAAAGCCAACGCTAAAGCCCTCGGCAGACTTTTTAATCTTTTGGCCACTTATCTGCGAAGGCCTGTAGTCGCTAACAGCAGCCGTCATTACGATTGCGTCCTGTTCGGCGCAAAAGTCGAGTATAGCATCCCGCATTTGGACAGCGCTTGTGACACAAACGCGTTCGACCCGCGCGGGAGCCTCAAGGCTGCACGGACCCGAAACCAGCAAGACCCTGGCCGACCTTCGGGCGGCGATCCTTGCCAGGGCATAGCCCATTTTCCCGCTCGAGGGGCTGCTAAGGAAGCGCACTGGATCGAAATGCTCGCGGGTGGGTCCCGCGCTAACCAGCACGCTTCTACCGGCAAGAGTGGGAAGGGTAAGCAGCCGCAAACCACTCTCAAAGATATCTCCAAGATCGGCTAGCCTTCCGGCGCCCTCTTCCTGACAGGCAAGAAAGCCCGAAGCGGGGGGTTCAATTCTATAGCCCAGTTCGGTCAAGATCTTTAAGTTTCGCCTTGTAGCCGGATGCTCCCACATCTTGACGTTCATGGCCGGACAAACCAAAACGGGCGCGGTAGTTGCCAGAAGGATGGTGGTGAGGTAGTCGTCGGCAATGCCTGCGGCCATTTTCGCCATCAGGTTGGCCGTTGCCGGGGCAAGGACAACCAGGTCGGCCAGCCTTGCCTTTTGTATATGGGAAATTTGCGACTCCGACTGCATACTGAAAAGATCGCAGCCTACCGCGTTGTTTGAAAGCGCCTGAAACGTAAGAGGGGTTACGAACCTCTGTGCGTTCTCGGTCATAACCACGTGAACGCAGGCGCCCGCCTTAACAAAGAGCCGCACGAGCTCGGCAGCCTTGTAGACCGCGATCCCGCCGCTTATTCCAAGAAGAATTGATTTTCCCTGCAGCATGACAGCTTAAGTGTTCTCCTGCTCTAAGTCCGGTTAACTATTTTTCCAGCACGATCAGTTCCTCGACAGGCCGCCTGTGCGATTTCTGGTTTCTGTGCGCCGGAAGCCCGACGGCCACAACGGCCATGAGCTCCATCCGGTCGGGAAGCTTCAATATATCGATAACCCGCTCACCGTTTTTTAGAATCTCCCCTATCCAAACAGCCCCCAGATCCATCGCATGGAAAGCGAGCAGCAGGTTTTGCACGCAGGCCCCGATTGCCTGACAATCCTTTGTGCGCTCGTAGGAGGCGTCCCTGTCGAGCAAAACCACTACCAGCACGGCTGCGGTTTTTATGGTTTCCGAGTAGCGGGTAAGAGCGCCCAGTGCGTCCTTTGCTTGAGCGTCCCAAATGATTGCAAAGCGCCAGGGCTGGTTATTGAGGCCCGAAGGGGCCCAGCAGGCCGCTCTAAGTGCTTCCATAACGCAGTCGCGAGGTACCGCGCCATCCAGAAACTGCCGCACGCTACGCCTTTCATAAATAGCTTTAATCACGGGTGAATCGGACATAACCATAACTTTACCCCTTCCTGATTTTTAAGGAAAGTATCCCACAGAAGCCGCTTAGTATGAAACAAATTTTACGAGGTTCCTTTTTAAAGCGCAAATTTTACGGCACAAAAGCAATCGCAATTACACGCGTCTATAGCGACACTGCCGCCGGCAAACATCAGATTGGCGCAAAGAGCAGGCAATTATGGATTGGTAATTGCGCAATTGTTCTTTATAATGCCGACCTTTGGGATAGTGGCCGAGAGCGTCCCTCTTTTGGCGGGAAGCTTTTCTGTTTGTTTTCGCGGCTTCGCGTGAGGCAAAGTGGGCTAAGGCAACACCATTGCATGCCCTGGGGACAGAACCGCGCCAAAGGTGCGCGCGCCCCTTCTACCGGTTTTAAACGAAGGCCGTGGGATTTGGCAATTTATTCCTAACAAAGCAGGAACCCAATAGTTCATGTCAACCGAAAACATTATAGAAATAAGCGGCTTACAAAGTTTCTACAACAGCCGCCAGGTGCTCGACGGTATAACTTTTTCCATTCCCGTCAGGCGGGTAACCGTTATTATGGGAGTAAGCGGCTGCGGCAAAACAACGCTTTTTCGCCATCTAAGCGGTTTAAAAAGAACCGGGCGGGGCCAGATAAGCGTCGAGGGCAAGGATTTAGGTTCTTTTTCCGAAGCAGACCTTATGGGGTACCGGCGAAGGATCGGCGTGCTCTTTCAAAGCGGAGCGCTTTTCAATTCCCTCTCGCTGGCCGAAAATATCGGCATGCCTCTAAGTGTCCATACCGATCTTGCGCAGGAGACCATCCGCATAATGACGCTTATGAAGCTCAACATGGTCGGTCTTAGCGACTTTGGCGACTACATGCCCTCCCAGCTTAGCGGAGGGATGAAAAAACGCGCCGGGCTTGCCAGGGCGCTCATAATGGATCCGGAGATACTCTTTGTCGATGAGCCTTCCTCGGGCCTTGACCCGATTACGGCCGCGGGTCTTGACCGGCTTATCCTCAGCTTGCCTAAGACTCGGGGTATGACAGTCGTGGCAGTCACCCACGAACTGGAAAGCGCTTTTAAAATAGCCGATCGCATCGTTGTAATGGACCAGGGAAGAGTCTTGGCGGCCGGAGGGCCCGAGGAAATCAAAAACAGCTCCAACCCGCGCGTGCAACAATTTTTGAACCGGGAGGCCGACCCCTACAAAATGCACATGGAATCCTACCACCAACGGTTGCTTGGACAACAGTGGAGATCACAGTGATACCCAGGCTCGATCAGTCCATTATTTGGATAAACCACTCGGGAGAGCTTTCATGGTAAATCCCGTGCGCTCACTAGGGGCCTATGCATTGCGGCAAGTTTATTTTGTGGGCCGTCTGGGCATGTTTTTTGTCTACACGCTTCGAGGCCTCTTTCGCCCTCCGGGTAAATTCTGGCCAACGGTAAAGCAAATCCAGTTTATCGGCACCAGGTCCCTGGCGGTAATCGGCTTTACGGCCGCTTTTACGGGCATGGTGCTCGCCTTGCAAGGCTACCACACGCTCATCAAATTCGGAGCCGAAGGCTGGCTAGGTTCAGCGGTGGGCTTGTCGCTTGTGCGCGAACTGGGCCCGGTCCTTTCGGCCTTGATGGTAACGGGCAGGGCCGGTTCCGCAATGGCTGCCGAAATCGGCATAATGCGCATCGAAGAGCAGATAGACGCTCTGGAATGCATGGCCATCGACCCCTATTGCTATCTTTCGCTTCCAAGGCTTCTTGCAAGCATAATCAGCCTGCCGCTTCTTACCTGTTTTTGCGATGCGGTGGGCATCCTTGGAGGTTATGTTGTCGGTGTGGGGCTTTTGCATACAAATGGGGGCGCCTTCTGGTCCTCGCTTACTTCCAGCGTCGACTGGGGCGATCTTCGCATGGGGTTGATAAAGTCGGCCTGTTTTTCCGTTTTGATCGCTCTAATCTGCGTCTATAAGGGTTTCTACGCCGGTGTCGACGAGGGAGCTTTTGGCCCCGAGCAGGTGGGGCGCGCGACGACAAGCGCAGTTGTGATCGCTTCGATCGCCGTGCTTATAAGTGACTATGTGATCACATCGATTATGCTATAATCAGGAAATGAGGAAATTGCAAAATGGGACCGGAACGAAAAGGATTGGAGTTCGGCGTTGGTCTTTTCATTATAATTTGCCTGAGTTGCCTTGGGTATCTTTCCTTTACGCTTGGCAACTTCAGCTTTGGAAATGACTTCTATACGGTAAAGGCCGTATTTTCCACGGTCTCGGGCCTTAAAAACCGCTCCCAGGTCATGATGGCAGGCGTTGGCATAGGTGAAGTCAAAGAGATACGGTTAAAAGACGACCGGGCTGAAGTCTTCATGAACATTAAGAAAAACGTAAAGCTCGAAGATGACTCCATCGCGAGCATCAAGACGATGGGCATCATCGGGGATAAATATGTATCCATAACACCGGGAGCCTCGGATACTTATCTTAAAAACGGGGGCACCATCATGGAGACCGAACCCCCCATAGATATAGAAAGCTTGATATCCAAGTATATCTTCGGTTCGGTTGGGGGCAAAAAGTCCAACAAGTAGGGGGCAAAGGGGATGAAGATATTCGTAACCGGTGCAACGGGCTTTGTTGGAAGATATATAACCCGCAGACTTTCGCAGACGGGCGAAGAGGTTTTGATCGTTTCACGTTCGGTCCAAAAGGCCAGGGAGACAGTTCCCTGGGCACAGATCGTGGAAGGAGATCCCCGAAAGCCGGGAAAATGGCAGGATGAGGCGGCTCAATGCGAGGCGGCCATTAACCTTGCGGGCAGTTCCATCTTTGGCGTTTGGACCCAGGCGGCCAGAGACCAGATACTTCAGAGCCGCATTCTTTCAACCCGCCACCTCGTCGATGCCCTTAGCCGCGCGGGAAAAGGCAAGATTTTACTAAGCGCTTCGGCCGTAGGCTTTTATGGAAGCCGGCTAGACGACGAAACGCTTAGCGAAGACGCACCTCCGGGCTCCGAATTCATGTCCGAGGTATGCATGAAATGGGAAGAGGAGGCTAAAAGGGCCGAGCAGGCGGGTATGCGCGTTTGCCTGTGCCGGTTTGGAATTGTGCTTGGAAAGGACGGAGGGGCTCTTGCCATGATGCTTCCCGCCTTCCGTTTCCTGCTTGGAAGCCCCCTTGGCAGCGGCAGGCAATGGATGTCCTGGATACACCTTAGCGATCTCTTTCAGATTTTTACCTTTCTACTTAACCGCGACTCGATGTGCGGGCCGATAAACTGCGTTTCTCCCAACCCGGCAAGAAACCGCGAATTTGCCACGGCTCTTTCCAAGGCGCTTGGCCGGCCGATGCTGCTGCCCGGGGTGCCCTCCTTTGTTCTAAAAATGGCTTTGGGTGAATTTGCAAACGTCCTGGTAATGGGCCAGAGGGTAATACCCGCAAAGCTAAGCCAAAACGGCTTTTCCTTCCAATTTCCCACCCTGGCTTCGGCCCTTGCCGATCTCATCGGCTAGCCCCCTTTTGCCCTGCCCGGCTCAGCAATTGCCGCAGGGGGCACAAAACGGCAAATGAATTGTGCCCCTATCGCGCATTTTACTAAACAGCGCCCTTGTTCTCCGGCCCGCTGCAGTGTCCATGAGTCCAAGACAATTCCGTAGACAACCAGAAATAGCGCAAGGCATCAGAAATACGGGTCTCAAGATATTGCTTGCTAAAAATTGCCATTTCCCTCACCGGAAAGCCCAGAGTCTGCTATAACAGATCCCTATGCGGGCCTCTTTGGAGTTAAAATGGGAGGATACAGACGAGGGGGAGAGGATGAGAACGGCTCAGCCGGACGAGAGAAAAAGCACTGGCTCGCACTATACGCCAAATCTGCTAGCCGGATTCGTTGCCGAGCAGATCGCCCAGGCACTGGAAGTCCAGTCCAGATCCGACCATCTGCGTGTCCTTGACCCAGGCGCTGGAGATGGTGAGCTGTTGTTGTGTTTGGCCGAAGTACTCACGGACCAGGGATTCTCTAATTTCGAGTTCTTCGGGTTTGACACCAATCCCAGCGCCGCCAATTTTGCCCGTTCCCGTCTAAACGAACGCTTCCCGAAGCTCAAAACAGCCATTGAATGCAAAGATTTCCTGTCAGTGGTTCTGCAGTACTATTTGCCGGGAGAAAACCGCACACTGTTCAATCCCGTGCCTCCGTCGCACTATGATGTGGTGATAGCCAACCCCCCCTATGTCCGCACGCAGGTTATGGGCGCAAAAAAAGCGCAACTGCTTGCCAGTCAGTTCGGGCTCACAGGCAGAGTGGACCTTTATTATGCCTTCTTGCTCGGGATCGCCAGGGTGCTAAAACCCGGCGGCATTCTCGGGATTATTGTCTCCAACCGGTTCATGACCACTAAGTCAGGCTCATCGGTCCGGGAAAACATTCTGAAGCTCTATGATGTACTGCACGTCTATGACATGGGCGACACCAAATTATTCGAAGCGGCGGTGCTGCCGGCAGTGCTGCTCCTCAGGCGCAAGAACGGAATGAAATCCGTAGTACCCCGGTTTACCTCAATCTACACCACCAACGCTCAGCAACAGGCTGAGCCGTGTACTGACGCCATCACCGCGCTGAAGAAGTCGGGGGTGGTCCAGACTGAGCGAGGAGAGCGTTTCCTGGTCCAGCAGGGCAGATTGGAGCATGGGGAAGGTGCCGACGAAGTGTGGAGAATTGCAAACGGGAATAATGATGATTGGCTGGCCACGGTAAAACAGCATACCGCCCTTACTTTCTCAGCTATCGGTAAAGTTCGCGTAGGGATCAAGACCACCGCCGATAAGGTCTTCATTCGCTCCGATTGGGGTCCAAAGGACCAGCAGCCGGAATTGCTAAGGCCACTTACGACCCACCATATCTGCCATCGCTTCAAATCCGATCCTCCCCAAAGTTGGGTGCTTTATCCCCACGAGGCCATAAACGGCAGGAAAGTGGCCGTTGATCTGAGACTATATCCGAAAAGCAAGAAGTATTTAGAGCAGCATCGCTCCACATTGGAAAAGCGGAAATATGTGATCCAATCTGGCCGGAATTGGTTCGAAGTGTGGGTTCCCCAACAGCCGGACCTTTGGAAACAGCCCAAGTTGGTCTGGCGTGACATCACCGAGCAACCCACCTTCTGGATCGATCTGGACGGAACCATTGTCAACGGCGATTGCTACTGGCTGACCCCGGACTCTTCGCACAGCGAGGCCCTGCTCTGGCTGGCCTTATCGGTGGGGAACTCCACCTTTATCGAGCAGTTCTACGATCACAGGTTTCACAATAAACTCTATTCCGGAAGACGTCGGTTCCTTACCCAATATGTGGAACAGTTTCCCCTTCCCAATCCGGACAGTGACCTGGCCAATCACATTGTGACCACGGCCAAGCAGATCTACCGGCTCATTCCCGATCCAAAGCACAAACAGTATCAACTCGAACTGGACATGCTCGTTTGGGAAGCGTTCGGGCTAAAGAAATTTGCCGGCAAATGAAGCTGGATCTTCTTGTTTGTCACCTTTCCCTGGAATTGCCGGAAGAAACTAAAGAAGTCGCAGCCGGTCACTACCGCTAAGTGCGTAAGGGTAACCGTGCCGTTATTGGTTCTCCCACCAAACACCGCATAGCGCACATCGCAGTGGCGCGCGTCCACGCTGCCGATCCTTGGAATCAGTAGCCGGTCCTCGCTATTGGGGCACACCAGTCCAAGATCAATGGTCGGCGACATCTGAAGTTTTACTTCGAGCAACTGGTTTCGTACGTCGGGAAACTTCCCGTCATCGGAATAATTCGCGTAACCAAGTGCCTGGCAGACCATGGCGTGCAGCCTGGCACCACGGTTCCGTTCCTGGTCTATTCCGGCATCCGCGAAGCTCATTCCGACCAAGGGGCTCAATCGTTTGAAGACTTCGCTGATCGGCAGGAGCGAGGCTATCATGGGAGGGGCGATCGGGCTGCCCGGAATCCTGGTCGGAATGGATGACTTGCCGAGAATACTGCGGATCGGGTCAGTGTCCTGGAGGCTTGCCAGTTCCAGCGAACTTCGCGGGCAAAACTGCGCCTGGTATTTCTGAGTAAGGGTCCCGGTGGTGTCGTAGTTTTGCAGCTCTTCTCCGATGATAACCCTGACCTTATAGATGACATCATGTTCATCTATTCCTGCGATAACATAGCGTCGTTCCAGGTCAATATCTTCGTTCCAGATCTGGAGGTTATTGGATTTCTGCCCGTAGGTATCAAAAAGTTGTCCCACAAAGCGAGGCTGCGTTTTGCGGAAAGAGCTCGGCACGGGGTATCCAATGGCGCGGCAGATGCGGGCTTTTAAATGTTTCGATCTGGTCCGGAGCCGAAGTCCCGCCAAGGACACTCCACGCAACTCCTGGTCCAGAATGTATTCGAGAGCTTCCGTTGGTATCCAGAGATCGGCGTTCCCGACAGGGATAGGGTCATAGATTGAAAGCCTGCTCGCGGTAATGTTGTCTACATACCGGTACCACCGGTTTCGCATACCGTGTCCTTTCTGATTGGGAAAAAGCGATCGAAAAGACATGGCACCATTGATTCTGAAGGGCAAGTAAAAATGGGCATAAAGGGGCTGATTTTAGCGAATATTTCTATCCTGAATCCGTGAATCTATAAATATCAATTATGGGGTCCTTAGCACAAATCCTTGAAATGTTTTATAAGGAACTTGCCCTATGGATATTTAACTATTTCAGGAATTTTAGAAAACCATCCTCGCTCATGTCTAAAAGACTGATGAGCTAGCGCATGGTCACTATTGAGAGTTCTTTGTGTTTAGGGATTTGCTCGGACTCCTGCCTTGACCATTACAAGATGGGCCTCCAACTTGGCGAATTTCTAGCCAGCCAGCTTTCTTAAAAAACCTTGGCACCTTCCATGACAGAGATGTTCCCCCAACCTTCCCATAAATTAAACCGCCTCCATAAGCTGTTTTTGCCCTTCATGTTTCGATAAAGCCATGACGGCTTTTTGATCTTCGGCCCAAAGCCATCCAGTCATGGCCTCTTTTCTGTTCTCGAATGCCTCTTTTTCATCCTTTTTCTAAACCTTGCCGTCCAGGAACGCAATTAGACCTCCACGTCCATCAAAGACAGGGCACAAACCCGGAGCGTAACGGAAAAATCGTTGGCAAACAAAGTTTTTGCCAGTAACCCAGCTCTAAGCTTATCCGAATTCCGAAATTGTCCTGTCCGGTTTTTCGACCAAAGAGGCTAAAAGATCTTTTCGGGTGTAAAAAAAATCCAGTTGGCTCCCTTGCTCTTAAAAGACATGTTAGTTTTGTTTCCACGCTGGTTTTGCCTTTTTTGAGATGGCTATAAGGCAGCGGTACGGAAAAGAAAAAGGTTGGCGCTATTGGTTTGGTGCCCGGCTATGGAATAAGGTCGCGTTAGCCACACTTTGCACGGGCAAAGTTTCATCTACTGTAGAAGGCATGAGAGAAGAGCTTAAAACCTAGTGTTTTCCCAGGAATTTCAGCAACCAGGTGGAGAACAATTTTGCCCATTAAACACTTGACATTTTCAAAAGGCTACTATAGGAACCTGGGCTAGGGCATGTGCATGGCCGGGGTTTATTGGGTAGGACTCGGCATAAGGGTTGGGTTTTGCGGATGTATTTAGAAGAGGCGAAACCTCAAGCAAGGGGAAACAGCATTAGAGACAGAAAGGAACGTGAGAGATGTCGGAAGGCCGCGTGAAATGGTTCAACGACAAAAAGGGCTATGGTTTCATTGAAACCAAGGATCAGGGAGACGTTTTCGTCCACTACAGCGCCATTGCCTCCGATGGATTTCGCTCTTTGAGTGAGGGGGACCGAGTGAGTTTTGAAGTGGAGCGCGGGCCCAAGGGTCCGCAGGCGGTTAACGTCAAAAAGCTTGTCTAAGCCGGCTTCGGTGCCTGGGCGGCCGCAGGGGGGCCGCGGTTGACTTCTTAGGGATGGAAGGGCCGGAGAGTGTGCTGCCGGCTCTTTTTGCTCCCGGCCATTGGAATTCTTCTTTTTAAAAAACCTATTTAACTTCGATTCCTGGCGAAAGATCGTCTTGTTTGCCCAGTTCGAAGCGAACGCTTTGCCACTGCGGATAGCGGCGCAATCGCCGGGAGCTCTCGCGCACCAGGTCGGGATGATTGTTGGTTTCGCTAAGGTGGGCAAAGACCACGCACTGGAGTTTTTCGTGATGAACGGCTTCCAGGAGCTGGCAGGCTTCTTCGTTTGACAGGTGCCCATGGGGGCTTTTTATCCTCTGTTTTAAAACCCAGGGATAGGGACCGTTAAGCAGTTTATCGACATCGTGGTTAGCTTCGAGCACCAGGGCATGGCAATCCTTGAGCCTAACTTTTACGAGGTTGGTGGCAACTCCCAGGTCCGTGCATATCCCGACCCTGCGCCCCTCATTTTCGATAATAAACCCCGTTGGTTCACCCGCGTCGTGGGAAATGGCAAAGGGAAGAATCCTTAGGTCCCCGATTTCGAAGGTTTTTCCGGTCTCAAAGACCGTAGCGCCGTTTAGAGCGATTTTTGGGTTCAGGTTATCCAGGGTGCCCCTGGTCATAAAAACGGGCAAATCGAATCTTCTGGAAAGTGTGCCGGCGCCGTTTACGTGGTCGGAGTGCTCATGGGTAATGAGAAGGGCATGGAGTTGGGCGGCCTGCACGGGGGTTTTTGAAAGGCGCGCCACAAGTTCCTTGCAGGAGAGTCCGGCATCGACAAGCACGCGGGTCTTCGAACTGCACACCAGTATGGAGTTACCCTTGGAACCGCTTGCAAGCACCTGGAAAAAAAGCGACATAAAGTTTAAATCCTCGATTAGCCCGCCTGTAAAAAGACTTTGGGGTCTTCACATTCCTCTTTAACAGGGCCGTAGAGCATAACGGCCACCTTCTCCGGGCTGTAGACCTCTCTAAACCAGGCGCGCAGGTCTTCAGAGGTAACCGCGTTGATTTTCTTTTCCACTTCTTCGAAGGCGATGTAGTCGCCGAACAAAAATTCGTTTTTGGCAAGCCGGTTCATGCGGTAATCGTTACTTTCGGAATTAATGTACATATTGCCTTTGACGTATTCCCTGGCCGAATTGAGTTCGCTATCGGCAATCGGATCGCGCAGGAGTTTCGAGAGTTCTTCGTTAATGAGCAGGAGGACTTCCCGGACGTTTTGCGGGGAGACCCCGGCGTAGATGCCGGTCATGCCGCAATCTTCATGGGAGTGGGAAAAGGAGTAGACCGAGTAGGCAAGACCGCGTTTTTCTCGAATTTCCTGAAAAAGACGGCTGCTCATGCTGCTTCCCAGAATAACGTTTAGAAGATGCGAGGCAAAGCGTAATTCATCCTTTTGCGATGTGCCATGCATTCCCATAAGCAAATGGACCTGTTCGAGCTCTTTTTTAAACGACCGGCAGAAAAAATGGGCATCGGGGGCCAACCGCTGCGCCGGCTTGTTGGAACTGGGCAACTTTTCCATCGCCGGGGCTATAAGGTCTAGAAACTGTTCATGTTCAAGATTTCCGGCGGCGGCTATGACGATTTTTGAAGGGTCGAATCTGTCTGCAATAAAGTCGAGCATCTGCTTTCTATGGGCTTTTTCAACCGTTTCAACCAATCCATAGATTGGAAGCCCAAGGGGATTTTCCTTCCAAAACTCTTCTTGAAAAAGCACGTGAATAAATTCGTCCGGAGTATCTTCGACCATGCGAATTTCCTGAACGATTACGCTTTGTTCGCGCTCGATTTCGGCCGGATCAAAGACAGATTCCAGAAAAAGGTCAGTAAGCAGGTCCGTCAAAAGCGGCAGATGCGCGGCAAGCACCTTGGCGTGGAAACAGATATGCTCCTTGGAAGTAAAGGCATTGGCGAAGCCGCCCACGGAATCGAATTCTTTAGCGATATCCAGGGCGCTGCGGCGTCTGGTTCCTTTAAACAGCATATGTTCGACAAAATGAGACATGCCCCGTTGATCGGGTCTTTCATCTCGGGAGCCGGTATTAACCCATATTCCGGTAGAAACCGAATAAGCAAAGGGAATTTTTTCCGTTACAACCCTTATACCATTGCCGAGAACCGTTTTTTGGTACAATTTTCCCCCTTTTGCGAAACCGCAGAATTTTGCCAGACTGCCGTTTTCAGTCCAATTTGCGTTCAAAAAATGAGATAGGAGTAAAAAAATCGGACAGGAGCGCTTTTTTAGCCGGTTAAAGGGGTAAGGCGTTGAGATGGCGGCACTTTTCCCGCCGTCCCCCGCGCGTCTATAAAAAGCGGGGGAAAAAGAGCCCACCCCCCGCAGTCGGGGCAGGGGTGAAACACCCGATCTTTACCGAGAAAGATCGGGCTTGCCCGCCACAACTGCATCAAACCGGTAATCGCCCACGCCTGTCCCGTGTAACGGATAGACGGGCGAAAGACTCCAGGGGAAGCAAAAGACCTATTGGAAAAATCCCACAAACAGGCTGGGAATCACTCGGATTCCTTTTGCTCCGGGGGCAGGGCGGCTTTTCGGCTAAGTCGAATACGGCCGTCCTTGTCAATATCGATCACCTTAACCAATACCTCATCACCTTCGTTTACCACGTCGGTAACTTTACGCACCCGCTTGTGTTCGAGCTGCGAGATATGAATCAGGCCTTCGGTATTCGGCAATATTTCGGCAAAGGCTCCAAAATCGGTAACTCGAACAATTTTTGCCATGTAGAGCTGGCCGATTTCGGGCTCCGCCGTAATACCCCTGATCTTCTCGATAGCTTTATCGCACGCCTCTGCGTCAGGGCTCATTACAACGACTCGACCGCTGTCGTCAATGTCGATTTTAGCCCCCGTTTCAGCAACGATGCTTCGGATCACCTTACCCCCCGGACCGATAACGTCCCGAATTTTATCCGGATTGATCTGGATCGTAACCACTCTTGGAGCATAGGGGGAAAGTTGCACCCTGGGCAATTCGATACCGCTTTTCATTTTTTCCAGGATGTGAAGGCGACCGCTGCGGGCCTGATCGAGGGCTTTTTTCAAAATTTCCCTGTTGATCCCGGAAATTTTAACATCCATCTGGAAGGCGGTGATACCGCGCTCATTGCCGGTGACTTTGAAGTCCATGTCTCCCAGGTGATCTTCATCGCCCAGGATATCGGTGAGAACTATAAACTCATCGCCTTCTTTAACGAGGCCCATGGCAATGCCCGCAACCGGACCGCTAACCGGCACGCCCGCATCCATTAAAGCCAGAGAAGACCCGCACACCGTTGCCATCGAACTCGACCCGTTGGATTCCAGGACCTCAGAGACGACACGGATGGTATAAGGAAATTCGCCGTTTTTGGGCAAAGAGGGCTTAATGGCCTTTTCAGCAAGTGCCCCATGGCCGATTTCCCTGCGTCCGGGACCTCTAAGCGGCTTAACCTCACCCACGGAAAAGGGCGGAAAATTGTAATGAAGCATAAAGGATTTGAAGGTTTCACCAGCGAGGGCCTCGATCTTTTGCTCATCCGAAGAGGAGCCCAGAGTCACGATGGCGATCACCTGGGTTTCACCCCGTGTAAAGAGGGCAGAACCGTGGGTTCTTGGCAGCTTTCCCACCTGGATCGAAATAGGTCTGACCTCGTCGAAGGCGCGTCCGTCGATCCTTCGCCGATCCTTGACCATCATAGTGCGCACGACTTTCTTTTCGAGCTCTTCGAGCGCGGCGTCGATTTCTTTGTCCCTGCCTTCATATTGGGAGGCCAGTTCCTGCCTGACACGAGCCTTGAACCCCCTTTTACGATCGCGTCTAACGAGCTTATCGGCTGTGGTCATGACCTCGCCCATCTCGGCCTGAGCAACTTCGAACACTCTGTCCTTGAGGGCTTGATCCCCGCCCGCCTCCGGCGCGGCTTCCTTTGCCTTTGCCACCAGCTTCTGGAGCTCGTCCTGGGCCTCGATTATGGGAAGTATGGCCTGGTGAGCGCACATAATTGCATCGGCAATGTCGTCTTCAGGCACAAAATCGGCGCTGCCCTCAACCATAACGACGGCCTCTTTCGTGCCGGCAACAACGATATTCATGTCGCTTTGCGTGAGCACGGCCGCGGAGGGATTAATAACGAATTCACCGTTTACTCTTGCCACACGAACGGCTGCAACCGGACCCCCGAAGGGAATCGAGGAGATATGCAAGGCGGCTGAAGCGCCGGTAAGAGCAACTACATCCGGTTCATTTTGCATATCCACCGACATGACGGTGGCGATTACCTGGGTTTCAAAGGCCCATTTTTTGGCAAAAAGGGGCCGAATAGGCCGATCGATCAGACGAGAGGTCAAGGTTTCCTTTTCACTGGGACGTCCGATTTCCCTGCGGAAAAAACCGCCAGGGATACGTCCGGCCGCATAGCTCATCTCGTGGTAATCGACGGAAAGAGGAAGGAAATCGATCCCTTCTCTTACCCGGTCCTCCTTTGTAGCGGTGACAAGTACGACCGTATCACCGTAACTCATCACGACCGAGCCGCCAGCCTGTCTTGCCACCTCCCCGGTTTCGATCCTGAGAGGCCGACCGCCAACCTGAACTTCTACTGTATGTTTCATCTATTTTCCTCTAATTTCGAAAGATATCCGCACGGCGCCAAAGGCCAGGCGGACACGCGGGCCCGCCGGCTACCGGCGCAATCCAAGGCGCTCTATCACGGTATTGTAGCGATCCACGTTTTTGCGTTTCAGATAATTTAGCAGTTGCCTGCGCTGTCCAACCAGCTTCAAAAGCCCCCGGCGCGAATGATGGTCTTTCTGGTGAGTCTTGAAATGCTCGGTCAGATAAGAGATTCTTTCACTGAGAAGGGCAATCTGAACTTCAGGAGAACCCGTATCGGTGGGGTGAACTCTAAAACCATCAATGATTTCCTTTTTCTTTTCTGGGGTCATTACCACGGCTATATTCCTCCTTGATGTTTTACCTGTGGTTCACAGTTTTGCTATTCGTGTTATCGCGCCGGCTCGTTTTAGATGCGAGAGGTAAAGCGCTAAAAAATCCATCCATTTTTCCCCTTTTCACTTCTACCTTTGCAAAGCCTCCTTCCGGTGCGGGAAAGAGATCTCAGAAAGGGAATACACGCAGACGGCGCGCTGCGCCGCCCTCTGAATCAGGCCACCACAAGGCCGCCAGGCGGCTCGTGCCGGTGACTATCCTCACGGGGTTTTTACCAGCGCCGTAAATGCGCCGGAATTTTCCTTCCCATTCCAAATCCAGTTGACCGTTTTTTAGCAAGCCCAGTGCACGATCGTCGGTCATCGGGGCAGCCGGCAAATGCGCAAGGGCCTCATTTAATGAAATGATCGACCGCGCGGCCAAAGTTGGGCAAAAGTCTTGTTCAAGCTTTAGCGCCCGCTCCAGAGTAAACGGCCCCACCCTGGTGCGCCTTAAGGCCGACAGGTGGGCACCGCTCCCCAATTTGGCCCCTATATCGGAGGCAAGCTGTCTGATATAGGCTCCCTTCGAGCAGCGCACTTCCACCACAGCCTCCGGCCAGACAAAAGATTGCAGCTCTATGGAGTAAATACATATCTCGCGTTCGGGCAACTCGACCTCGATGCCTTTGCGGCTCAGTTCATAGAGCCTGCGGCCCCCTACCCTCACCGCTGAAAACTTCGGCACGGTCTGCACGCAAACCCCTGAAAAGGTCCCCAGAACGTCGAGTAACTCCTTTTGGCCGAAAGTGCGATCGCTTCGTCCCGTCACATTTCCCGTCCTGTCCTGGGTATCGGTTTCCATTCCGAAGTAAATGACGGCATTGTAGACCTTCTCGAGTCCAACGATCTGATCGGAAACACGGGTGGCCTCATCGAGGCACAAGACAAGCACCCCCGTGGCAAAAGGATCCAGAGTGCCGGTATGACCGATCTTGCGGGCTTTAAGAAGCTTTTTAACTCTGGCCGCAGCCTTTGCCGAGGTAATCCCCTCGGGCTTATCCAAAATGAGAACTCCGCACGTGTACGCCGGAGGGCATTCATCGGTACTGGAGGCCTCCTGCGGGTTCAAAACCGATTGCACGGCATTGGACGAAGAAATCCCGGTCATGCATTTATTCTCATCCATTTATAAAGCTCGCAGCCTCTCCGATAAGCATGGAGCGTACCGAACGCAAATCGCCGGCGATTCTGCAGGCCGCCGCCTGACGGTGTCCTCCGCCGCCATGGCGCTGAGCAAGCCTTGCGACATTAATATCCCCTCTGGACCTCATGCTGACGTGAATGAGTCCGTCACCGGTTTCCTTGAACAATATCGCCACCTCGGCCTCCTTAATGGAGCGCAGGTGGTTGATAAATCCCTCGCTTTCCATGTAATTAGACGAGGAGTCCGACATCATCGATCGGCTGAGTTCGGCCGAGACTATCTTTGCGGATGCGCTAAATTCAACGGTATCGAGCACACGGGCAAGCAACTTGAGCTTGGCGGGGGTAGCCGAGTCAAAAACGCTGCTCGCAATGGCGGCCGGATCGGCCCCAAAGCAGACCAGAGCCGAGATTATTTCAAACACGCGTCCATTGGTATTGGAAAACCTAAACGAACCCGTATCGGTTAAAATCCCGGCATAGAGAGCGGTGGCCAAAGGTTTATCAGGGGCAAGCGAGAGGCTCATGCAAAGATCGAAGATCATCTCGCAGGTGCTGCTTGCCGCGGTTTCCACCCAGTTAACGTTGGCAAAGGGCTTATTTACCAGATGATGATCGATATTTATTAGAAAAGCCGCTCCCTTGACAACGTCGATAAACTTTTCCCCCACCCTTTCAAGATCGCCACAGTCGAGGAGAATGGCCGCTTCATACTCAATGGATTCCGAGGGTCTGTTGCGGATTGCCTGGACGTTGGCCAGAAACCCGTATTCGGGAGGATAGGGGTCCTGGGTATAGGCATCCACTCTTTTGCCCAAACGCCTCAGGATGAGTTGCATCGCAACAATGGCGCCCATCGCATCGCCGTCGGGATGGACGTGAGTAAAGATCATAAAACGATCGTAATTTGTGATTGCGGAGATAACTTCCCTGATTTTTAGGGTTTTTTGATCACTCATCTTTATGCAACTCTTTCAACAGTCTTTCCATTTTATCGCCGTACTCGAAAGACGTATCATATTCGAACGTAAGCTGTGGGACATATCTCAGGCTGAGCCTGCGCCCCAGTTCCAAGCGCATGAACCCCCTGGCCTTATCAAGGCCGGCAAGAGCGCTCTTTCGCGCCGCTTCGTCAGCATCGCGTCCCATGAGGCAAAAGAAGATCCGAGCGTTCCGAAGATCGTCGGTAACTTTAACTCCGCTTATGGTAAGGTTTGCAACACGAGGGTCCTTAAGCCTTCTGAACACCAGTTCGGCGATTTCCCTTTGGAGCAGATCGGCGACCCTGTCGGAACGCTTATAATCCATAGTCATAGATCAATGGTCCATTCTCAAATGATGCAGCGGCCGGTCTCATTCCGGCTCCATTTAGCCCGGGACCCATTCACACGCTTATCAGTTCCATCTCGCGACTTATCAGTTCGGCCAGGGCAAGAGAGTCCATAAAATCGACGATGCGATCCAGCAGCGAATTTAATACACGCCCGTCGTTTCCAATAGCGGCAATGCCTATGGAAGCCCGCTCATAGACATCCTGGTCGCCCACTTCGGCAACGCTGACATTGAAACGGTTGCGGCTCTTTTCCACAAGGCTCTTTACGATCCGTCTTTTGTCCTTAAGAGAATGGATCTCATGGAGCCTAAAAACAACAAGAGCCACACCAACGGTCATAATTGCCTCACGAACCCGCCCTGCGTTCATGCTCGGGCTGATAGACCTGCTTTATCTCCTGGATCTCGTAGGCTTCCAGAATGTCGCGTTCCTTTATGTCGTTATAGTTTTCTATGCCGATACCGCACTCGAACCCGGCCTTGACTTCCTTAACATCGTCCTTAAAGCGTCTAAGAGAACTGATCTTTCCGTCAAAAACCACTACATTGTCTCGTAAAACCCTGGCCCTGGCGTTTCTTTCCACGCGTCCGTCAAGGACCGAGCAACCGGCAATCATGCCCATTTTGGGAACATGGAAAGTTTGTCTTACCTCGGCCCTTCCGATGACGTTTTCCTTGTAGATGGGCTTGAGCATGCCGACTACGGCGCTCCTGATGTCGTCCAGGAGCTGATAGATCACATCGTAGTAGCGAATATCCACGGCTTCCTGTTCGGCAAGCTCCTGGACCTTGGCATCGGATCTTATATTGAAACCAATAACGATCGCGGTGGAGGCCGAAGCCAGCATAATGTCGGTTTCGGTAATGGCTCCCGCACCGTTATGGATGATGTTGATCTTTACCTCCGAGGTCGAAAGCTTTAGCAAAGAATCCACAATGGCTTCCAAAGAACCCTGGACGTCGGTTTTAACGATGATTTTAAGTTCCTTGACCTCGCCATCCTGGATTTGGGCAAACAGGTTTTCAAGCGAAATCTTGCTCGAGCGGGAAAGTTCCTTTTCTCTGAGTTTCAAGAGCCTGTGCTCGGCTACGTTTCTGGCCTGTTTTTCATCTGCCAGCACGATAAAGTCGTCACCGGCATTGGGAACACCTGAAAATCCCAGCACTTCTACCGGAATGGAGGGCGAGGCCGCTTCGACGCGCTTGCCCCGGCCATCGAACATATTGCGCACCCGGCCCGAGTAAATACCGCACACATAGACATCGCCGGCCTTTAGCGTTCCATCCTGAACAAGAACCGTGGCGACGGGGCCGCGGCCCTTATCGAGTTTGGCTTCTATAACTCTGCCCCTTGCCATTTTGTTCGGATTGGCCTTGAGTTCGAGCAGTTCGGCCTGCAGCAGCACCATCTCGAGCAGTTCTTCTATGCCCAGTCTTTTTTTGGCCGATATTTCGACCATAGTGGTCTGACCACCCCACTCTTCAGGGACCAACCCGTGCTCGGAGAGTTCGCGCTTGACCCTGTCAACGTTGGCGTTAGGCTTGTCGATCTTGTTTATCGCAACAACTATGGGGACTTCGGCTGCCTTGGCGTGATTTATGGCTTCAATCGTCTGCTGCATTACCCCGTCGTCGGCGGCCACTACGAGTATGACCGTATCGGTAACCTTGGCTCCCCTTGCGCGCATGGAGGTAAAGGCCTCGTGGCCCGGAGTATCGAGAAATATAATGTCGCCCTTATCGAGTCTTACATGGTAGGCGCCGATGTGCTGGGTAATACCTCCAGCCTCGCCTTCGATCACCTTAGTATCCCGGATCGCGTCGAGCAGCGAGGTTTTGCCGTGGTCGACGTGGCCCATGACGGTGACAACGGGAGGCCTGGGGAGCAATTCCTCGGTGCGGTCTTCCTTTATTTGCAAGACATCTTCTTCTTCGAAGGCCGTCTTCTCGACTTCGAACTCGAAATCAGAGGCTACGAGCGAAGCTGTGTCGAAGTCCAGCGCCTGGTTAATGTTGGCGGGCAGTCCGAGCAGGAGCAATTTTTTGAGCACCTCCCCAGCCTTCATACCCATCTGCTTTGCAAGGTTTGCAACCGATATGGCCTCGTCGATTTTAATGCGCTTTCGCCCGACCTTGGGCACGACCGGTTCGGGCTTGGGCGCCTCTTTCATCACCTGTTTTCCGGACCTGGACCTGCCACGGTCATCCTGGGCGGCAAGCTCTTTTTTCGAATAAAGGTCCTCTTTTTGAAACACTTCCTTGCGACGGCCCGTCTTTGCCTTTTCGGCTTCCTCGGGTTTTTTTCTTTTCTGTTCTTTAGCCACGGGCTCGGCTATTTCAGTTCCTTTTGCAATAAAGCGGGCGGCAAGTTCGGCCAAATCGGGCTCCGGCTCATCTTCGGCCTCCTCGCCCATCAATTCCGGAAGCTTTATGATTCTTGCGGGCTCTTCCCTTTTGCTTTTCTTTCGCCTTCTTTTCTTTCCGCTTTTGCGGCCCTTACCCTCGTCTTCCTCTTCTTCCGCGGCGGCGCCGGTGGCCTGTGGCAAAACAGAGCCAGCCGGTTTCATCTCGGAGACCACAACAGGGATAACCGGTATTGGGGCGGAAGGCGGCTCGGCCTGAGGCGGCGCGGGTTTAGCGCTCGCAACGGGCTTAAGCTCCCGCTCTACGGCAGGCGCCACGGGCTCTTCCTTAACGGGAGCAGGCCTGATAATCCGCGCAGCTTCAAATTTACGCTCAGGGGGAACCGGTTTTAGCTTCTCTGCAGTCTCCTTGCCTTCAACGGGCTCAAGGGTCTTGCCGGTCTCAACCGACAACTCGGTTCCTAAATCTTCAGCAGCGCTTTCCGAAGCGGCTATCAGCGATTCGGGCGTGCCTACTCCGGAAACCTCTTCGGTTGCGGCAGTCTCAGCTTCGACCTGAGGGGCGATTTCGACGGGAGGGGTCTCGGGGACATCGGCCACCGTTTGACCAGGAATTTCTTCAGCGCCGGTAGCCTGGGGTGCTTCAGGCTCAAGCGCATCGACTTTCTTGCGTCTTCGGATAACTTCCCGACCGATCCGTTTTTCTTCGACCTTTTCGGCCACAAGCCTTGCTTCCGAGAATTGCTGTCTAATCTTTAGCACAGCGTTCTCGGGCAGCTGACTCATATGGTTTTTAACCGGGAAGCCCAATTTCTCGATTCGCTCTATCAGGCCTTTGTTGTCAATATTTAACTCTTTTGCGAGTTCATGCACCCTAAGTCTCGTCATCAAAGATTCCCCCTCTGAAACGCTTCTTTCTTCTCTATTCATTTACCCTCCGGGCCGCAAAACCAGCCTCGGTCTAAATAATTATTCTAAATGCGGGACGTTCAACACGCAAACTTCTCTTGCCCGGTTTCGGAAAGCGCGCTGCATACGCCGGTCCAAACGAAGAGCGCACAAGCACTCGCAGCAGGCATAAGCGCCCCTTCCCTTCATTTTTGCCTGTCTATCCTCCAAAACCCTGCCGTTTTCAGCATCCAGACCGAGCCGTATGAGCTCTACCCTGGGCCTTTTTCGCATACACACAAGGCAGGTGCGAACCGGTATATGGCCGCGCTTCACTTGTTTGGCCTATTCTTGCCGGGGCTGATCGGAGTCCGCATCGCTCTCCCCGGGCTCCTCGGTTTCCCGCGAGTTTTCTTCCTCCACGGCTTCGGACTGCTCAACCCCATCGTCGCCCTGGGCAGGATTTGGGGCAGGGTTATTATCCTGACCATCTCCGCCTAACAGGGCCACGGCCTCGCTTTTCATCGTCTCAAGGGTTGTTGCGGACACGCGGATCGTGTCCTCAAGCTCAAGCACCGAGGCCTCCAGGAAGTCTTTAAGAGAACCGATGCCCGATTCATAGAGCTTGTCGGCCATTTCCGAGGAAATCCCCGGGATACGCAAAAGAGCCTGGTAGCCCGCCTGCTTTTGGCGCTCGTAGCGGCTTTCGCTCTTTACGTCTATGCGCCAATTGGTGAGTTTGGAAGCAAGCCTTACATTCTGCCCTCTTTTGCCAATGGCAAGGGAGAGCTGATCGTCTGGAACGATGACCTCCATACTGCGGTTGGCCTGATCGACAATGACTTTGGAAATAATTGCGGGCGCAAGACCGTTTACGACGAATTTAGCCGGATCCATGTTCCAGGGTATTATATCAATTTTTTCGCCTCTAAGCTCCTGGACCACGTTCTGAACTCTGGTTCCCTTCATGCCCACGCAAGCTCCCACAGGATCGACGTCGCTATCTTTGGAGATGACGGCGATCTTTGCCCTGGAGCCGGGCTCTCGTGCCGCGCTGATGATGCTGACGATTCCCTCGCTGATCTCGGGCACTTCGGCATGGAAAAGCTGAATTAAAAAGTGTGGATGGGTGCGGCTCAAAACAATCTGTGGGCCCTTGCTGATCTTTTTTACCTCGAGCACATACGTTCTGATCCGGTCGCCCTGCCTGAAGACTTCCCGCGGAATCTGCTCCTTTTGCGGCAAAATCGCTTCGGCCTGGCCAACGTTTACAAGGATGGCGCCCTTATCGACCCTCTGGACAATACCGTTTACGATTTCTCCCTTGCGGCTTTTAAACTCGTCATAGACCACTTCGCGCTCGGCATCCTTCATCTTCTGAATGATGACCTGCTTTGCCGACTGCGCGGCAATGCGTCCCAGCATCTCGGTATCCATGCGGATTCCCAGCTCGTCGCCGACCTCGCATTCGCTGTCGAGCTTTTTGGCCTCCTCGAGCACCACCTCTTTATCCGGGTCGTTAACCTCTTCAACGACTTCCTTGAACTGAAAGGCCTCTATTTCGCCGTATTCATCGTTAAAGGTCACATCCAGGTCCAACTTGGCCCCATACCTTTTCCTGATGGCCGACTTAATGGCCTCTTCAAGGGTTTGTATCAGGGTTTGCCGGTCGATGCCCTTTTCTCTGCTGACCTGCTCGATCAACCGTTTGAGTTCACTGGCCATAAATAGAAAATACCTCCATCAATTCAAGATAATCCTTATCTAACACCGGCAGCTAGTGCGCTTTACGCTCCAAGGATTCAAAATATAAAAGCCTGGCCCGCTCGATAAGCTCCATCCCTATGGCATAGTCATTGGAATCGCACTCCACTATGAGCCCCTCGATTGAAGCCTCCTTTAACAGGCCTTTGAAATTACGCCGGTTTTGCACCGGAGATATCGTTCTGAGTTCAATTACATCGCCAATGTGCTTTTGAAAGTGCTCCAATTTTCGAAGCGGCCGATCTATCCCCGGAGAGGAAACCTCCAAGTGATAGGCCACTGGGATCACATCGGCGACATCAAGCAAATCGCCCAACCCCCTGCTGATCTTTGCGCAGTCATCGACCGTTATACCCTGCGGGCCGTCGATAAAGATACGCAGCACCCACCCCGGCGATTCACGGCGATATTCGATTTCAAGAACTTCCATGGCCTGAGCGCCAACAACGGGCTCGACAAGATTCCAGAGCCGCCCGATCAGTTCGCCTTCCTCTTGTTTTAAATCCTGAGCCAATTTAGAGCCTCTTTTAGCCAAGCTGCGCATGCAAAAAAAAAGCGGGTATGAAACCCACTTCTTCTAGCAGACCGACAATGTTCAAATTCCAGTTATGAATAAACTTTAACTCAGAATCCAGAATAGTTGTCATCCACTGATCGAAGCAGGCCTGGAGATCCAAGCCCCCTCAAAAAGGGAAACCCTTCCTCTATGAAGGGAACATTTCGACCTGAAGCGGGCGACGGGATTCGAACCCGCGACCCCAAGCTTGGGAAGCTTGTGCTCTACCAGCTGAGCTACACCCGCAAGTGAGCCGGAATAAGTAATTCTACCGGAATTGGGCCGAACGGGTCAAGAGAAATTAAAGAGTCGCCACTAAAAGCGTTTAATTGTACTGAGGTTTCCGGCCGTTATCTCCAAGGCCGAATTCTTGAATCATACAATATAACAACCTATTTTTCAAGAAAGCACAATGGCTAAAACCAGTTGAAATTATTCAAGCTGATCAAAAATTGCAAACTTAAACGACTCGGGAAGGCAAATAGCGCAAACGGCCCTTTATTTTTTCCGGATAACTCAATGGAATTGCCACCCCGCCGACATAAGGATGTAACAAGACCAAGGCATGCTTCTATCTAAGAATTGCAATGACAAAATCTTTCGAATAAGGAAAGGACGGGTATGGACGAACTCATTTTGAAAGAT
Organism: Syntrophobacteraceae bacterium; assembly: GCA_049976905.1. Taxonomy (GTDB): domain Bacteria; phylum Desulfobacterota; class Syntrophobacteria; order Syntrophobacterales; family Syntrophobacteraceae; genus SbD1. The sequence continues at coordinate 14,591 of JBMFHI010000014.1, read as the reverse complement.
TTCCGGAAACAATTGGAGAGCACAATGAGAGCACTTGTCAACAGCAAAACTACCCCCTACGCAAGGGTTGCCGATCAGGGCGGAAAGGAACCCATGGATGAAGCCGATATGGCCTCGCATCATTGCGACCAGGCCCTTGTTCATACCTTTCATCACCGCAATCAACAGTTGGCAAATGAAATACGATCGGCCATACAGCGCATAGACGAAGGTGAGTTTGGAACCTGCGCTCTTTGTTCTGATTCCATTGGACTGGAGCGGCTACGGGCACGTCCAACCGCCATGCTTTGCATACGCTGCCAGGAAACCATGGAAGCCGTGCGGCGAAGATTCTACGGCGCCAAGCGCAGCGCCGTTGCCTGACAGGCCATAGGCGACAAGGTTTAAAACCGGGATATGGGGTTTGCTTCGTTCCACCTGCCACGCAGCCAACCCTATAGGGGGCCGAAGGCCGGGAAAAACGCGGGGTAAACCCCTCGGCTATGCGTCATCGTCGCTGTTGCTACAGCATGAGGTCACAGAGGCCGATGAGAATTAGGATAATGCCCGCGGCAATCCCTGAAAACCTACCAAACACCCGGCTTCCATATCTTGCCCCTGTCATTATTCCGGCCAGGATGGTAGCGATGCTTAAAACGAAGACGAAAACGCAAAGCCACAAGGTATTTAACCCGATCATGCCCGCGCCGACCCCGTTGGCGAGATTATTCAAAGTTAGGGCCAACCCCAGCACCGCGCTTTCCCTAAGGTCTAAATGGCTGGAGAAATCGACATCCGCGCTGCAGGGGTTGTCCAGGACCGTCAGGATCTTTTTAAAAAAAGACCTGGAAGTTAAACTATCTACGGCCGCTTTTTCCAGCAAGGGTTTAGTGCGAGGCGAGGCGGCTATGGAGTCATAGAACGCAACCCACACGCCGGCGCCTATCAATATTGCCGAACCCAGGCAATTTGCGATCTGGGGTTTTAAAAAAGCGGACATGCTTTTGCCAAACGCAACGGAAAGAAACGTTCCAATCGTAGTGATAGCGGCAATCAAGAGGTTGGAAGCAAAAGGAATCGAAATCCTTCTGGCCCCATAGGCTATGCCCACACCCACATTGTCCAGATTGGAGGATATCGCCATGAGAAGAATAAAGGAAATTTCGGCTTCTTTTACCATTATTTGCAGCCCTTGCCCTTTGGGATATGTGAGTTATTAAAATAATGGTTTTCAACACTTTGTCACTACTGGAGTTCATTACATGCCTCTAACGAACTCTTTCACGACCGCAAGGGGCAGTTGCGCAGACAAATTTCGAGTACAGTGCGGAGAATAAAAAACCGGTTTAATGACGGTACTAACTGCAAGACAGGGCTTTTTCCACCCAGGCGGCAAGGATGGAAGGGTAGTCGGGATCGGCTATTTCTATGCGCGGACGTCCGTCAGGGCTGCTTTTTAGGAGCACATGCCCGGCGGCCAGCCAGTTTATGACCTGGGAGTAGACTTCATATTCCAGCGAAAGGCCCCGGTTGCGGATTTTTTCAATGTCCTCACCCGGCCACAGGGGATAGACGGCCTGAGCGATCAGGGGGCCGGTATCTTCGCCCTGATCTACGAAATGGACGCTTATCCCGCCCCATTTACAGCCGTAGTTGAAGGTGTCTTCATACCCATGGCTTCCGGGAAAAGAGGGCAGAAGCGCGGGATGAATGTTTATGATTTTGGGGCCTGAAACGTTAAAATAATTAATAAAATAAGGTGTTAGAAGACGCATGAAACCCGCGAGGCACACATAATCGGGCTTAAAGGACTCGATTGTGCGGATAAGCTCGCTTTCGGCAACCACCAGCCTGGCAAGCTTTGCGATGCGCTCTCGAGGGTCGCTCATTTTTAAGATTTTTTGCCTGCGGTCAAGATCGGCCAGATCGACAAGACTCTGAGCCTTTTGCAGGGCCGATTCGGCGCACATTTTATAAGAGATGTGAAAGGCGGGTATATCGGCCCTCTCCGCTCTTTTTAGACCGAAGGCCCCGGCCTGGTCGCTAACCACCACCTCGATGCAGGCATTGAGGCTTCCGGCGGCGCACCGGTCTATCATCGCCTGCAGGTTGGTCCCCCCCCCGGAGATAAGCACGGCGAGGCGAAGTTTTCGGGCGCGGGGACCCAGGTCCATAATAGCCTCATTTCTTTACGTAAAGTAATTGACCGCATTTCTAAACAGCTTGATCCCATCGCCTTGTTCCGGAATCGGCTTTTGCTCGCGGCTGTATTTTTCCCTCAAAAAAGTCCAATCAGGATGATTGGTGAAATGATTAAAAGCCTCGGGGTGAGGCATGAGGCCGGCCACCCTTCCGGTGGCGTCGCAAATCCCTGCAATATCCTCAACCGATCCGTTGGGGTTATGGGGAAACTCGCCCGAAGCAAGACCGCCCTGAGGGTTTGCATAGCGCAAAAATATCTGCCCCCCAGCCTTTAGCTTTTCTATAATGGCCGGTTCGGCGAAAAACTTCCCCTCCCCGTGGCGAACGGGCAGTTCAATACGCTCTATACCAGAGGATAGAACACAGTGGGAGGCCGAGTTTACAGTAAGGTTAACCCATTGGTCGCGAAAACCGCCGCAGTCGTTTGCGATGAGGGCTACTTCCCGTTTCATCGCTCCAGGATCAAACCCGGGCAGAAGCCCCAGGTTAACGAGCACCTGGAAACCGTTGCAAATGCCTATGACAACGCCGCCTCCGGCCACGAAGGCCGAAATCTGGTCCTGAAGGCGATGTTTGAGACGCATCGCCATTATTACGCCCGCCCCGTGATCGTCGCCCCAGGAAAACCCGCCCCCTATAATAAAGATCCTGTAGGCATCAAGACTTTTCTCGCCGCCAATCAGGCTGTTTAGATGCACTCTTTCGACTTGCGCCCCCGCGACCTGCAGGGCATAGGAGGTTTCAAGATCGCAATTAAGGCCGAACCCCGTCATAACGAGCGCTTTTACCATTGTCAACGCGAACTCCCCCGGAGCCTGCTATTCCAGGCCGATATCTTTTCTGTAGTAAATGCCTTCGAAACCGACTTTTTCCATTTCTGTAAGAGCCTTTTCCCGCGCCCCCTTAAGGGTGCTTGCCGAACTTACTATGCAGAGCACTCTTCCACCGGTTGTAACGAGGTGTCCCGAGGAGTCGATTGCAGTGCCGGAATGGAATACAAGGCAGTCTGGATCGATACGGTCGACCCCTTCTATGGGCAACCCGATCTTGTAGCGATCCGGATAGCCTTTATACCAGCCTTTTTTCCCCTTCGTCATGCCGCTTGTGGCAATGAGGCAGAGCCGGTAGTCGGGGTCCCACTCCGGTTTAATCTTTTTAAGGTCTCCGGCGACAATGGCTTCACATATGTCCACAAGATCGGTTCGAAGCCGCGGCAGTATAACCTGAGCCTCCGGGTCTCCCAGCCGAATATTGATTTCCAAAACGTAGGGGACAACTTCGTTTTGACTTTCAACCAGCATGAGACCCAGGTACAAAATCCCGCGATAGACGATGGAGTACTTTTCCCGAAGGCCGTCAATAAGCGGCCGGGCAACCCTGGACATGATGGTTTTAACCAGAGCATCGTCGAGCCAGGGATGAGGCGAATAGGAACCCATACCACCGGTATTTTTACCCTCGTCGTTTTCCCGGGCGCGTTTATAGTCCTGGGCGGCAACCATGGGAACGATCGTATAGCCGTCGGTAAAGCAGAAAAAGGAAAGCTCGCGGCCATAGAGCCGCTTTTCTATGTCAACCCTTCCTCCCGCATCGCCAAATACCCTCGCCTCCATGATCTGGCCAATAGCGTCTTCTGCTTGCTCAACCGTATCGCACACCAGGGAGCCTTTTCCCGCCGCAAGGCCGTCAGCCTTTACCACAACCGGATACCCGACGTTTCTAACGTAATCTCTAGCCTTTTGCGGATCGCTGAAATTTTCAAATTCGGGAACAGCAATGCCGAGTTCGCGCATCATGGTCTTGGCGTCGCATTTGCTGGATTCGAGCCTGCTCGCCTTACTGTCCGGGCCTATGATGGCAAGGCCGCGAGATTCGAAAAGATCGGTTATACCGGCGGAAAGAGGCTTTTCAGGGCCAACGAAGGTAAGATCTATTCGCTCTTTTTGCGCAAAATCGGCCATCTCCTCGATGGTCTTGATGTTCACACATTGGGCGGTCCCGGCTATACCGGCATTTCCGTGGGCGACGTAGACGCGGCTAACCCGCGGACTTGTGCTGAATTTCCAGGCTATGGCGTGGTCTCTGCCACCCGAGCCAACAACTAAAACTTTCATCTGTTTGCCTGCCGAGTCCTTTCCGTTTTCCTTAGCCTTTGCCGATAGTGGCCGTAAGATATTCGCAGATATTGGCATCATAGCCGCTAGTCGAGCAAAAGGCTTTACAGGCAAGGCGCAAGCTTGTTTTTCTCGATACCGCGCCCTCTAGCCTTTCCATTTCCCTTACGATTTCGGGATAATCGGAGGGATCGGTAACCACGGCGACATAGCGGTTATTTTTCGCAGCCGCCCTGATGAGCGTGGGACCTCCGATATCGATATTTTCAATGGCCTCTTCCAGAGTGCAACCGGGGCGAGCCACGGTTTTGGCAAACTCGTAGAGGTTTACTACGACCATGTCGATCGGTTCAATTCCATGCTTTGCCATGGTCGAAGCGTGAGCCTCGTTATCCCTTATGCCAAGAATTCCACCATGAATTTTGGGGTGAAGCGTTTTGACCCTGCCGTCAAGCATTTCCGGAAAGCCGGTATGATCCGATACTTCGGTAATCTCGAGGCCTCCGGCCTCACGAAGCGTTTTGGCAGTGCCTCCGGTTGAAAGCAGCGCAACGCCAAAGCCACGCAGAGCCTTGCCGAACTCAACCAGCCCGCTTTTATCAGTCACGCTCAACAGAGCGCGGCGAATTTTAAACATTTTCCCCTCCTTGCGTTCCCCGCCATAACGACACGGATTGCCGTATCGGCCCACGTTTCAGCACGGCACGGCGAAGTTCCCAACAGCTCTTTTAACGATTGCCTGCTCACTTTTTTAGCAATTTTTCGAAAACCGCATTTGCCTCTTTTACCACCAGAGCATCCTCGGGAAGATTCACGGTCGCTTTCCCCTCCATATCGAACTGGGAAATCTGCGGATCGGCGTGCAGACAGAAAACCCAGTCACGGCCGAAAATCCGATAGACCTCTTCAGGCCAATCGCCCGGGGTCTCCCGTATCTGGTTTACCACAAGGGCGACCCTCGCCACATTCATCGGCAGAGTCTTAACCAGTTCGGCAATGCGGCATGCGGCCGCAAGCCCCCTTCTGCTGGGATCGGAGACAAGCAACAGAAGATCTATATCTTTTTGGTTAAGGCGGCTAAAGTGCTCCATGCCGGCCTCGTTGTCTATTACGATGTACTGATAGTTGCCAATGAGGCGCTCGATCAGGCTGGTAAGCAGATTATTGGCGGCGCAATAGCAGCCGGGACCTTCCGGGCGGCCCATGGCCACCAGATCGAACCCCTCGGTCTCTATGAGGCATTGTTCGAGCTTCATCTCCATGAAGATGTCTTTGGTCATGCCCGTGGGCACTTTTGTCTTCATGTCTTCCCGGGCATCCGAGAGAGTGCCTTCCAGCGAGACCCCCAGGACTTCGTTTAAATTCGAATTGGAATCGGCATCGATTGCCAGCAGAGGCTTCATGCCATGGGCCAGCATATATCGAATCAGAAGACCCGAAATGGTAGTTTTTCCTGTACCGCCTTTTCCACCAAGTGCAATGGCAAAACTCACTGTAGCCTCCTGTAATATTTTGAAATACCGGATTTCCCAAACGTAGCGCCGCCGGCAAGCCGCGCTGGAGGGTCGGAACCTATTGTTGACGAATCCGGTTTACCTGCTCCAGCAGGCGGTCGAGGACCCCGTTTATAAAGGAGCCCGAATCGGGGCTGCCAAACATTTTTCCAAGATCGATAGCCTCGTTTATCGACACCTTTGGCGGGATTTCCCGGCAGTGGAGCATCTCAAAGAGGGCAATACGCAAAACGTTCCTGTCGATTATCGACATTCTTTCCACCCGCCAATTGGAAGAAGCGGAGGCGATCATGTCGTCGAGTTCGTCCCTGTGGAAATGGACGCCGTTTACGAGGTGCTCGGTAAAGGGGCGAACCGCTTCGGTGAGTTTGGGATCCTCGTCTTCATCCTCCAACGTCATTTCATTATACGAAGCGATGGTCTCCTCGGGAGACAGTCGTGTCATCTCCATTTGGTAGAGCATCTGCAAAGCTATCTCTCTGGATTTGCGCCGCTGGCCCATTTCTAAAAAACCCGTTTCAATACAGGGAAGACCCCATAGAACATTGTGTTGAGAAAAGATTTCAAACTGTTGCCCGTGGCCATGACGACAGCGCCAAAACTTAGAGCTGCTTCATCAGGTTGGCCATCTCTATGGCGGCGCAGGCCGCATCCCAGCCCTTGTTACCAGATTTGGTGCCTGCCCGTTCGATAGCCTGTTCAATTGTGTCGGTGGTTAAAACTCCAAAGCTTATCGGCACTCCGGCCTCGATGGCCACATTTGCAATCCCCTTGGACACTTCCGCCGCAACGTAGTCAAAATGAGGCGTGGCTCCCCTGATTACCGCCCCAAGGCAGATAAGAGCGTCATATTTGCCGCTTCCCACCATCTTTTTGGCAACTATCGGAATCTCGAAGGCTCCGGGAACCTTAAAAACGTCAATACCCTGTTCGTCGGCCCCGCTCCTTTTAAGAGCATCGAGTGCCCCACCAAGGAGCCGATCCCCGATAAAATCGTTAAATCGGCTGACGATAATCCCGAACCTAAGGCCTTCGGCCAGCAGTTTTCCTTCGAAAACCCTCATTTAAGCTTTCTCCTCCGCAGATGATATACAGCTCAGAATATGTCCCATCTTAAGGCACTTGGTGTTAAGGTATTCGCGGTTACACTCGTTTGGCAAAATTTCAAGGGGCACTCTTTGCGTTACGGTTATGCCGTAGCCCTGAAGCCCAACGATTTTGGTGGGGTTGTTGGTCATAAGCCTCATCTTCCTTACCCCGATATCGACGAGCATTTGCGCGCCTATTCCATAATCGCGCAAATCGGCCTCAAACCCCAGAGCCTCGTTTGCCTCCACCGTATCGTAGCCCTGCTCCTGAAGAGCGTAGGCCTTGATTTTGTTGACAATACCTATGCCGCGCCCCTCGTGGTTGCGCATGTAGAGAAGAACCCCTTTGCCTTCACGGCCGATCTGCGTCATGGCGGCATGGAGCTGAGCGCCGCAGTCGCAGCGAAGCGAGCCCAGGACGTCTCCGGTCAGACATTCCGAATGGACCCGCACGAGCACGTCGTCCTCGGGGCCGATCTCGCCTTTTACGAGGGCCAGATGGCAATATTCGTCTATGTCGTTTGTGTAGGCTACCAGTTTGAACTCGCCGCCAAACAAACTTGGGAGCTTGGCCGTAGCCGCCCGGTGGACAAAGAGCTCCGTTTGCATCCTGTAGTTTATAAGGCTTGCGATGGTTACGATTTTAAGGTCATGCTCCCGGGCGAAAATTTCCAGATCGGGCATCCGCGACATTGTGCCGTCTTCGTTCATGACCTCGCAAATAACCCCTGCGGGCTTCATGCCGGCAATCCTCGACAAATCGACGGACCCCTCGGTCTGGCCGGTTCTTACCAAAACACCGCCTTTTTTCGCCCGAAGCGGGAAAACATGACCTGGGCTAACCAAATCTTCAGGCTTAACATTATCGGCAACGGCGGTAAGGATGGTATGAGACCTGTCGGCTGCGCTTATGCCGGTCGAGACCCCCTTGCGCGCTTCGATGGAAACGGTAAACGCGGTCTGAAAGGGAGACTTGTTCATCGTGACCATCATCGGGATTTGGAGCCGATCGACCATTTCAGGCGCAAGGGCAAGACAAATGAGCCCACGTCCGTATCTGGCCATGAAATTAACTGCCTCGGGAGTAATCTTCTCGGCGGCGACGTATAAATCCCCCTCGTTTTCACGATCTTCATCGTCGACCAAAATGATGGGCTTACCCAGCCTGATATCCTCCAGCGCCTCGGGAATCGTCGCCAAGGGCATCTTCGTATCTCCTTTTTTCTTAGAAAATGTTTTCACTCACGCGAAGTCGGGAAAAGAGGAAAATAATTTTCTCGCAGTCGCATATGTTGTTCCCAAGACCCCGGGACCAACTCGAATTTTCTTTGCTTTGCGTCTTCGCGCGGCAAAACTTTCGGATATGTCCTATAACATAACAGCAACGCTCACTTCAAGGCGAGCACTTTGGCTCAGGCAAATCCACTGCGCCTCAGCAAATCGAGATCTATTCCCTTGCCCGGGCCGCTATCGCGCGGACCGCCCTGCCCCGCACTCATCAGCCTGTGGATGTATTTTCCGATCAGATCGGTTTCGATATTTACCTGCGAGCCGACCCGAAGGTCTGCGAGCGTGGTCGCCGAAGCGGTATGGGGAACGATATTCACATCGAAGCCACCGCTTGAAACTCCGTTTACCGTGAGGCTGATCCCGTTTATGGCGATCGAGCCCTTTTCGACAACAAACTTTGCAAGATCGGGCGATATTTCGAAGGAAAGCCGCAGCGACCGCCCCTGGGACCTTCGCTCCTTTAAGACCCCGACCGAATCGACATGTCCGGTGACCAGGTGTCCTCCCAGACGGTCCCCAAGCCTCAGGGCCCTTTCGAGATTGAGTTTGCTTCCCGACACTTTTGTCCCCAGGGTGGTTCTGTCGAGCGTTTCCGCCGAAACATCGGCCCCAAAAGAACTACTGTCAAAGTCGATAACCGTAAGACAGGCGCCGTCAACGGCGATGCTCTCCCCCAAAACCGGATTATCCAGTTGGAAGGCCGGGCTTATCACCATTCGCGCATCCGGCCCGTGACGCTCGGTGCGAAGCAGCGTCCCGATTCCCTCTATAAGACCGGTAAACATAATCCCTTCACTCCTCTTACCGGCTTTTGCCTCAGGAAGTAAAACCTTAGTAGAGCTCTTCGCGAAGCCTGCCGCGTATCAGCAGATCGCCTCCGAGTTTACGCACACTCAGTCCATAGGCTTTAACACAATCGGCCATATGGGGCCTGGGGCCTCCCGAGAGCATGGAAACCCCGCGGGGGTCGCCAAGGATCCTGGGCGCATAAAAAAAGTAGAACTCGTCGGCGTGGCCGCTTTCCATAAAAGAGGCGAGCACATGCCCACCGCCTTCCACAAGAAGGCTCGATATTCGGTTTTGGCCAAGATCTTTAAGCAAGCCTCCCACATCTATACGCCCCTTCGGCGCGGCAAGCCTGAGTACACGCACGCCCGCTCGGCTAAGAGCCTGTTCGCGTTCCCGGGATGCCTGCTCGCCGCAAACGACCCAAACGGGCGAAGCCGAAGAGGTGCGAACCAACTGGGAACCGGCCGGGATTTTTAAACCCGTGTCCAAAACGATACGCACGGGCTGACGATATTTTTTTCTTCCCGGCAACCGCGCCGTCAAAAGCGGGTCATCGGCCAGGACCGTTCCGATGCCCACAAGGATTGCGTCGGCTCGGGAGCGCATCCGGTGAGCAAACGCGCGCGCGTGCTCACCGGTAATCCACTTCGATTCGCCCGTGGATGTAGCGATAAAGCCGTCGAGGGTCGCGGCGGACTTTAGGGTTACATAGGGGAGCCCGACACTTGCCTGCTTTATAAACGGCTGATTAATGGCCCTGCATTCCGCTTCGATAACGGTGCCGCTTACTGCAACTCCGGCCTGTTCCAAAGCTTTGGCCCCGCCGCCCGTAACCTCCCGGTTCGGATCGGCCATTCCGAATACGACCCGAGATATCCCGGCCTCAAGGATCGCCCTGGTGCACGGGGGAGTTCGCCCGTAATGGTTGCACGGCTCCAAGGTCACATACAAAACAGCTCCCCTGGCCGCTTCACCAGCGTTGCGGAGGGCATTTACCTCCGCATGCGGGCCGCCTAACTCTTGATGATAACCTTTGCCGACAATAACGTCGTCCCCATTTACGACAACCGCCCCAACCAAAGGGTTGGGGCTCGTCATGCCGGCACCCAGGAGCGCAAGGCGCAGGGCTTTTTTCATGAAGAAGATATCAGTTTGACTCGAAGCCATTTCTTGCCGTCCGACTCAGCACGCCACATTTTCGAAGTGCAGGGAAAAAGCCGAACAAAATTCAGCGACCTCGCCGGCAAGCGCTTCGAGCCTGGCCTCGTCTCCAACCGAACTGAGGGCTTTGTGCATAAGTCCCCCAATGATTTCCATATGCTCGGGTCCCATTCCCCGGGTCGTAAGCGCCGGGGTTCCAATCCTTATGCCGCTCGTAACGGCAGGTTTTAAGGGATCGTAGGGTATGGCGTTCTTATTTACTGTAATGCCCGCCTTATCCAGGGTCTGCTCGGCGATTTTTCCGGTAAGTCCGCGGGGCCCAAGATCGACCAACATCATGTGATTGTCGGTCCCCCCCGAAACAAGCCGATAGCCGTAGTCAGTAAGGACCTGGGCAAGCCGCCTGCTGTTAGCCACCACACGCTCCTGGTAGAGTTTAAACTCGGGCTGGAGGGCCTCCTGAAAGGCAACCGCCTTGGCGGCGATAACATGCATGAGAGGTCCGCCCTGAATTCCAGGAAATATATGGCTGTCTAGCTTCTTGCCGTATTCGGCCCTCGCCAGGATCAAACCGCCCCTTGGTCCCCTCAAGGTCTTGTGTGTTGTGGAGGTTATAAAATCGGCGTAAGGGGCGGGATTGGGATGAAAACCCGCCGCCACAAGGCCCGCGATGTGGGCCATATCAGCCATAAGATAGGCCCCCGCGCGCTTTGCTATGGCCGAAAACCGCTCGAAATCGATGATTCTGGGATAGGCGCTGGCCCCTGCAATGATCAACTTTGGCTTTTGCTCAAGGGCCAGGCGCTCGAGTTCGTCGTAGTCGATCTGCTCGGTATCGCGCCTTACCCCATAGGAGATTACCCGGTAGAGCCTGCCCGAAAAACTCACCGGGCTTCCGTGGGTGAGATGGCCCCCCTGGCGCAAATCCATTCCCAATATGGCATCTCCTGGCTGAAGCGCCGAAAAGAGCACACCCATATTGGCCTGAGAGCCCGAATGGGGCTGCACATTGGCATATTCGACATTAAAGAGTTTACACGCACGCTCCTGGGCAAGCTTTTCGGCAACATCGACATATTCGCAACCGCCGTAATATCTTTTTCCGGGATATCCTTCCGCATATTTGTTTGTCAGGATCGAACCCTGGGCCTCCAGCACAGCCCTGCTCACAAAATTTTCAGAGGCAATAAGTTCCAGGCGCCCCTTCTGGCGATTTTCTTCTTTTTCGATGACTTCTGCTATCTCAGGATCGATCCGCTGCAAGTACGACATGGTTTATCCTCTTGAATTTAGAACACTATATTTGATTTTCAGGCCGAAAGCCGTTCCAAGTAAAATAAGCTCCGCAGTTACCACAACTTATTAATATACTCCAAGGAGGCAGGTTTGGCCATAAATATTGGCAGGAGAAAAACCGGGGCAGGAGCTTAAAACATTCAGGAAATAGCCTATTGCAGATTTTTACCCTCGCTACCCACGAACTGAAGAGCTTGGCTTAATTCATGATGAATCCCTTTGCGTGCGAAACTCGGCTAATCGGGTACACTCGACCAGGTGGGATAAGTTTTGTAGCGTGAAAACTTTCCCTTTGGTTGCAAGCAAAAGCTTTTTCATATCTTCGCGCCGCACTTTAAATCCGCGCCCCGCTATACAAGCGATCACCTCAAAACGGGGTGGGGCTGTTGGGGGAATACCATGCATACTCAGGCTACCAAGGTGCTGAACACGCGTAATTTTATCGCGGGCCGTGCCGTCATCCTCGGTTATTTTGGCTTCAATGACGCTCTGGGGATTAAACTCATCGGGGATGATAAAATCAGGCGCTTGGTCAAATCCAGCCACCCGTTCGGCTCTTTTTGTTTTCCGGAAGCTAATCCCCGCAGTACTCAAGGCGCTTTCTATTGCCGTTTCCAGTACGTCACCAACCAACTCGGAGACCGAATCTCTGTGTCCGGCAAAAGGACGACCTAGGAAACGTTCATAAAGCAACATGGCATAAGGCACTCCAAGATTAGCTAACGGTTGCACGCTGACCAGTCCGTACTTGGTGTCGGCTTTTTCGAGCCGATGGATTACGCCTGGAATCTCTGCCGGCGCCCCTTCCTTTAGAAGCTCACAAGCTGTAGTCACCAGGGCTCTCAAACGCTAATCCGTAATCCTTCCATTTGAGTGAATAGGCTCAAATGGAGCCATCCGAATACGACGATCTAGAGAGCGAATAGCTCCCTGCGTTACGTCGATATTGGTGCGCTGCGTCGTGACATAAGCCCATTCTGGCGGGGTAAAACCCAAAATTGCGCGAAGGACTATAAATACAATGGGAACTCTATAAACAGTCGAAATCAGGGATTCTGGTAATAAATCTTTAAAACCTTCTGTCACTCGTTTCAGTTCTTCGTAGCCTTGTTCAAACACTGGGTAGTCAACAAAGCCGTTCCCTTTTGGCAACGTGAGAAATTCAGATTGCAGTGCCCCGAAAACCTCATCAACAAAGGCATCAAGGTCGGCCTCGATCTGTTCGAATGGAACTTCGAAAGGAAACGGCATTTTTCGATCCTAATCAGGAATATAGAGACGCTGACACTGTTGGCTCTGTGTCTTGGGTTTTGGTTCCAGCAAGTTCGTCAAGGATGCATTTCATATCGTCAACGGCGGCAAATGCTGATGAAAAACGATCAAGTTTGTCAGCCGTGGACAGCGTCCTGTCCCATTTTTTCTGCAACCGCGCTATGGCCAATCGAGTAAGGTGTCCGAAGACAATACATCGGATATCGCCTAGGGTGGGTCTCATTCCAGCCACCCGAAGTTGCGCAAGTTCTTGCTCTACGCGGCTCTTTAGGCTGTCCGACTCACTGAATGTTTTTTCTCGCCCGATATCTTTTGGCGCTCGACAAACAAAAACCGTATCAACAATTGACGATACGGTCCCATGTATGTGGATTGATCCTCCCATTTCAGCGGGACAAGGAAGAGTCGCGGAACAGGTCAGACCGGCATCGAGGATTGCCACGCCAACCGCGTGATAAACGTGTTCACGGTTATGGTGAAATGTAAAAGCGAGCGGAGCCCCTGGCTTGAGTGCCCGGGTCATCGCAGTATACGTGGACGCCAAACCTTCGGTGAAATGCTCAAGGCCGCGCGCCTGGGTGACATTCCCGGTTAGTTCATCAGATGATAGGCTCGATTCATGGGTGAAACCATCTATATCGGGTCCGACTAAGCGGCGCAGCCACACATAACAAAAATCCATCAGCTCGCCATATTGGACATTCCCGAAATAGGGCGGATCAGTAAAAACGGCATCGAGGATTGCAGGGGATAAATCTAAGTTCGTGGAGCTGGCGCAGTGAAGAGAAACCGAACGCCCATTGGCCCCATTGGCCCACTCACCAATCCATTCCCTTTTAATTGGGACGACAATTTTGCGGGTACCGCTTCTCTTCACCTCAAAAGGTTCACTGCAATAGCGTTTCGCTTTTTCATACTTGTCGATGATATTTGTCCAGCCGCCGGACCCGACATTGGCCCCCTTCCCATTGGTAGTACCGAGAAGGCTGGATTCACACTGCACTAGACCAACAGGAAATCCGTGCACTGAAAAAATATCTAGTGATTTTAGGGCCATAGTATCATAGCGGCACAAAATGTTCTGGTAGCGTAGAAGATCGGAAAGGTTGGTCGCCAGGGCATGGCGGATGCGCTTGTCCTTGACTCTCGAAATTAACCGACAACTTAATTCTAGCCCGAAAAGCTGCCTTTCGTTGAACATCTCGCGATAATGCCGATACCCCCAACGGTGTAGCCTGTTCGTTTCATCGCCGGATTGAATTTTCTGGTCAGGCACAAAATCGGGCACAAGTGCCCGCCATGAGGAGGCCGCCTTTTCATAACGCGCAATGTCTTGGACATCGGGTTTTTTAAAAAACCTACCCTGGTGCTCTTCTTTACGACGTGGGTTGTAATACTCAATAGCGAACATCCTGTGCCGTGGTGGTTCGCTTCTAGTGTGACGTCCCTTAAATTCGATGATATATAATTAGGCCACACAGGGCTTTCCCGTGTAGGTCCATTTGAAGGGGGCCGCCTTTTTCTCGTTATAGCTTTTTATGTAAAGCATGATGTTTTGGACAAGCTCCTTTTTCGAGTTCCATACGCCTCCACGAACGACATCGCGGGCTAAAATGCCGAACCAGATTTCGATCTGGTTGAGCCAGGAAGCGTAGGTTGGTGTGAAATGGATGGTGAGGCGTCTCCTCTTTTCCGCCCATTCCTTGACCTTCTGGTGCTTGTGGGCGCTGTAATTATCCATAATCACATGCAGTTCCTTGTTCGGGTATTTGCGATAAAGATGTTTGAGAAAACTCAGGAATTCCTCGTGCGTGTGCCGGTCTACACACCGGCCTTCGATGCAGCCCTCGTGAACCAGAAGGGCGGCCAGCAGGCAAGTTGTTCCA
>JBMFHI010000013.1:1900-48023 GCA_049976905.1 Syntrophobacteraceae bacterium | reverse complement strand
GATTTACAGGATTTGTTTTTTCTTAATCCTGTACATCCTGCAATCCTGTCAAAAGTTTTTCTCGTCCGCGCAGCCTCCAAAATCCACAAGCCTCGACAGGACTTCAGGTTTCACAGGTCTTTCTTTTGCTTAATCCTGTAAATCCTGCAATCCTGTCAAAAGTTTTTCCCGTCAATCCTGTCCATACCAAACCGGTAGGTGCGGTGCTTGCGCTTGACCTGGAGGCCGCCTGCGCCGAAATTAAGGAGCAATCCGATCTCAATTCCGGTTGCCGTCAGGTAGTTAACCAACTGGAGTTCGTGCGTCTGCGCCAGTGCACGGACAGCCTTGACCTCGACAATGATCGAGTGTGCGACCAGCATGTCGGCTATAAACTCTCCGACAATAAAGCCGTCATACATCACCTTGACGGGCCTGTTACATTCGACTGGCAGCCCTGCCTTACAAAGTTCGTGATTCAGCGCTTTGACGTAGACCCCTTCAAGAAAGCCCGGCCCCAAGGCCCGGTGGACCGTCATCGCGCAACCGATTATCTGTTCGGTCAGGGCCTCTTCCTGCATTAGGCAATCCTGTCAAAGCTTTTTAGAGCCGATCATCCAGTCAAGAAGTGCCATCTGCAGATGAAGACGGTTTTCCGCCTGATCGAAAACCGGGGCACGAGGACCTTCAAGCACTTCGGAACTTATCTCCTCGCCGCGGTGGGCGGGCAGACAGTGGAGCACTATGGCGTGGGGGGGCGCGCAGGAGAGCAGGTGCGAATTTATCTGGTAGCGTTTAAAGGCCTGAAGGCGAACCTTGGCCTCCTCTTCCTGTCCCATACTGGCCCATACGTCGGTATAGAGCACATCGGCGTTTGCCACTGCTTCCACAGGATCGGCGATCACCTTGATTTTACCGTCTGCCTCGCGCGCGGCCTGCCCGACAAGCTCACTATCGGGCTCGTATCCGGCAGGACACGCCAGATTTAGCGAAAAGCCCAACCGCAGAGCCGCTTTTATCCACGAATTGGCAACGTTGTTTCCATCCCCTATCCAGGCCACAGTGAAATCTTTTAGCGACCCGCGCTTTTCGCGAATGGTCAAAAGATCGGCAAGCACCTGGCAGGGGTGCGAGTGGTCGGTAAGGGCGTTTACGACCGGAACCGAGGCAAACCTTGCAAGTTCTTCGACATCGCTGTGAGCAAATGTTCTCACTACTATGGCGTCGATATAGCGCGAGAGCACCCTCGCCATGTCTGCCAGGGGTTCGTGGCGGCTGATCTGGGTATCCTGGCCGGTCATAAAGATTGCTTGTCCGCCCAGGCGCAACACCGCGGACTCGAAGGAGATCCGTGTCCTGGTCGAAGGTTTTAAAAAGACCAGGCCAACGATTTTACCTTGAAGAGTCTGTGGCAAACAACCGGCGGCAAGCTCACCCTTCATCTTCTCAGCCTTATCGATCAGGCTCAGAATTTCGGCCGTCGATAGATCCAGGATCGTAAGCAGATCTCGCTTCATAGGGCTTCCTCTTTAAAGACCTCTTCCAAAATGGCGATCATCGTATCGACCTCGGGCCTTCCGGCGATAAGGGGCGGAACGAACCGCAAGACGGTATCATGAGTACAATTGATTATGGCGCCCCTCTCCATGCACTTTGCGACAAACTTGGCCCCGGGCACGTCTAGTTCCATGCCTACCATAAGACCGCGTCCCCGCACTTGCTTAATAAACGGGTACCGACTTTTCATTTCTTCGAGCGCGGAGACAAAATAGGCGCCGGTCTCGCGCACCCTTTCCAGAAAACCCGGTTTGGAAATAGCCTTTAAGGTTGCCAGGGCGGCCGAAGCTACAAGAGGCCCGCCTCCAAACGTAGTGGCGTGGCTGCCCGGGACAAAAGCTTTGGCCACTTCCTCGGAGGCCGCCATCGCCCCCATGGGCAATCCGTTTGCCAGAGCCTTTGCCAGTGTGATTATGTCCGGGGTGACGCTCTCCTGCTCATAGGCAAAAAGCGACCCCGTCCGGCCAAGCCCCGTCTGGATCTCGTCGAAAATGAGCAGAAGATTCCTCTGCCCGCAAAGAGCCTTCAGAGCTTTGAAATAGCCGGGCGCGGCAAAATTTAGCCCGCCTTCTCCCTGGACCGGTTCGACAAGCACCGCACAGGTTTTATCCGTAATTGCAGCCTCCACGGCTGCAAGGGAATTAAAATCGACGTAGACAAAACCTTCGACCAGAGGTTCGAATCCCTTCTGCACCTTGGTTTGGCCGGTTGCCGAAAGCGTTGCCATGGTGCGTCCGTGAAACGAATTCCTCATCGAAATGATATGAAATCTGCCGGGGCCGAAACGGTCGCTGCTAAACTTTCTGGCAAGCTTTATGGCGGCTTCGTTTGCTTCGGCGCCTGAATTGCAAAAAAACACCTTATCGGCAAACGAAAGCCGTGTCAATTCCGCGGCCAGTTCGACCTGAGGATAAGTGTAAAACAGGTTGGAGACATGGATCAGTTTGCCTGCCGCCGCCTCGATCGCCCGGGTCACTTCCGGGTGACAGTGTCCCAGGGCGCACACGGCTATGCCGGACAAAAAATCGAGGTATTCTTTGCCCTTGTCATCCCATAGCCTGCAGCCTTCGCCTTTTACGAAAGCGACCGGGAACCTCGCATAGGTCCCAAATATATGCTTGGCGCAAGCCTGTTGTACGTCTCCGTCAAATGTGCTCATCTTTTTCCGCCCGCCGTTTAAGAATTTCGGTCCCGATTCCTGCGTCCGTGAAGATTTCGAGCAAAATCGCATGAGGAAGCCTCCCATCGACTATGTGGACCTTAGCGGCCCCGGCGTCGATGGCATCGAGGGCACATTGCACCTTGGGGATCATTCCGCCCCGTAAAAGCCCGCTGCCTATTGCCTCCTGAACTTCCTCGGCCGTCATGCTCGATATCAGTTGGCCCTGCGCGTCGAGAACCCCGGGCACATCGGTCATAAGCACGAGCTTATCGGCCTTTAGCGCCCCGGCAATGGCTCCGGCAACAAGATCGGCGTTTATGTTGAAGGTTTCCCCATCTTTCCCCGCGCCCACCGGCGCGACGACCGGGATTATATCGCTTTGAGAAAATATTTGCAGTATCTCCAGGTTTATCTTCTCCACCTCGCCCACAAGCCCTATGTCGATGATCTCAGGGGGCCTGTCTCCTTTTGCGTCGGCGTAGATTTTTAGCTTCCTGGCCTCTATAAGCAGCCCGTCCTTGCCGCTCAATCCAACCGCCCTGCCGCCATGCATATTTATGAGGGAGGCTATTTCCTTGTTTATCTTTCCGGCCAACACCATTTCCACTATGTCCATGGTCTCGGCGTCGGTTATACGCATTCCCCGGCAAAATTCGCTCTTCTTGCCGATCCGCTCAAGCATTTTGCCTATCTGAGGCCCGCCCCCATGGACCACCACGGGATTTATCCCGATGTACTTCATCAGGACTACGTCCTTTGCAAAGCTCTCCTTTAGTTCTTCATCCACCATCGCGTGACCGCCGTATTTTATGACGATCGTCTTCTGATAAAACCGGCGGATATAGGGGAGGGCCTCAACAAGTATGTTAGCCTTTTCGATCATTTATGTCCCCTGTAGAAACAAAAAGCCTCCCTTTCCACGCTCAGGCGGGAGGATTGGCAAACAAAACAGATACTTTTTTTCACGAATTTAAAGGATTATGCAAATCGTTTCAATGATTTTCAACATTGACTCCGCGCCATTATACAATCCGCATCGCCGAAAGGATGAGCAGGGCCGCTACGAAAGCCAGCCCGGAACCGAGGTACATGAGGCGGATCATCCGTTGGTAGGTTTCCATGGTTATCGCAGCGATCGGGTCGCCCAGAAATGGTTTTTCCACAATGGTTCCAAAATAGCGGCCGGCCCCTCCCAGGCGCACGCCAAGCCCTCCGGCCGCGGCGGCTTCCGGATAGCCCGCGTTGGGGCTCTTCATCTTGGGAGCATCCCTTCGCATCGTCTTTGCCGCCCTGCGCCAGTCCATCCCCAGCAAAGCGCAACCGCTCACCATAAGCCAACCGCTGATCCGCGCCGGTATCCAGTTGGCCACATCGTCGGCCCGGGCGGCAAAGGAGCCGAAGAAGCGGTATCGCTCGTTTTTGTAGCCCAGCATGGAATCCATGGTGTTGACCGCCTTATAGACAATAGCCCCAAGCGGGCCGCCAATAGCCAGGTAGAACAGGGGCGCAACGATCCCGTCTGAGAAGTTTTCGGAAACGGTTTCCACCAGGGCGCGTAAAATCGCCTCACTATCGAGGTGCGCAGTCTCGCGGCTTACAATGAAGGAAAGGCGCGAGCGGGCAAGCGCGATATCGTCCGCGCAAAGCGCCTCCGCCACCTGCCGCGCTTCGTCGTGGAGACAGCGGGTGGCAAGGGTGGTGTAGGCAAGCCAAATCGCGGCAAGCGAGCCAAGGAAGGCGCCAGGAAAAGTCGAAAGAACCAGAAAGGTTTTCGCGGCTACCAAAACCACGCTAAGGACCAAGACCCAAAGAGCAAAGCCGGCAAATCTCATTTGAGCCGGAGAAGCCGCCTTCGGATAGAGAACTCTTTCTGCCCAGGCAATGAGACTGCCGATCCAGCGCACCGGATGGGGCATCCATCGGGGATCTCCCGCCGCCAGATCGAGGAGGTAAGCCGCAAAAAGTTGCCAGGGAGCCCAATTCATCTCGCTTTAGCCTTCCCAATCCGCACTGCGTCCAAAACTGCGGCTACATCCACGTGGCTTCGAACCCATCGGGCAAGCCGGTCGTATTGCTCTTCTTTAAACAGCCGGAAAGAAAAAGAATCGGAAACCGTAGAGACAGGTTTGCCGCACCTTTGGGCCACATCTTCGATGAACCTGTTGCGGAAACCGTCGTTATCGAAAACGCCGTGTATATAGGTGCCCCAGGCGCGTCCATCCGGCTGGCAAAGCCCCTCTTCGATTTGCGCGGCTTTTCCGTCTCTTCGGACGATTTTGAAAATGGGTTTGGCCATGCCGCCCGAGACGCTGCGACCCATATGGATTTCATAGCCGTCGATCCCTTCGCCCGCCGCGGCAAAGGGCAGCGTTTCCATGGAGAGGGCCTCTACCTGAGAAGTGGTCTTTTCCGGGTACATCTCGGTTTCCATATCCAAAAGCCCGAGGCCGGGGATGAGCTCTATCGCACTTTCAACGCCGTGGGGGTCGCGCACGACGCTGCCCATCATCTGGTAGCCCCCGCAAAGGCCAACTACCACGCCCCCCGACTTGTAGAAGGCCGAAAGGACGTCGGCCATGCCCGTTTTACGCAGTGCGTCCAAATCTTCAATCGTGTTTTTGCTTCCCGGAATTATCACGGCGTCGAAGCCGAAAATCTCGGAGGGCTTCTGGAAATAGACAAGACTTACCCTTGGGTCGTTTTCAAAGGGATCGAAATCGGTATAGTTGGAGATAAAGTCTAGGCGGACAACGCCTATGCGGATAGTTTCCCGAAGCGGCCCGCTTTTTGCCGCCATTTTTGCCCCAAGCGCCACGGAGTCTTCCTCGGGCAGGGAAATGTCTTGAAAGTAAGGCACAACGCCAAGGACCGGCACGCCCGAGCGCTCCTCCAGGATTTTTACCCCCTCTTCGAAAAGGCGCGGATCCCCCCGGAATTTGTTCACGATAAAGCCGGCGATCCGGTCTCGCTCCGAGGGCGAAAGCAGGGAGTAGCTTCCAAGAAGGGAGGCAAATATACCTCCCCGGTCGATGTCTCCCACCAGGATGCACCGGGCATCGGCCATTTCAGCCATGGCCATGTTCACCAGGTCGTGTTCCTTGAGGTTTAGCTCCACCGCGCTCCCCGCGCCCTCGATCACTATCAGGTCGTTTTGGGCGCAAAGCCTTTCAAAAGCGCCCCGCACCACGGGAACAAGCTCTTTTTTATAGTCGTAATAGCTTGCGGCGGAGAAATTTCCTATCGCCTTTCCCAGCACGATGACCTGTGAGCCCATTTGCGAGGTGGGCTTTAAGAGTATGGGATTCATATCCACATGGGGCTCGATTCCAGCCGCTTCGGCCTGTACGACCTGGGCTCTGCCCATCTCCCCGCCCTGGGAGGTTATAAAGGAGTTTAGCGCCATGTTTTGCGCCTTAAAAGGCGCCACGCGATACCCCTCATCGCGGAAAATACGGCAAAAAGCGGCGGCCAGGACGGATTTGCCCACATCCGAGCCGGTTCCAAGAAACATAATCGATTTTGCCCCAGACATCTCGAAACGCCTACCTCCTCTTAGCCCACTCTGCGCATTGTTCTACAAATCTTTCGGCGGCCTGCGGCGCGCTTGCCCAGTGAAGGTGGACGTAGCTGGCAAGAACCGACCCCACCAGGTAGCCCTCCTTTCGCACAAGGCCCGTTTTACGATTGCCAAGCTCGTAGGCGAACTCAAGAGTTGCATCCTCAGCCTGCTCCACAATTTCGGAGTAGTGGAACTCGTGGCCCCGTATAACCGCGCCGGGAGAGCCCAGCAAACATTCACGGCAAAGAACCGCCTCCGTATACCCCAAAGCCTTCAGCCGCCCCAGCATCCTGGTCCCAAAGGGCAGTATGCCCGCCATCGGCCGCCTCCGGCCTTCGCTGGTTTCAATGAAGCGTCCAAGCGTCATGAGACCGCCGCACTCGGCATAGATAGGCATTCCCAAAGCTGCGCGAGCGCGAAGGGATTCAAGAAAGGCGCAATTGCCCGCTATGGCCTCGGCAAAAAGCTCGGGGTATCCGCCTCCAAGATAGGCGCCCGAACAATTCGGCGGTAGACTCTCGCCTTTTAAGGGAGAAAAGAAAAGAAGCCGCGCACCGGCTTTCTCGAGAAGTTCGAGGTTATCAGGATAATAAAAACAGAAGGCTTCGTCTCGAGGTACCGCAATGTGGGCCCGGACCCGGCTCGCCGACAAGGGCGGGTTTAGCCCCTGCAAAAGCGCCGGCCCCTCCTCGGACAGGGCCGCTGAATCGGCCTGGGGCATAAAATACCTGGTTCTTTCCAGGAGCAGGTCGATATCTATATGCTTTTCCACCAGCGCGGCCAGCTGGTGTTGCCAGGACGAATCGAGCTTCATCTCATCGGCGGTTACAAGCCCAAGGTGCCTTTGCGGTATTTGCACCTTCTCTTCTCTTGGAATCGCGCCCAAAACGACCGTTTCAGGACAGGAGGAAGAGATGGCATCCTTTAGATATCTGAGATGTTTTTCCCCGGCGACCCGGTTAAAGACAACCCCCGCAAATTTTAGTCCCGGATCGAAATGCTGGAATCCGTAGACAAGGGCCGCAACGCTTCTCGCCATACTCCTTGCGTCCACCACCAGTACGGCGGGCACTCCCAGCCACTTGGCCATCTCCGCGCTGCTGCCCGATTCGGAGCCTCCTTCATAGCCGTCGAAAAGCCCCATCACCCCTTCGATCAAACCCGCGTCGGCATCCGCGGTGAAGCGCCGGAAAATCGCTTCATTCCAGTCGCGCCCAACCATCCAGCCATCCAGGTTTCGGCTTTGCCTTCCCGCAATCTGCGTGTGAAGCCCCGGATCAATGAAGTCGGGTCCCACCTTGAAGGGCTGCACCCGCAGCCCCCTGGCCCTAAGGGCCGCCAGAAGCCCAAGCGATACCGTGGTCTTGCCGCACCCGCTGTGGGTCCCGCATACAAGAAATGCATGTCTTTGGCCGGGATCGTTTCTCATCTTAAAATGATACTTAAGTTACGGACGGCGAACAACCCTTTTCGGTCCACTCCTGCAAAAACTCCAGCGCGGCTGTTTGCCTCCCGGCAAAAAAGCATTTATTTTCTTGCCTTTCCCGTTACGCTTTCAATCTCTATCCTGAGGCACAAAACCTTGGAGAGCTTCCCAAGGGCAAGCGCCCGGCCCTGTTCTTTGTACTCGGGGCTGTACTTATCGACAAGGGCCAGGAGAATATCGAGCTTTTCCTCATCGGCTACAAGATGTGCGCGCCCGAAAACAATGGCGCTCGCGTAGTCGGTTGAAAATTTATCGGGCAGTGGATTTGCCTTGCCTACGACGCAAAAAGATACCCTGTTGTCCCTGCGGATCCGCTCTATCTTGTCGCCTTCCAAAGCGCAATGGATCAAAATACTTCCTGCGGCGTAGACGTAATTTAGCGGAACGCCGTAAGGATATCCATCCTTTCCGTTCAAGGACAAAGTCCCCCAGAGGCCTTCAGTCAGAATCTTTTCGATTCGGGCGCGCTCAATTGCCCTTTCTTTTCGTATCATTTGCCGATCTGCCTTAAAGAAAACGTCTTAGCCAAACTATTTTAGCTGGCTGTCCTTGCTGCCCCTTCGATTGTAGAATTCCACCCGCTTTTGCCTTTTTTCGCGCTCGGCCTGGCATTTGACGCAATATCTTACCCCCGGCATTGCCCTTCGGCGCGCTTCAGGAATTTCAATCTCACATTCCTCGCAATGGGTCAAACTCTGCCCCTGCGGCAGCCTGCTTTTTGCCAGCTCTACTCCGGTTTGAACCGTTGCATCTATTTGTTCTCCGACCGCCTCATCGCGGGACCAGCCAACAGCCATGATTTATTCCTCCCGGCGGCCTCCCTCATTGTGGACCATGACATTACCAATGCGATCTTATCACTCTGATAAGCCCGATCAAGTCCGGAGAAGGTTAACCAGCGCCTTAGGCGCTCACATAAACCGGCGGATGTGCCGATTCGCTTTTTGCCCTCCGCTTACCTGCCGGTCAGGGAGCGTTTGAGCATCTCCTGCCGGTAGGCCTGAAAAACATGGCTCCTGGTGACCACGCCGTTAATTTTTCTCAGGCCGTTATTTGTTTCGACCACCGGAAGCTGCTCCATGTCGATAAAACTGAACTTATTGAGGCAGCAGGCCAGGGTATCATCGGGGCAAACAAAGACCACATCGGAATTTAAAAGGTCTTTGGCAACCTGTCGCTTACCGTTTTTGCCCTCGAGAATAAGCTCCTTTAAATCCGAAAAAGAGACCACACCCACGAGACTCTCCTTTTCGTCTACCACATAAAGACAGTTATTCTTATTGCAAAGGCATTTTTTCAGAACGACTTCGCACGCAGCCCCAGCGGAGATGGTCTCAAACATCGGCTCCATTACTTCGCGTACCCGCAGATTGGAAAGTATGCCCATCTCGCGTCCGGCATCTATATCTATGCCTTTATGGATAAGCTTAAGCGAATATATAGAGCCCTTCAGGAATTTTTTGTGAACCAGGGTGGCTATGATGCATGCGGTCATCATGGGAAGAATCACCCTGTAGTCGTCGGTTATTTCAAACCCCATGATAATGGCCGCCATGGGAGCCTGAACGACCGCACCGAGAAGAGCGCCCATGCCAACGATCCCGTACCCGCCTATCAAAGGCAGAAGCTGCGGAAACAGGTCATGAAACAGTTGGCCGCAGCCGCTTCCAAGGGTAGCGCCAAGAAACAGCGAGGGACACAAAATGCCCCCTGAGCCCCCCGAGCCAAGCGTAAGCGAGGTGGCCACGATCTTTGCCCCAACCAGCAGGAAAAGAAATCCTGCCGCGTAGTGGCCGTTTATGGCCTTGATCAGCGGCACGTAGGAATACCCTGGGACCTGGGGCAAAAACAACCCCATAACCCCGACGAGCAAACCTCCCAGGGCAGGCTTGAGGGGAGCCGGAATTTTTACTCTCGCGTGAAAGATTTTCTCCGATAGAAGCATCAGCCGGGTAAAGGCAATGGAGGTAAACCCGGCGGCAAATCCCATCAGGGCGTAGAGCGGAATCTCCCGGAGGCTAAACAGGTGGTAGGGCGGAACATGAAGGAGCGAACCTCGGGGAACAAATGCCCTGGCAACGGCTGTGGAAAGTACGGCTGAAATGATGATGGGGCTAAAAGACCTGACGTTAAATTCGCCCAGCACGACTTCGATAGCAAAGAGGACCCCGGCGATGGGGGCGTTAAAAATCGCCGCCAACCCCGCCGCCGCGCCGCATGCGGCAATTACCCGCCGCCTTTGCCCCGAGACCTCGAAGAGCTGCCCCACCCCAGAGGCCAGAGCCGAACCGATCCGTATAATGGGGCCTTCGCTTCCGGCCGATCCTCCCGAACCAAGGGTTATGGCCGAAAGAATCATTGCAAGCAACCCGTTGGTCCACCGTATGAAGCCGTTTTGCAAGGCAACCGCTTCCATGGTGGCCGGAACGCCGTCCTTTGCGGCTTCCTTTGGAAACCTCCAGATAAAAGGCGCAAGGCAAAGCCCCCCGATCGCCGGGATAAGGGCCGCAGCCCAGAAGCGACCGGCAAACAACCCAAACAGAAAATCATGGAAAAACCAGTCGGCGCCTTCAAGCAATTTTATAAAAAGCACCGTTGCGCCTCCGACAACGGTTCCAATCATTATGGACACAATTATTAAAAAAGTGTTGTCGCTGATTCGAAGATGGCGCAAAAGAGCGATGAGGGGATTTTTCGCATGGCGAAAAGGAGCGGATTCTTTCATGGGACGGTTATCACCTGTGCTGTTAGCGGTTGCACAGGTCAAAGCAATTTATGTTCCGGGGTGGAGAGCAGAAGCAAGCGCGAAGCGCGAGGCGGGGAAAACCACGCCTCGAAAATTTTCCTTGTCCGAGTCGTCCTTTGGCCCCACAAAAAGGTCCACAGACGCTATTTAAAGGACTATTGTGAAACTTTATCCGCAATCTCCGAGCCAATTGTTCCCCAAAAAGTTTCCAATTCGCAACCAATAGACCATCGCATGAAATTTTGAATAGGGTTTTACTGAAAATTTAAGGCGACACGTGAAATAATAGGACTACAGAAGATGAAACGATTCTCTTAACGAAAAAAACGAGGCATTGGGCCACCCCCATGCCTCGTTGCTTTTCCGGAAAGACTTTTAAAACGCGAAGATCACACTCTTTGCGGTTTTTTTCTGCTAACGATCGCAAAACCGATAAGGCAGACACCCAAAAGGAGGACTGTGGAGGGCTCGGGTACCGCCGCCTGCAGGCCGTTTACCTGCAAAACCTCGGGAACGCCGTTTACAGCGCCATAGTTTAGTTCAAAGCTATAGTTACCGGCGGCAAAACCGGTTGTACTAAACGTGGCTTTCTCCGCGGATTGCGGAGAAGCATGGGCCGTATAGCTATAGAGAACGCTTCCAGTCGATGAAAGGACATAGAATGAAAAGCCGTCGTCACTGGTTACGGATATGCTATTAGCTGGATTAAAGTAACCTTCGCCGGTAAACTTAAAAATAGTCCCGTACATTCCATGCTTGTCACTCCCGGTTACAAACTTTGCTGTCGTACCCGTTGAGTTGGCTACCGTGGCGCCGTTGCTTGTTAAAAAGTCGTTGTAGGTGAACTTGGACGACAAATTTTTGGTGTTAAAATTTAGGGCGCTAACATCAAAGGAGCCTGCGGTTTTTTGGTGCTCTATTTTGTCAACATTGGCATCGGTCGGGTAATCGGCCGCAGTGCTTATAGGAGTGCTGGAAACTGTCGAATTCCAGAACACGCCATGAAATGAGGTAAACGGGGCAGCCTGCGCGGCCGGGGCCGCCAGCAGCACGAAGAAACCAGCTAACAGCGCGAAGACAAAGCTATTTGTGGGTCTCATTTCCTTCTCCTTTTCTCAATCCGGAGGATCGTAATTGAAGGTTAAAATCCTCATCCGCTGTTCTAAAAAAGAGCAACTTGTGTGCCATAGGCTTTCAGAGCAGGAAGACGCAAGGTAAGCTCTTGTTTTTCTATGTCAAACCAGCGCGGACAGTTCATGGTCGAGGGCCGAACGGAGATTCCAACTGTGTAAAATCCCTGGACACATAAGCAGGAGAAATGGGGTCTAAAACCAATATATCCTTGGCGATCAGACAGTTAGGCACATTTCAAAGCTGTAACCTTTTACGACATAGCCGGAATTTTTTATATTTTCGCCCAACTGATCCGACAATGACAATTCTAAAATAAAAGTAGAAAGGGAGCGGAAAATATCTCGGCATATCCGCTAAAACAGGCGGGCAGTATTCGGGAACATAGTCGAGATATTTTTCAGGGGCCATATAGAACCGGCTGGAATTTTTACAAACTTCGAGCCCGCCAAGCTATGCTTTTCGGGTCTGCCAAATGTCCCAGGGCACCTGGCCAATGTTGTTGATTTAGGCTCACGCGAAGGCGCGAAGGCGCGAAAAAAAGGAGACGAAAGAAACACAATACGCAATGTGTCCGAATTCACCTGAGCGCTCCAGGCCTGAATTAGCCCTCGAAGACCTTTCCGAAATGGCGCTTTTTACGGGTTCACTTTTCGCGCCTTCGCGTGAGACAAACAGACCTTAAGTCAACGCCATTGGGGCACCCGGCAGGCCCAATCTTAAGCCGTTTCCCCTTCCCCGCTCTTTCTAATATGTATCAGCTCGGGCGTTTTAAGTATTACCCGACTATCGGGGGGAACGGATTCGGTAAGCCAGACGTTACCTCCTATGACCGACCTTGCCCCAATCACGGTACGCCCGCCAAGAATGGTCGCTCCCGAATAGATGATCACATCGTCTTCGATGGTGGGGTGACGCTTTTTGTCTCTTAGCTTTTCGCCTGCGTCGCGTGGAAGCGAAAGAGCGCCCAGGGTAACGCCCTGGTAGAGCCGCACCCGGTTGCCGATTTCGGTGGTCTCGCCTATTACGACACCCGTGCCGTGATCGATAAAGAAGCTTTCGCCAATGTGGGCGCCCGGGTGGATGTCTATTCCGGTAACACTGTGGGCGTATTCGGTCATAATGCGGGGAATGAGGGGAACGAGGTGTTCAAAGAGGTGGTGCGCTATTCTCTGGACGGTTACGGCAAAAAGCCCCGGATAGCTAAAAATTATTTCATCGTAGCTCTTGGAGGCCGGATCTCCCAGATAGGCGGCGCGGACATCGGTTGCGAGCATAAGGCGAAGCTCGGGCAGATATTGCATGAAATTGAGGGTCGTTTTCTTGCCTGCTTCCTCGCAGTGCACGCAGGGCAGGTCGTGGCGGATACAGTCGTGGCGAAGCGCCAGGGTAACCTGTTCGGACATCAGCTCGTAGAGCTCGGTAGCTTCCTGGCCGATGTAATAATCGAGATTGAACTTTTCGAGCCGACCTTTGAGAAAATAGCCGGGATAAAGAATCCTTTTCACCCTTTCGACTATGTCCACAACGGCCTGTTTGGAGGGAATGGGTTCGGGGCCGACATGGTCGAAGCAAACCCCGTTGGAGCAGGAGGCGGCGAGCTTTTCGACTATCCTGGGGACCTCTTCTTTGAAAGGCAGTTCGGCGGCTATTTCGGTTTTGCAATGATCGAAAGCGTGTTGTTTATCCATGATTCACCCGGGTGAAAAGATAGCGCGAGCCGGTCTTCTGAAACACCAGAAAGAGCCGGCCCTGAAAATAGACAATAAGTGCTGTCCGGATCACGCCTCGCCGCACAACTGGGCGGTTCCCACCTTCCAGTAGGGCGACATGCTCCGCAGCGTTTCGATTATGGGAGGCAGTTTTTCGAGCACGAAATCAATTTCTTCCTCCGTATTGTAGACGCTCAGGCTGAATCGGATCGAGCCGTGGGCCATGGTAAAGGGAATGCCCATCGCCCGAAGGACATGGGAGGGCTGAAGAGAACCGGAAGTGCAGGCGGAGCCCGAAGAAGCGCAGATGCCAAATTCGTCCATCATGAGAAGAATCCCCTCGCCTTCGACGAATTCAAAGCTGATGTTTGAGGTGTTGGGCAGCCGGTTTTGCCTGTCGCCGTTTACCTTGGCGTTGGGAATGGTTTCCAGGATGGTCTTTTCCAACCTGTCGCGCAGCCCCTTGACAAAGGTATTTTCAATTTCCATTTTCTTGTGGGCAAGCTCGGAGGCGACTCCCAGCCCAATTATGCTCGGAGTGGCCTCCGTTCCCCCGCGACGGCCCCTTTCCTGATGGCCCCCCAACATGAAGGGCGAAAACTTGGCACCCTTTCGCAGGTAAAGAATGCCGATTCCCTTGGGCGCGTGGAGCTTGTGGCCGGAAAGCGAGAGCATGTCGATGGCTGTTTTTGACAGGTTGATCGGAATTTTTCCAACCGACTGGACCGCATCGGTATGGAACAGTATATTGCGTTCCCGGGCCATTTCAGCGGCTTTTTCGACCGGAAATATCACCCCCGTTTCATTATTTGCCCACATGAGGCTGACAATCGCTGTGTCCGGGGTAAGAGCCCGCTTGTACTGTTCGAGATCGAGTCTTCCTTCGCTGTCTACCGGCAATTCGGTCACCCGGTAGCCCTGGGTGGCCAGATGGGAACACAGCGCGCGCACCGCGGGGTGTTCGACCCTGCTTGTGACTATGTGCTTTTTGTCCGGGTAGCTTGAAAGCGCCGAACGAATGGCCGTGTTGTCGCTTTCCGTGCCGCAGCTGGTAAAGACGATTTCCTCGGGGGAAGCGCCAAGAAGAGTCGCTACCTGCTCGCGAGCCTTCCTTATCTGTCTCATTACCTGGCCCCCGAAAGAGTGCATGCTCGAAGGGTTGCCATAGAGATCGTGAAAATAAGGAAGCATGGCTTCCAGAACTTCGGGAGCTACGCTCGTGGTAGCGTTGTTATCCATATATATGGGTTTCACGCCGACACCTCCTCAACCATAAGATCGGGCGAGACCAACTCCCGCAGTTTTACCTCGACGAAATTTTTAAGCGTCAGGTTTGAAGCCTGGCAGGATGAACAGGCGCCGCGCGTGGCAACCATTACCCGATTTCCCACAACATCGACCAGCTCTATATCGCCTCCGTCGTGCTTTAGCGCCGGACGGATTTCCCGCTCGAGGGTTTCCTCGATCATCTTGATTTTCTTGATATTGGAAAGCTTTGGCAGCGCGGCCGGGGTCGCAGCCGGCTGGGCAAGCACGCTGTCGATTATTTCCTGGATCATCGGGTGGCAGTTTCCGCAGCCCCCGCCCGCCTTGGTGTAATTTGTAACCTCTTCGACGGTGGTAAGACGATTTTCGCGCACCGCCCGCTCGATCTCCTTCTGGGTTACCCCGAAACACTCGCAGACGATCTTGTCGTCCTGAGCCAGGACAGGAGCGCCCTTATAAAACGAAATGGCCTGTTCGAGCGCTTCGCGCCCAAGGACCGAACAGTGCATCTTTTCATCGGGCAGTCCGCCCAGATAGTTTGCAATGTCCTGATTGGTCACCTTGGCGGCTTCCTCCACAGTCATGCCCTTTATCATTTCAGTCATCGCCGAGGCTGAAGCTATTGCGCTTGCGCACCCGAAGGTCTTAAACTTCGCCTCGCGAATCCTGCCGTTTTCATCGAGTTTGAAGGTAAACTTGAGCGCATCCCCGCAGGCTATGGAGCCCACTTCGGCAACCCCGTCGGGTTTTTCGATTTCCCCAACGTTACGGGGGTTTAGAAAATGATCCTTAACTTTATCCGTGTAGTCCCACATTTACAGTTCCTCCCGCTACTCCGTTAAGCTTCGCCATATTCCTATATTATAAGCGATTCTTGGTAGACAGCAATATTGAGCGATAGCCACACTACTTTTATCCCGATTTATTATTTTAACAAAATTTAACGTGGGGTAAAATACCCAAATTCACACTGCCGCTTCAAAACCTTCCATGCAAGAGGGACGTAACGGTCTAAACCCGGGCTGCACACCCGGTATCCCGACTTTTTTCTTGACAAAACCCGCAGCGCTAATCTAGTTTGCGCAATGGCTTATCCAGGCTTTGCGCCTGCATTTATTCCGCAGCACCGACCCTATGTTAATTGCTCGATTTCCTTGCCCCAGCCCGGGGTTCCCCCAGAGGACCTAAAAGGCGGCGCAGGGGGGCGGTCGGCTGCGGTCCGGCTCAATCAGGTTTTAGCAGGTAAGAGAAATCATTTCCTTGCCTTGGACTAACTGAAAGTAACAAAAATTAAAATGGAGGTTAAATCGAACATGCCTTACGATGCTACTAAGATGATGGACTGGCAGATTTCGGAAGCCGCGGAAGTTAATATGCCCACTCCTTGGGATTTCCAAGAGAAGCTGGCGCTTCAAAAAGATGAAATCCTGCCCATGGGCAGGATTTGCAAACTCGATTTCATGAAGATCATCAATCGGTTAAAAGACCGTCCCGACGGCAAGTACATCGAAGTAACAGCCATCACCCCGACCCCCCTTGGAGAAGGCAAGAGCACGACCTCCTGCGGCTTGATGGAAGGCCTTGGCAAAAGAGGCAAAAATGTCGGCGGCGCGCTGAGACAACCCTCCGGCGGTCCGACCATGAACATCAAAGGCACCGCGGCCGGGGGCGGTAACTCCCTTCTTATCCCGATGACCGAGTTTTCCATGGGGCTTACCGGCGATATCAACGACATCATGAACGCCCACAACCTCGGCATGGTTGCCCTCACTGCCCGCATGCAGCATGAAAGAAACTACAACGACGAGCAGTTGGCCCGTTTGACCAAGATGCGCCGCCTCGACATCGACCCGACCCGGGTAGAGATGGGCTGGATCATCGACTTTTGCGCCCAGTCGCTTCGTAACATCATCATCGGCATCGGCGGCAGAACCGACGGTTTCATGATGCAGTCCAAGTTCGGGATCGCGGTAAGCTCGGAAATCATGGCCATTCTTTCGATCGTAAAAGATCTGGCCGATATGAAGAAGAGATTAAATGAAATCACCGTGGCCTTCGACAAGAGCGGCAAGCCTGTTACCACGGGCGACCTCGAAGTCGGAAACGCCATGACCGCTTTCATGAGAAACGCCATCAACCCGACCCTTATGTGCACCGCCGAGTACCAGCCCTGCCTGGTCCACGCCGGACCTTTTGCAAACATCGCCGTTGGCCAGTCCTCGATTATCGCCGACCGCGTGGGCCTGAAACTTTTCGATTACCACGTAACGGAGAGCGGCTTTGCAGCAGACATCGGGTTTGAGAAGTTCTGGAACGTAAAGTGCCGCAACTCCGGCCTCAAGCCTCACGTATCGGTTCTTACCACAACGATCCGCGCCCTCAAGATGCACGGCGGCGGCCCCAGAGTCGTAGCCGGTCTTGCTCTTCCCGAAGCTTACACCAAGGAAGATCTCGGTCTGGTCGAAAAGGGCCTGCCCAACATGATTCACCACATCAACACGATCCGCAAATCGGGCATCAACCCGGTTGTGTGCATCAACTCCTTCCATACCGACACCAAGGATGAAATCGCACTGGTGAAAAGAGCCGCTGAAGCCGCGGGCGCCCGCTGCGCGGTATCCCAGCACTGGCTAAAGGGCGGCGAAGGCGCGCTCGAATTTGCCGATGCGGTAATCGACGCATGCGAGTCTCCAAACGACTTCCAGTTCCTCTATCCTCTGGAGATGAAGCTAAGAGACCGCGTTGCAAAGGTTGCAAAGGAAGTCTACGGCGCCGACGGCGTCTCCTGGACCCCCGAAGCCGAGGCAAAGGCCAAGATGCTCGAGGCCGACTCCAAATACGACGACTATTCCACCATGATGGTCAAAACCCACCTCAGCCTCTCGCACGATCCGACCTTGAAGGGCGTGCCCAAGGGCTGGACTCTGCCGATTAGAGACGTTCTCATCTACTCGGGCTCCAAGTTCCTGTGCCCCTGCGCAGGCACGATCAGCCTGATGCCAGGAACGGCTTCCAACCCTTCGTTTAGAAGAGTGGACGTCGATCCCGAAACAGGCAAGGTAACCGGACTTTTCTAAATTGGTCGGGCTTTAGGCCATTATCATTAAGCTAGTCCAAGCGACATTGTAAAAGGGGGCAGGGCGTCAGATGCGCCCTGCCCCTCTTTAGCATGCGCTTCCAAGGAGAATAAAAATGTCAATGCTTGATAAAACATGCTCGGCATTTATCGAGGTGCTGGCCTCCAAGGCTCCCGTGCCTGGTGGGGGCGGAGCGGCCGCCATGGGCGGCGCGATCGGAATGGCCCTCTCCAATATGGTTGGCAACCTCACCGTGGGCAAAAAAAAATATGCCGACGTCGAAGGTGAAATCAAAGAACTCATCGCCAGGGGCGACGAGATCATCGCGAAGCTAAAAAAGCTTGTGGACCGGGACGCCGAAGTCTTCGAACCTCTCTCCAAAGCCTACGGTCTGCCCAAAAACACCCCGGAAGAGGCCAAATTTAAAGAAGAAACCATGGAAAAGTGCTGCAAGGAGGCCTGCGGGGTCCCCATGGAGATAATGCGCGCGGCTTTCGAGGGCATTAAGATCCATGCCAGAATGGGCGAGATCGGCACCATGATAGCCATCTCCGATGTGGGCTGCGGAGTGACCTTTCTAAAGAGCGCTCTTATCGCCGGCAGCCTTAACGTCATTATCAATCTCAACGCCATCAAGGACCAGCAATTCCTGGCCGCCACCCGCAAGGAAATGGAAGAGCTGCTCCAAACAGGCGGTAAAATGGCCGACGACACTCTTTCCCTGGTATTGTCGAAATTAAAGAAATAAGGAGACTTTTAAATGGCTGAACTTTTAAAGGGAAAACCCGTAGCCGATGCCATGAAGGAAGAGTTGATAAAAAAGGTCGAGGCCTTGAAAGCCAGAGGGATTTCGCCCAAGCTTGGCATTATCCGGGTAGGAAATCGCCCCGACGACCTGTTTTACGAAGGGGGCGCAAAGAAGACTTGCGCGGCTCTTGGCATGGATTCACAGGTTTTTGAATATCCCGAAAACATCGAAGAGGCCGATTTCGAAAAAGCCGTGGTCTCCGTGGGCCAAATGAAAGAGGTCCACGGCATATTGATGTTTTCGCCTCTGCCCAAACACCTGAACGAAAAGAAAATCAGAACCTTGATCCCGGTGGAAAAAGATGTGGATTGCCTCACGGTTGGCGGCGCGGCCAAAGTCTTTACAGACGATCCCACAGGTTTTCCTCCCTGCACCCCGGCTGCCTGCATGGATATGATCCATCATTTCGGCATTGCCGTAAAGGGCAAGAAATGCGTCGTTGTGGGCCGCTCCCTGGTGGTGGGAAAACCCCTTGCCATGCTGCTGCTAAGAGAGCACGGCACGGTTACGATCTGCCATTCCCGAACAGAGAATCTGCCTGCTGTCTGCCAGGATGCCGATATACTTATCGCAGCCGTTGGCAAGGCCAAGATGATCAAGAGCAATTTCGTAAAACCCGGGCAGATAGTAATCGATGTCGGCATCAATGCCGACCCCGACAATCCCGGCAAGTACTGCGGCGATGTGGATTTTGCCCAGGTCGAACCCATTGTCCAGAAGATTTCTCCGGTTCCGGCCGGCGTGGGCTCTGTTACAACGGTGGTTTTATGCAAGCAAACCATCATGGCCTGCGAAATGCAAAACGCTTGATGCAACGCAAGCTCTAAAAATCACTGCCTGTTGCATTTCAAAATACATCGGCTCTTGCATTTGAAATGCAGCAGGAAACTTCTTATCGCAGCGTTCATACCTTAAATCCCGCTGCCATGGCCGAAGGCGCCGCAATAGCCCTTACTGCCGCCACCAGGTGTTTCTATCCCTGGGGCGGGCAAAGCGCAGTCTCGCCCGCCGATCAAGTTTAGGGACGCAAAGCAAGCTAGTTTGCAAGAGAGTGGGCCTTGCGACTCACTTCCTCGCGAACTCTTTGCGTAAATTCCTCGTCTCCCAGCTTTCCTTCAACGTAATCGCTCCAGACAAGAAATTTATCGAAAAAGAATGCCTCCAGCCCCGCGCTTTGGCTAACAGACCGAAAAATTTCGTTCGCCCTCTTGGCCCGCTTTCTTCTCAGTTCCTCCTCCTCGTTTTGGACAAGGTTTTCTCCTTTGGAGATCAAGGGTTTGCCAATAAGTTGCGAATACTGTTCGGACCCGGCCCCGTAATTGCTTGAGTCTGCCCCGACCTGCATTCCCATTCCGTTATTCGCAAGAGGAAACAACCCGGTTGTTGCATTCGGGCAGCCCTCAAAATTTAAATTTTCCATGGAAGCCATCCTTTCCTTTGGGGCCTGAGTGGAGGGCCCGCTATAATAGTAGCACTCTAAACTTCTGAGTGCTAAATTAGGGCTAAACTTTCCAAAGTCAAGTGTCTGCCCAGCCCAAAAGATCGCTACAGGTAGAGGCAAAACTCCAGCCCTTTTCGCCTTCTTAAAGCCTCCAGCAAACCTGTGGTTCCCGTCATCATATTGTCTCCCAAAGGGGCGCCGTAGACGATGGGCAGCTTTGAGTTCCTAACCAGGCCCCGCTTAGGGCCGGTAGCAAGGATCCTTTGGATCGCATCGAAGCCCGGAGCCTTCCTCAGGTAGGCGCCGTGACCGCCTTCGGCAAGCACCCGCTGGTGGACCAGCCGGCCTTCGGCCAGGTCAACAATGAGGGATTCGAGTTTTTCGAGGCTGAGGTCGCGCGTGTGGTATTCGACTATGCCGGCTATCTCGCCCTCCTCGATAGTGGCGCAGACGGTGTGGGAGGTGGCGATATCGAGAACGACAAACCGTGATTGGGACTTGAGCTGAAAGTCCATGGACGCTCCAAGTATGGCCGCCATGCCGCTATCCATGACGTAGACTTCACGGC
This sequence comes from Syntrophobacteraceae bacterium, assembly GCA_049976905.1. Classification (GTDB taxonomy): domain Bacteria; phylum Desulfobacterota; class Syntrophobacteria; order Syntrophobacterales; family Syntrophobacteraceae; genus SbD1. The sequence continues at coordinate 27,531 of JBMFHI010000013.1, read as the reverse complement.
ATGGAAGATTTGAGGCAGCAGCCGCGGCGGAGCTCAGACGGTTAAGATAGGCGGGGATGCTTTTTGCTTCATATAGCAAGGTCTCGGGGAAAGGCTCTTTTTCCAGGGCCGATTTCATGATCTCATGGCGAAAGTCCAGGTGGGATTTCCCTTGGGGGCAAACGCCGTGGTCCTGGGCACACACGCCAACGATATCGAATTCGAAGGCAACACCAAAGCCTGTGACGATATTTTCAATCCGTTCGCGGGGCAGATCGCAAAGATGGAGGAAGGAGAAGTCCCGGCAGCGTGCATAGTTTTGCGCCTCCAGGTCGTCTACGACGGCAAGGCCCGCCTTTCGCAACCGCTCGGGGTCATGGCTAAGGGTCATGGCCGCCGAAGCCGAAAGGATCACACGCGACTTTTGGGCATGAAGCGAGAGCACGTCCAGAAGAGCGCCGCCGCCCATCTCCTGGCCTGTAACCAAAAGATCTCCGACGATTTTTTGTGCCTGCTCGGCGGCGCACAGCACGGGGGAGCGCACTACGGCCTTGTAGGCGAGGGCCTTTTCGCTGTCATAGTAAAGAATATCCAAAGTTCCGGCGCCAACGTCTAGAAGCAGGAATCTGCTCATCTTTGCGCTCCGGCCTCCGGCGCCTCACATTCCCGCCTTTGCTCCAATCCGTTTAGCTTAACGAAGGACTCCAGGGCGAAGTAGGCAAGAAGGTACCACGGCGCCCCGCCGATCTCCAGGCCCCGCCTTGCGATTTGCAAAACGGCAAGGGCGCCAAAACCAAGGGGCACGAGGAGCTTTAAATCCAGGATGCTTCCAAGAGCCGGTCCCACTTGATTCTGGAGGTCCACAACCGCCTCGGTCAAAGGCATTGCGGAGGTTTCAAAACCCGTTGCAGCCATGGCGATTACGCCCAAATCTTTTAGCTCCGCGCTGATATCGGCTCTTTCCTTGTGGTGGACAATAAGAGTTCCAGCGTATAAATTAGTGCACACTTCGCTCACTTGTGGAGACGCCTGGAGCCCCGCGGCAAGCCGGGCCATTTCCTCGGGGGTTCGCCTTTTGCGCGATACCCTGATGCGAGTGCGCTGCGGCGTGCTCGATACTATCCGGGTATGTTCGGCCATGGGGATTAAAATCCTTTAGGGTTGGACGAAAACGGATGCATGGAAATCGACAAAACTAAGTTTTAAATTTAAGAGATTAAGGAGCTATTCCTGTGGAGTCAAGTAAGATTTGATGAACCCCAACCTTATTATAGACAGGCTTATCGATCTCTCCGCCGACTCTTCGATCGCCCATCACATTCCGGGTCGCGTGAGGCTTAAGGTAAAGCTTTCCGCACTGCTTCGGGCCCGAGATCTCGACCTCAAAGAACTTGTCGAGCTCTTTTCGGGTATCCTGGATGCAAGGGTAAACCCGGCCGGGCGCTCGGTTGTGATCGGCTACGACCCCGCAACCATTGCCCCGGCGCTCTGGGAACGGCTGGTAGAGGGCAAAGCCGATCCCGCGAAAAGAAAATCCATGCGGGAAGAACTCCAAAAGCTTGTTGCGCCTGCCGGCAAGTAGCCCCAGGGAAAAACCGGCGCAGCCGATCCCCTTCTTTTAAAATTTTCCCGTGGCCACGGGAAAAAGCAACCAAACCGTTGGTTTTTCGTAACGTTTCGGTAACAGCGGTTCACTATTATCTGCCCATGGGAGTTTGGGAAAGGATAAGAGAGCGCAACCAAGATCTGTAACCGGGAGGAACAATGGACTGCTATTGCCATATAACGCCGGGAAGGCTACGGGTAAAATCACCGAAAATCAGGCAAAACGAGGTGCAAGCCCAGAGGATTCGCGCAGTGCTTGGAGCTATCCCGGGGATCGAAACCGTTTTCGTAAACATCCACACGGGAAGCATTACGATCTTCCACACGGGTTCGGCAACCGATGCCGAAAAGATTGTGACTGTCTTAAAAGAGCAGGGGTATTTAACGGTTCCCAAAACATGCGATCGCTCCATGGAATCGGTGATTTCCAGGATCGGGGCGGCCGCGGGCAAAGTCCTTGTGGGGGCCGTTGTGGGAAAAGCCCTTGAGGGGTCGATGCTTTCGTTTCTAGCCTATCTGGTTTGATCAAAGCTGCCTTCTTCGCAGCTTCGCGTGGGAACCTGATCCATTTCCTAATCCTGTAATCCTGTCAAAAGTTTTTCCACCCGCGTCGCCCAAAAAAACAAGAGCCTGGACAGGATTACAGGATTTACAGGATTTGGTTTTTCTGCATCCGATACATCCCGGCAAAAATTTTCTCGCCACAAGCCTCGACAGGACTTTAAGTTTCACAGGTCTTTCTTTTTCTTAATCCTGTAAATCCTGTAATCCTGTCAAAAGTTTTCCGCTTACGTCGCCAAAAAAACAAGAGCCTGGACAGGATTACAGGATTTACAGGATTTGGTTTTTCTGCATCCGATACATCCCGCCAAAAGTTTTCACGCCACAAGCCTCGACAGGACTGTAGGTTTCACGGGTCTTTCTTTTGCTTAATCCTGTAATCCTGTCAAAAGTTTTCCCATCCGCGCAGCCTCCAAAATCCAAGAGCCTCGACTTCCAAATTCAAACTATTTCTGGCAAAATTGCGCTCTCCGGGCGCTTTGCCGCCATTGGGCAAAACTGCCGTATAACATTTATCATTTAATTGAAAAACCCCGGGGAAAATGGTTAATTTCAAACAGTGGAAAAGTTGCTCCTGCCGTTACCCAAGGGAGAAATCGAGGCTTTAGCTTTCAAGCGGCGGCCCGGCGTCTGTTTGCTGCCGCCGCCAGAGGAGTTGAAAAATGTATCCATCCCACTTTTCGAACATGTCTCACATACCGGCGGCATCTCTTGCGGCTTTGATCGCCGGAATTTTGATTCTTCTGGTCCCAAGGCTTCTTAACTACGTTGTCGCGGTCTATCTTATAGTAACCGGCATCCTGGGTATTCTCCATATCGGATGGTAGTGAGGCCATGAAAGAGATAACATTCGAACAGGGGCCGATTCGACCACCCAGCGAAGCGGGAAGCCTGCTTTTGCGTTTCACGAGAAATTGTCCGTGGAACAGGTGTTCGTTTTGTCCGGTCTACAAGGGAAGAGAGTTTAGCAGGCGCTCGCTTAGTGAAATCCTGACCGATATCGACGCGGCCGCGGAGATTATTGCAGATCTTCGGGCCCTTTCGGCAGACCTTGGCGACACGACCGGTTTTTCGCAAAAAGCGCTGGAAATCGTCTTCACAGACTCTCATTACAATGAATTTTACCGCCAGGCTGCGTTATGGCTCCATCACGGCGCCGGCAGCGTATTCATTCAGGACGCCAACAGCTTCGTGTTGCCAACGGATGTAATCTGCGAAGCCCTGGGCCATTTGAAGGCAAAAATAGCCGGGATCTCGCGTATCACTTCCTACGGGCGCAGCAGTACGCTTGCAAAAATGACGTCCGCGCAACTGGAAAAAATTCGCAAGGCCGGCCTTGACCGTGTCCACATAGGCATGGAGAGCGGTTCGGACCGGGTACTAAAACGCATCGACAAGGGCGTCTCGGCAAAGCGCCAGGTGGAGGCGGGCAAAAGGGTCGTCGAAGCGGGCATGGAGCTTTCCGAATACATCATGCCCGGGCTTGGCGGAAAGGAGTTATCCGAAGAACACGCGGTGGAATCGGCGCGGGTCCTAAACGAGATCGACCCTGATTTTATAAGGCTTAGAAGCCTGCGGATTCTTCCAGGCACGCCCCTCTACGCTCAATGGCGATCGGGCCTTTTCAAGCCCCTTTCAGACGATGAGACAGCGGCCGAGATAAGGCTTTTTATTTCTACGCTGGAGGGTATTTCGAGTCAGGTCAAATCCGATCATATCATGAACCTGCTGGAGGAAGTGGAAGGAAAGCTGCCGGGGGAAAAAACCGGCATGCTTGCCACGATCGACCTCTACCTGGGAATGCCCGAAAGGCAAAGACTTTTGTTTCGGCTTGGGCGCCGAGGGGGGGCGATCAGGACCCTGGAGGAGATTAACGACCCTGTCATTGCGCAGAGGCTGGAAAGGGCGGTAAGGGACCTGGCGCCCGAGGCTGCCGATGACATTGAAAAACTTATAAAGGAGCTGGCCGATCAGTATCTTTAGCCGCGGGCATGAGAAAATTTATGGCAAAAGAGCTAAGATTTGCCGCCAGATTTTGAGAAATGAGCGAAACGCTTTGACATGTGGTAAAATTTTGGATATCAAGTTTCGGTTCTCCTTTTGCTTTTTACGAAAGATCAGGTGATAATCGGCTGGTGAACACTAACTCGGATTTCAAAATCGTGGACGCTTCTGCCCTGCCAAGCTTCATCCCTGTGGGTCCGGCAAACTTGAAGGAAAAGATTTACGCTCAAGTTGGCCCCGACCTTTCCAGGATCGAACAGGAAATTAACCGTTTGCTCGATTCGGATATTCCTTTGATTTCCGTCGTGGGACGCTACATCATGGGAAGCGGGGGCAAAAGATTGCGGCCTCTGCTAATGGTTCTTGCCTCAAGGCTTTGCGGGTACAAGGGAAATGATGACGCCAGGCTTGCCGTGGTATTCGAATTTGTCCACGCCGCAACCCTTCTTCATGACGATGTCGTGGACCACGCCGAATTTCGTCGCAGTCGCCCGGCGGCCAACACGGTTTGGGGTAACCCTGCCGTTGTGCTCGTTGGAGATTTTCTCTACTCGAGATCGATCCAGATAGCCGTTGAATACGGGGATGTAAGGGTGTTGCAGGTCTTGCTCGCAGCTACCACCAGGATGTCGGAAGGCGAGGTTTTGCAGCTTGTAAACTCCGATAACCTGGAGATAAGCGAGGGCGAATACCTCGAGGTAATCACCAGAAAGACCGCCGTTTTGATCAGCGCGGCCTGCCAGACCGGAGCGATCTTCGGAGGCGGTAAGGAACCTGAGGAAAAAGCTCTTAAGACTTACGGGCAAAACCTCGGAATCGCATTTCAGCTCATTGACGACACGTTGGATTTTACGGGCGAGGCCGAAGAGCTTGGCAAACCGGTCGGAAACGACTTACAGGAAGGCAAAGCCACTCTGCCGCTTATCTATGCGCTAAGAAATGCCAAAGCCGCCGAGCGGTTGCGCCTTAGGCAGATTTTTACCTCGGAGACTATTGCGCCTGAAAATATTTGCGAAATCAACGACATCGTGGCCCGAAGCGGCGGCATCCAATACTCTACCAACCAAGCCTGCGCCCATGCGATGAGGGCAAAGGAAGCCCTTCGGGCTTTCCCTGAAAGCCCGGTAAAAGAAATTCTACAGGACATGGCCGATTACGTAACTTGCCGAAGGGCCTGATATGTGCCCGAAAACCTGGAAAACGCCTTATTTTAGCGCAATGGCGATCAGCATGGGCATCTGATCCGCCGGCAGGCATCCTTCCTCTATCTCGCTATCCATTTCCGGCCAAACCCCGCACCACTTACCCCAACTGCTATCGGAGTTGCTCATACACGGCTTTACGTCAATATTTGGAATTCCAAACCTGAGGATACTTGCAGTTCCACGCCGTCTTGCTTAACCTTTACCCATCATAGCTGCGAAAGCTTCCTTTCCTGTCAACTTTATAAGGTTCTCAGGCGTCAGAGCTTTCGTAAACTTTAAAAGTGTCAAACTCCGGGCGTCCTCCGGCAAGGCCGAAGGGTCAGCGCAATTAATTAAACCATAATTGATTGGATTAACATGCGAAGACAGAATTCTTCATGGCAAGCCTTGGCGCTCTTCGTGAGTCTTGTCGTTGCAGTGACCATGATGCCTTCTTTCAGCGTTGGAGCCAACACTCCTTTTACCAATCAGAAAATTTGCCCCCAGCCGCGCAGTAACCCGCTTCAGCCTATAGCGGCTAAAAAAAAGGCGGTTATCGCAAAGGCCTATGGGCGATTGCCCCTCTATTTTATCACCAATAAGGGGCAGACCGATCCAAAGGTGGCCTTTTATCAAACCGGCGCGGGACATACCACATTCTTTACTCGCCAAGCAATCGTGCTGAGCCTGGAGAAACAAGAAACCAGAGCTGATCCGATGAGTAACCTCGCGGCGCGGCGTAAATCTCCTGTTGGGAAATCCTTGGCCGGAAGAGCGCCCCGTGTGCGCACGTCCTCTTTAAAGATCGGCATGCTCGGTGCGAATAAAGATATTCGAATCTTGCCCGAAGAGCCCTCACCTGGAAAAGTAAACTATTTCATCGGAAACGATCCGCATAAATGGCGGACCAATATTGCGACTTACGGAGCCATCCTTTACAAAAACGCCTATCCGGGTATCGATGTTAAGTTTTATGGCAATAACCGTCGGCTTGAATATGACATCATTGTAAAGCCCGGCGCAGACCCATCCCTGGTGAAGTTTGGATATTCCGGGGCAAAAGCTCTGCAAGTTACAAAAAACGGCAACCTTCAAGTTGCCCTTGCCGATGGCGGCCTTATACAGCAAAAACCCGTCGTCTATCAGCAGATTGGCGGCAAGCGGGTAATACGGCGCGGTACGTTCGTGGTGCGAAAAGAGGTTGGGGCATCACATGTTGCAAAAGCATCGGCCGGGACCCCGGCAAGCCTTCCAACCTTCACCTGCAGCTTCGAGCTCGGCCCCTATGACAAAAACGTCCCGCTTATCATCGACCCAACCCTTGTCTATTCCACCTACCTGGGCGGAAGCGGAACAAGCGGCGACTCCGCCTACAGCATCGCCGTGGACGCCTCAGGAGACGCCTATGTCGCGGGAGCTACCTCCTCACCCGACTTCCCCGTTGTGTCGGGAGCATTCCAAAGCACGCTCTACTCCTCATACTCCAACGCCTTTATAACTGAAATCACCCCAGACGGTTCGAGCCTTGTCTATTCCACCTACCTGGGCGGAAGCGGAACAAACGGCGACGCCGCCTACGGCATCGCCATCGACCCCTCGGGAAACGCCTATGTCGCGGGAGCTACCTCCTCGGCCGATTTCCCTGTTACGCCGGGAGCATTCCAGACCAAGCTCTACTCCTCCTCCTCCAACGGCTTTGTAACGGAAATCGCCCCAGGCGGCTACAATCTTGTCTATTCCACGTACCTGGGCGGAAGCGGAGCAAATGGCGACTCTGCCCAGGGCATCACTATCGACGGCTACGGCAATACCTATGTCACGGGTTCTACCTCCTCAACCGATTTCCCCGTTACTTCGGGGGCATTCCAGCCCTCACTCACATCCTCCTACTCCAACGCCTTTGTAACGGAAATCGCCCCAGGCGGTTACAATCTTGTTTATTCCACGTACCTGGGAGGAAGCGGAGGCGTATCAAACGGCGACTCCGCCTACGCCATCGCCATCGCCCCCTCAGGGAATGTCTATGTCGCGGGCGTTTCGTACTCAAGCGATTTCCCCGTTACTTCAGGAGCCTTCCAGACCTCGCTCAAATCCTCCTTCGGCAACGCCTTTGTAACTGGAATCTCTCCGGGCGGTTCCGCTCTTGTCTATTCCACATACCTGGGTGGAAGCGGAGGCGTATCAAACGGCGACTCCGCCTACGGCATCGCCGTCGACGCCGCCGGCAATGTCTATGTCACGGGAGCTGCCTCCTCGGCCGATTTCCCCGTTACTGCGGGAGCGTTCCAAACCTCGCTCAAATCCTCCATCGGCGACGCCTTTGTAACTGAAATCGCCCCAGACGGTTCAACTCTTGTCTATTCCACATATCTGGGCGGAAGCGGAACCGCTTCAAACGGCGACTTCACCTACGGCATCGCCATCGACGCCGCCGGCAATGCCTATGTCGCGGGAGCTACCTTCTCGGCCGATTTCCCCGTTACTTCGGGAGCGTTCCAGCCCTCGCTCAAATCCTCATACTCCAACGGATTTGTAACTGAAATCGCCGCCGGCGGTTCAAGCCTTGTCTACTCCACGTACCTGGGCGGAAGTGGAACAAACGGCGACTTTGCCGAAGGCGTCTCCCTCGACCCCTCCGGCAACATTTATGTCACTGGAACTACGTCCTCGACCGATTTTCCCGTTACTTCAAACGCGTTCCAAACCTCGCTCAAATCCTCATCCAACAACGCCTTTGTAACCAGGATCGCCAATCTTTGGCAGGGAGCTACCCCCGTTGGCAACAGCTGGTATTATCTGCAGTGGTTCGGTTACTTTTATGCCGGTTCCTTTGGGGGCAGTTCGGGCTGGATATACCACGATACCCTTGGCTGGCTTTATGCCCAAGGCTCCTCGACCAGCAGTATTTGGGTCTATGACCCTAAATGGAACGGCAAGGGCGGCTGGTGGTGGACCAACGCAACCGTATATCCGTGGATCTATAGTACAACCGAAGGCGAGTGGTTCTTTTATGACACCAAAAGCACCCCTGGCGCCCGATGGTTTGGCACTTCCTCCGGGCAATGGGCAACCCATTAGGAAGACAACCGGTGTCTTGCTTTTAGGTTTTGGAGAAGGAGACTGGCGCCTCTTCTTCCCCGGCTCGGACCGCCAACGATCCGTCGCTGGTTTGCTTTTTGATCAATTCCGGCTCAAAGGCTGCCCGCAGCGCAAGCACATTGCAATCTGCACCCCTTTGGGCCGGTTTCATAAGGATTTTTACTAACAAATGCTTAAATAACCGAACATTCCAAGCAGAGTGGGCAAGGCATATGTTCGGTAATTAATTACGGTCTTAGTAAAACCCACCCCGGCTCTTGACATGCCGGGGTGGCAAACTTGCTAAAAGAGGGGAGGCCCCCTTTAAAGGATCACTTTCTTGGTTCTTCCTCCCACTAACCATGGCGCCATAGGCCACATTCTTTGTCGCCGGTTTTAATCTATTTTTCCCCGCACGGAACGCATATTCCCTGCTCATCGATACACTCATCACAATAGGAGCGGTGGCACATACGGCATTCCTGCACCGCGGACTCCCTCTCGAAGTCCGACCCGCAGGATGCGCACGAAAATTTCTCACTGGAGGAAACATTTGTCGCCATATTATTTCTCCTTTTAAAACCTGTTCTCTATTCTCCGCCTTTATATAATAAGATACGCATTGAACAACCCCCGCGCTAACCTCAAGACCCGCAGAAAAAGTCGCGGCACTTGTTTAATCGCAAGGGCAATGATAAATTGTACCGCACCATGGCTGGTGTGCCATCCCCGCAAAAATGTTTCCCGTGGTGGCGGCCGGCTCATATTTGAAACCGACCACCTCTTATGGAAGAGCGCTCCGCCAATGGCAGCCCGCTATTATCCGCTTTTTCTCTCACTTGAAGGAAAGACCTGCCTTGTCGTTGGAGGCGGAGCCGTGGGAGAGCGCAAAGTCGGGACCCTGCTCAAATTTGGCGCGCTGGTTCGCCTGGTGGCCCGTGAATTGTCCGAAGATCTCGATCAAAAGAGGGCTAAAAATCTCATCGTGTGGGCCGCCAAAGAATACGACAGGTCTCAACTTCAAGCAATAAGCCTCGTGTTTGCGGCAACCGACGACCTGAATGTAAACCGCGCGATCGCCGCGGATGCGCGCGAGCTGGGCCTCTGGTGCAACATGGCTGCCGAGCCCGAACTGGGCTCCTTTATCGTTCCTTCCGTTATTCAACGGGGGGCGATCACCATTGCCGTTTCAACCTCGGGGCAAAGTCCGGCTGCCGCAAAACTCTTAAGGCAAAAGCTGGAGTGCGACATCGGTGACGAATGGGACTTTTTTGTACGCTTGCTCGGGCAATTGCGGGAAACGTTCAAAGCCAGGGGCGTAGTGGAAAAGGCGGGCCGTGAGGTATTGACAAGACTTGCGCAACTGCCCATACCCCAGTGGCTCGGGGAGAGCCGAAGCGCGGAGGCGCTTTCCAAAACGATCGAGACCTGCCGCCCCGTTATGAGCGCAGAGGAAACCAAGGGTCTTTGGGAAAATCTATGGAATCTCTTTTCCTTGTAATTGCAACGCTTTGCTATCTAGGCGGAACTATTGGATACTTTATTTATCTTTTAAAAGACCGCGAAGTGTTGCCCCGGATATCATGGACCATATTACTGGTGGGCGCGCTTTTTCACGGGGCCGCGCTTGTGATGCGCGCGGCCGGTATGGGGCATTTTCCGGTTACATCGATTCGGGAGGCGATCTCGCTGTTCGCCTGGGTTTTCGTGGTGACCTACCTTGTCATCCAGGTAAAGCTAAAGCTTCGAATCCTGGGGTCGTTCGTATCTCCCCTGGCCGTGATTTTCATGGTTTCCTCCAGGCTTTTGCCCACGCAGGCAATACCAACAAACGGCTCTTTTCGCAGCGGCTGGCTTATCGCGCACGTCTCGACCATTTTCCTGGCAAATGCTCTGTTTGCGATGCTTTTCAGCCTTGGTATAATGTATCTTTTGCAGGAAAGGGGCATAAAGAAAAAAAATTTCGGCCTGCTCTACGAGCGGTTGCCCTCGCTCGATCGCATTGATTCGATAGCGCATGTGTGCCTTATGGCGGGGTTTCCCCTGATGACCGCGGGGCTTATAACCGGCTTTGTTTATGCCTCCATGGTCTGGCGCTCGCCCTGGAACTGGGATCCCAAGGAGATATTGTCGGTTGTCACGTGGCTGATCTACGCCGTTCTTGTCCACGAACGGCTGACGGTAGGGTGGAGGGGCAGAAGGGCGGCCTGGCTCGCCATTCTTGGTTTTTCGGCCACTGTTCTTACTTTCATCCTGGCGAGCCTTCTGCTTGCTGGCCATCATTCCGTCATTTCCAAAAATTTTTACGGGTAAGAATACATGTCTCATATCATCCTCTTAGGCATGAACCACAAGACGGCCCCCGTGGAAGTTCGCGAGCAGCTTGCCGTGGCGTGCCGAAAAGAGGTCAATCCGCTGCACATGCTCCCGCACCTGGAGCACGTTGATGAGTTGATGTATGTGTCTACGTGCAACAGAGTGGAATTTTTGTTCACCTGCAGCGCCCTTTCCGAGGCGATCCGCGAGATAAAGGCGCTGCTTCGCACCCACGTGGGACTGCCCAGCTCCGTTGCGCTGGATTCCTACCTCTACGTCCACAAAGACCTGGAGGCCGTAAAACACCTTTTCATGGTTGCCTCGAGCCTGGACTCCATGGTGGTGGGAGAGCCCCAGATACTGGGCCAGTTAAAGGAAGCCTATCGCACGGCCATCGAATACCGCTCGGTTAAAACGGTCTTAAACCGACTCATGCATAAATCCTTTTCGGTGGCCAAACGCGTTCGCACCGAGACCTGCATAGGTTCGTGCGCCGTGTCGGTAAGCTATGCGGCCGTGGAGCTTGCCCGCAAGATTTTCGGTCAGGTCAAGGATAAGAGGGTGCTTCTAATCGGTGCCGGAGAAATGGCCGAACTTGCCGCCGAGCACTTCCTGAGGCAGGGGGTGAGGACGATGATGGTGGCAAACCGAACCCTTGAGCGCGCAGTAGAGCTGGCTGCACGGTTCAAAGCCGAAACCATCCCCTTCGCCACCCTGCTCGAAGCCCTCAAGGCTGCCGATATTGTGGTCTCTTCCACCGGCGCCCCGGAGCCTATCATAACCTACCGGGACGTTAAGGCGAGGATGCGCGAGCGGCGCAACAAGCCTCTTTTTTTCATCGATATCGCCGTCCCAAGAGACATAGACCCGAAGGTGAACCAGATCGACAATGTCTACGTCTACGACATAGACGATCTGCAGGGGGTTATCGAATTCAACAGGGAAGAACGGCAGACTCAGGCGCGCGCGGCCGAGCACATCATAGACGAGGAAACCATTAAATTCAGAAACTGGATGGAGAGCCTGAGCGTTGCCCCAACGATAGTCTCCGTTCGGGAAAAGGCCGAGAAGATAAGGCAAAATGAACTGAGAAAAACCTTTTCCCAGCTCCCCGATTTAAACGACAGGCAAAGGGATGCGATTGAAATCCTCACCTCCTCGATTATAAAGAAACTGCTACACGACCCCATAATATTTTTGAAAAAAAAGGCCCAAAGAGAGGCCAGAGCCGTCTACATGGATTTTACCCTGCAACTTTTCAACCTGATCGAAACAATGGACGAGGTAGATGGGGCACAGGCTGAGAGCCCCAAGCCCCAAGGCCCTGAATTTTTCAAGACAGCCAAAAAATGAGGAAATATGGCAGATATCCTTCAATTCGGTAAAAAAGTCGAAAACGTGAAGTCTGAGCGAGACAACAGCCTTCGCCAGCTCAAGATCGAATCCTTGCGCAAAATATTCCAGTGCACCAGGTGCATGATGAAGTGCTCCAAGTGCGGCGCACAGATAGATTCTCAGGAATATGCCCGTTTTGCCGCACCCTACAGCCTGTGCAAAAACTGCATGCAGGAATACGAGGAATACCGCACCAGAGCCGGCGGCGACCAGGGCGAGTCGGAGTGCTATTGGCGCAATGCCGCATGGATGAAGGTGTGGGAGACCTGGCTCCAGCACCAGAAATCACTCGACCAGTACAGGCAGTCGAAGGAATTTCTCCAGCTCATGGACGAAGTCGAACAGATACTCAAAAAATAATGGGCTAGAACGGAATGTCGTCATCGGGAGCGCCGCTGCTAGCTGGCAGCTCTTCGACCGCCGAACGCCCAGCCGGCCCGGCACTTCTGACCTGCTCCCGTCCGGGTGCCGCGCCTGCGGACTGCGCCTGTCCATCCGAACTCCCAAGCAATTGCAGTTCCCTTGCCACAATTTCGGTGGTAGAGCGCTTCTGGCCCTGGGCATCTTCCCACTGGTTGGTGCGAATGCTGCCCTCGACATAGACCAGGCGGCCCTTTGACAGATAATTGCCGCAAAATTCGGCTGTCTTGCCGAAGGTAACTATTCTGTGCCACTCGGTGCGCTCTTCCCCTTTGCCTTCCCCTCCGCCAGGGACAAAATCATTGGTGGCCAGGCTGAATTTGGCAACAGCAACCCCACTTGCGGAGTAGCGAATGTCAGGGTCTCCCCCCAGCCTTCCAACCAATATAGCCTTATTGACAGTTCCCTTAGCCATTTTTTGCCTCTCCTCCGGCGCGCTCGCACGCCCTGAAAACCTGTAAGAAAAACCCGGTCAAATAAAGCCGGCCATTGCCCTCGATTCAAAATTCCTTATAGCACTAATCAAAAAGCATGAAAACCTCACAGGTCTTTTCGAACCGGTTTCCCCCCAGGGCCGATCAAAACCGGACAATTGACGGGCTAGGAGTGCGGACATTTTACTTGCTCTTTGCATTCTTTTAGAATGTGCGGAGTAAGAAATATCAGGACATCCTGAAACTGGTCCTGATCGTTTATGGAGGAAAAAAGCGCGCCCAGGATCGGAATTTTATCAAAAAACGGCACGTCCGCATTGCTGACCGACTTGCTAAGCAAGCTCAGCCCGGATATTACCACCGTCTCACCGTTTGCGCAGATCAGTTCTGTTTTGGTCTCCTTTCTTTGAATAAGCGGGTTGCCCTGCACCGTTTGCGTAAAATCGGGTTCGTCCTTTTTAATCAAAATGTCGAGCTTTAGAATGTTTGGCGAGATTATATGGGGAGTGATTTCCAGTTTTAATACCGCATCGATATAGGTTACGCTGGCCTCGCCCATTGTGGTGAGCTGTGCGACCGGTACGCTTTGACCATCGGTGGTATAGGCCGTCTGATTGTCGAGGGTCGTAAGAGATGGCGAGGAAAGTATCTTGACCTTGCCTTCATTTTGAAGGGCCGATAGCTGCACATCGAGGATATTTCCCCCCAAAACGCCATACATCAAACCAAGAGAGCCTCCGCCAAGGGAGGCAAGATTTTGGGCAGGCAGATTTACACCAAAGCCTTGCCCGCTTATGCCGCTTACCCCCTGCAGCGGCGTGTAGGTCAACTGCCCATTGGAGGTGGTTCCGCTTGTGCCCCCAGGCGTTACATAAGTGCGGCCGGAATTGTAAAATCCACCCCATTGGATGCCCAGAGCAAGGACTGCATCCTTGGTGCACTCCACAATATTGGAAACGATGTTTATCTCGGCCGTGGGAATATCGAGCGCCCTGGCAAGGGCCGTCATCTCGCGGAGTGTATCGGGTTTGGCTTCCAGTACCAGGGAACTGGTGTGTTCGTCAAACGTGACATAGCCGTCGGCATTCCCTTTTTTTTCCTTACTGAAGATTTCTTTCAATTTACCGGCCAATTTGGAAGGATCGGCATAATGGATGGGAATGACCTCGACCTGCATCGGTTGGATATCCTGCATTTTGGCTTGATTGGCCATGTCCTGGGCTGTCAAAATGCGCAGCATATTGCCTTCCCAGGCGTAATCGAGTTCCTCGGAATGAAGAATCCCGAGGAAAGCCTTGTTCCAGGGCACATTTTCCAGATCGACGCTGACAGTGCCGTGGACTTTCTCATTGAGCAAAATATTCAAGCCCACCGAGCGTGCAAGGGCTCGGAGCACCACCGCCGTATCGGCGTTAAACATCCTAAGGCTGACTTTCTGAGTTGGAAGACGCCCGGCATCCCGTGCGTGGGGCGCTGCCCCGGACATTGGTTCGATTCGGCAGCGGGTGGGTTTTGCAGCCACCGGTTCCGTTTGCTCGGTCTCTTTGGGCTCGCTGCAACCGGATAAATGCTGCGACCCGGGCATGGCGGGCATGGCAGACGACAAATTGTTCCCGATATCGGGCGAGGGCGGCGGCTTTGGCACCTGCGCACAGCCGGATATGGTGCAAAAAAATATCAAGACAACCCCAATCCACAGCGACTCGCGCATCTTAGCCCCCAAAAACCCTTTCACTTACCGCCCCCAGGGTGTACTTCCTTTAAAACGTTTCCGGAAAAGGGAATGCTTATACCCTCCCTTTTTCCCGGCTCAACGACGATGACATTTTGAGGCCCAATGGCTTTGACGACGCAATCGGTCCCAAGGACCATCTCCCCCACAGAATATTCCATTCCGTTTATAACCGCCAATCTTGCCTGCCTCGCAATAACGTAACCGGTGTAGTCAAGGGCAGGTCCACCGCCTGCCTGCGCGGCCGCCGCAGGTGATGAAACGAGCCGGGCGGCCGCAAAAGGATCTGCTGCCCACTCAACCGAAGCCTTTTGGAATACATAGGCCTGAGTCTTCGTAGAGGCGGCCTTTTTTAAGGCTGCCTCTGTAGCGGCGGCAAAATCTTGGTCTACCTTAAGATCTGCGTAAGCAGCACTATTGGCGGCTTTTTTCCCGGGGGCCGCCAGCAAATTGAAAATACCGGCTAAAACTGTAACCGCCGCCGCGGCGACAATGATTTTTTCACGGTTGGTCATTGGCTGTCGCGTTTCTGTAAGCCGGCTGCGCCTGAGGCCGCTCCATTTGCCTGCACTCCAAGCAATACCCTCAGGTGGTATTTTTTGCCGCTCGGCCCCTGCTCGATTAGCAACTGCTCGATGTGCCGCATATACTCAAGCTCGGAGAGTTTAATAAGAAACCGGCGCAGATGAAAAAAATCGCCCTTCAGGCTCAAATCGACGCTCACGAAATGCGAATCTTTCGTAAGCCCTTTTACATCGGGTGTAACAGCGGTAATCTGCATGCCGCACTTTGAGGCAATCCCGCTAAATAGGCTAAACAGATCCGCCATTTTTTCGGTCGACAGCCCCCCATGAGGCCGCAGCGATCCAGCTTTAGGCGCATGCGCTCCAAGCTCGCTTCGAAGTCTCTGGTAAATGGGGAAAAGAACTTCCTGCTCCCTGATTTTAGCCCTTGCATCGGCTATGGAGAGCTCAAGGCGTCCCTGATTTTGATGCGCAGGATAGATAATGGCTAAAGCCAAAGCAACTAGTACCGTTCCAAATAATATCAGGTACAAAAAACTTCGTCCCGCGAATGCAGCCGGTGATTTTATCCCTTCCATAATTGCCGCCTAATGTAATTTCAACCGCAGGGAAAATTTCAGCACATCACCCTCCGCGGTCGGTTCGACACTATTGGAAGTAACTACCGCGCCCCCAAACAAGGGCGACCCGGACAACTTCAGCACATAGCCCGCAAGAGAATCCTCCAGCCTGTCGGCTTCACCGGTTACAACTCCTTCCAGCACCACCTTGCCGGCAACATTGTTTTTTGGGGCTCCCCCTCCGGTCTCCGCCGTCCCTGCAGGTCTAGTATGGGGATTACCCTCAAATTCTGCCTTCAGGCTAAGCAGCCCAACGTTTGGAGGCGTAAGGGAAGCAAGCTCGCCGATCAGAGCCGGTGCAAGAAGACAGTCGCTTCGCCGCGCCAAAATCCGCCGCCTGGCAATCACCCTGGCGGCCAACGCCGCGATCGTATTGCGATTGGGCTGAGGATCATAAGATTCCAGTTGATGCTCGAGCAGAGCCAACTCGGCTTTTTTTTGCCAGGTGATCCTCGACTGCCGGAAAATCACCCCGCAAAGCAGGACGATAGCCACCAGGAAAGCGGCAAAAATCCCGCGGTTTATCCGAGCGGCCTTTTCGAGATTCTCCTTATCGGCGTAAGTTAAAAGCAGGTTGGGGGTGGCGTAATCAGACATTGCAAGACCGGTTGCAGCGGCAAAGGAGACTCTTTCGTAAATGAGGCCGCGCTCCGGGAGCTCCCCGGGCACAAGGATTGCCTCCCCAAGAGGGTCCAGCGCTATTTTTTCTATACCCAACTGGTCCGTGATGAAATCAAAGGCCATCTGCCAGTCTCCGACCTCACACGTAATACAAAGCGCTTCGACTCTGGGGTTTTTAAGTGTCGTCGTATAGTATTGCAGAGTCCTTTCCACCTGTTTTACAAGACGCACCATCGCGGGCCTTATTTTAGCGAATGCTTCTTGCTCACTCATTAAAGAAGGGCTCTGAGCCATGGAGGCCGAAAAAAAACCAAGGAGCAATTCCCGGTCCTGATCGTCTTTAATTTCCAAAACAGACGGAATATCCCCTGCGGGCGCCATTGGAATTTCTTCGTCTCTTTCTTCAGCAAACGCCTCGAGCATGCTTTCGATTCCGGTTTTAATATGGCGGCTCAAAACAAGGTCGCCTCCGGCGAAAATATCGATACGGGAATATTCGCTGCCTATGTGGAGCACGCCCAGAACCTTATCCACCGGGAGCGGGGATAGCGCCCTTACGAGGTTTTGCATCGCGAAGGGAGTGGCCGTAATGCCCGCGGGGGTCAGGCCGCAGCGGGAAAAGAGCTCCCGTATCTCTTCGAGGTCGCTTAAGGGAAGGATATAGGCCGTTACGCCTATCTTGGCCACCCCGTCCTCCCATACCTCTCCATGGACCTCAAAATCGATTATGCTCTGTTTGGCATCGAAATTTGTTTCCTTTTTGACTGTCCAAATGACCGCGTTTGGAATCTGAGCCCTGGCGACCTTGGGGATCTTAATGTAGCGCACCTCCAGGTTTGCCGAAGATATCTGCGCCCAGATGTCGCATTTGGAGTCCCCCCCCCCGATAGTGGCCAGGCAAGACTTTAAAAACTCGTGAAAACGCGGGGAGTTAAGAGCTATGGACTTATCAAGGGGGATCAGGCGCCAGTCGAGCAAGCGAAATCGATTTCTGGAGACCCGGGTGAGCTTTACAAGCTTTACATCGTTTTTGCCGATATCCACGCCCAGGGTGACCTTTTTGGATGCGGGAACAAGGCTTGCGGCAAACGATGTTATTTTGGCCCCAGGTCCAACTTTTAGCTTTCTTACAAAAGATATGAGGTTTTCCTGCGTCATAACCCTCTTTAAAAAGGCAGATAACGTCGCACTCCTGCCCGGGCATCACCTCTTCGATGCGGCGGGGCCTCCAGGAAGAAGGAGGCTTTGCTGTTTTCTATCTTCGATTTTTGCCGGTAAGAAATTGTTACTCGAACACTCAGCCGATGTAAAGGGGAATTGTTTTGCAAACAATCGCGCTTCTACCCGATTGGGTGAAAAATGGGGTAAACCGGTCAAATCATTGACGACCTCCGGCAAAACTCCGACAGGGGCACAAGGGCTCTTACCGGCACCGGACGCCTTTACCCCGCGCACTATGTACCCTCAAGGCCCGGAGCCGCGCTGTCTTCTGACATCTCGGCGCTATGGCATATAACGTGCTTTTATTCGATCAGAACTCTTAGAAGATGTTTTACAGGATGTCGAGGCAAACTCTTACCGGAGGGATAGGGGAAATGAATCGAAAACAAAGAATCGGCATGGGGCAAGAGGGTTTCACATTGATAGAAATAATTTCGGTGCTGGTACTGCTTGGGATTTTGACCGCCATAGCCGTTCCCAAATACCTGAGCCTGCAGCAGGATGCAAGTAATCAGGCTGCCGCGGCAGCACTCGCGGCCGGGATCTCCAATGCAAACCAGGTTTTTGCCAAGGGCCTTCTGGAAGGCACTCAATACACCGGCGCCACACTTGCCAACGCCCTTAACAATGCTCTCTACACCACGGCGGGCGATTATACCCTGAAATATGCCAATGGAAATGTCGCCGGGGCCACATGTTCAATCACGGTAACGATCGCCGGAGTAGTGGCGACAAGCGCGGCCAAAATGCCACAAGGCACCTACGCAACCAAAACCGCTGTCATTGCGCAGTAGAGGCGGCCGGCGCCGGGTAATTTTTAAAAATTTGGCCGTCCGAAAACAAGCAGGAAGCCCGCGCAGTCTTTCCTGTTATCCACCATCCATTCGGAAACCTCGCGACGCGGAAGGGTAGCCAAGATCGCGGCCCCTGAGCGTCGAGCGGTTTCCGAATGGACTTTTGTCCTGCGCTCCCCCCCAATGGGGTTGACTTAAGGTCTGCTTATCTCACGCGAAGCCGCAAAAATTGAAGCCGTAAAAAGCGCCATTTCGGACTGGTCTTCGAGGGCTAATTCAAGTCTGGAGCGCTCAGGTGTATTCGGACCCATTTCGTATTGTGTTTCTTTCATCTCCTTTTTTTCGCGCCTTCGCGCCTTCGCGTGAGCCTAAATCAACAACATTTCGCTCCCCCCCTCTGGCCAAAGCGCCAAATCCCACCAAAAGGCAAGTCGCCGGCAGCTTTGGGTCCCGTTTTGCCCCTCTAAGCGGCTGCGCGCTGGAGTTTCCTTCCCCAATCAATAGGAAAGAGTACCCCCGCCAGCGGAAGAAGCCCCCTGAACGGAAAAATCGGTGAAATAGCCCATTTCCGAGGGACTGCGATAGAAGACATGCAGACCTATCAGAGGGAAAGCGGGCGTAAGCGAACCATCCACAAAAGCGTTGCTTTCCATCCACTGCACCGTGCCATCGGTTACCATGCCATGATAAGCGCTCGGCCAGGCGGGTTCGCTGCCCCCGCTTTTCCCCGCGCTTCTGCATTCGTAATAGTTGCCATTTGGCTTGGTTGGCACGACTATGTCGAGCATGTTGTAGGCGCTATCGCCCATCCAGACGTTCGAAGGGCCGCAGCTTATACCGTAGCCGGTCGTTGCCACGGGAGATCCTCCCGGACACTGCCATTTTACGGGATTAAACTGGGTCAAATCCCAGGTAATAGGGGTTCCCGGTCCATAATTTTGGGGTCCCTGGACAAAGACGTTTATTTCGTTTTTAATGTGTCCGGCCGCCTCGTATTGTTGCAATTGGACCAAAAGCGTGGACCAGGGCGCTAGAGTCGGCCAAAACCAGGGTCCTTGCAAAATCCCGTAAGAGGAGGTAACCGGGCTGTAGTCCAATAAGGTATAGAGGCCCGCGCCATCTTCCTTCCACAAAACGATATAAGGCCTTCCCGTCCCCTCTAGCGGCGCCAGAGCCTGCGCCAGAGGGCTGTTGGGCGCAAGGTATCCGCCCCCGAAAAACGAAACCCCGTAGGCGCTTGGATCGGTCTGGTTCATCTGGAAGGAAATTCCCATGCAATAGTCGTTTGTGAAAAATGGCGGATCACACTTCACCTGCACCCCGTAGCCGGCCAGTCCGTTCTGAGTGAGGTTGACAAGATTTTGCCCGGAATTGGCCAGCACAATGAGCGCCGCGGCGCTGCGGCCAGTGGCTTTGGGCGCTTCGCCATTAAAAGAAGTGCCGCGTCCGCTCCCGAATTTTCGGGTTTTGGAAAGATGGCCCGAAACCGAGGTCCAATTTGCGGTGTTTTTGAAATTCTCGTTGTAGCTCGATGCCCCCGCAGCCGACGCCGAAACATTATAGGTGATCATCTGTTTGCAACTGTCGGACTTTCCCGGGTTAAGAACGGCGGTAGAGGTAATGCGTATTGTCTGGGGCGGTCCGGCAACATAGCTCGATGCGATTGTTATCGTGGCCTTCCCGCTATCCAGCGAATAAGTATTGTGGAGGTATCCCGGATTTTGATAGGCCGCATTGGTGTTAAGGCACTGGGTTGTGGGCTCATTGATGCACGATGCAAGATTTTGAAGACACAACGTCGGATTTTTTTGATTGATGCATCCGCTTGCCCCGCTTACGGCCGCTTCCAGCGGGAAGCTTCCCGGCGGGTCCACATAGCGGATTCCCGATTCGGCCAGATAGAATGCCTTCATGGATTGCAAAGCCCCAACAGGCACAAGAGAAGACGATGACTCTATCGAGGCTATGACGGATGCAAGCAGCCCCACCACGACTATGGTGACTATGACGGCAATAAGCACCGAACCCCGGCTGCGAAGCGGCCGATGCAATCGCCGCAAATGGTTGATCGGTGTATTCATCCCTCTTCAGTTCCTTGGCGCTACGCGCGTGGAAAATGTAAGCAAGGCGCTGCCGGGACCGGCAACGGTTAGGGAAATACCCACTATACGGCTCGAAGACGACCAGGAGGCAACCGGTGCGCCGTTATAGGCGTTGTAATAGGAAAACCCAAGCGCCTCCACATTATTTGCCAGCACGTAACTGTTTCCCGCGCTGTCGCGCAGTACAAGCATCGAATTTGAAAGAGCCGCCGTATAAGTGACAGGCGCTCCCGTATGCAGCGACGAAAAAGTCAGGGAGGAAGAGTTGCCGCTAAGGGTGCTCTTGCTTGTAACCTCGAGTTCCTTGCTTAAGCGCAGCATGGCCAGTTCGGCCCCTTCGACCACACTTTGCGTTCCCGTAACAAAGATAAAGCCTTTTACCGCCTGTACTATTCCCGACATGACCACGGCGGCCAAAATGCCTAGAAGCACAAGCGAGACTATCATTTCCACAAGGGTAAAGCCGCCTTGTGACTCAGGAATGTGCGAGGCAGATTTACCAGGTCCACCCAATTCGCGCGCAGGCGAAAATACCCTGTTTTTAAAGATTCCGATGGTTTTAAAATACATAATATATTCTCAATATGTAAATAGCCCTTCTAAGGTAGCACCTGTGGTTTGATCTTCTACTATAACTTTTAATACAGCATATTGGTTAGTGCAGTTAACAGGTGTTTCCGACCCTGTGGACAAATTAATACATAAGTTGGTTTGAATCTTATACGATCCGTATATATTACGATTTATATTAGTTTGAAGATTTGTAAGGACAGAACTGGTGCAAGATGGGCTGCATGATCCTATAGCACTGTTATAATCGGAAACAATATTCTCCATTACCTGCTGCAAAGCAAGTACATCTTGTAGCTGACCGACCGGCGTAACGCTTTTTGAAATATTGGACATATAGGTAATCAGCATACTGGCGAACACGGAAAAAACGACCAAACTCACTATGGTCTCAATAAGGGTGAATCCAGCCTGTGTTTTATCCGCGATAATCATGTCACCGAACCTGTCATTTTATTGACCGTCAAGGTAGTCGAGCCCCCTTCACCTGTTAGGGTGATAGTGGTGTCATTGGGCCCCGGACTTCCCCATTCATCAAATACCAGTTGGCTGCTGCTCGTTGAAATCGTGATGCCCCCAGGCAGGGCGTAGGTGTTGGAACCCGTGCCGGGGAAAAAACTCGGGGCGGCTGAACCGTTTTCTTCCAGAATGTAGGAGGAGCCCGAAAAGTCGATCCCCCAGGAGACGTTGCTCTCCATGGCCATCATCTGGGCAAAATGAATGTGGCTTTTTACCATGGCGACCTGGGCGGCAAGCTCGCTTTGAGCGGTCATATCCATGGAACTTGTGGCGGCGACGGCGGTGAAGATGGAAATGATCGCCAATAGGGCGATAAGCTCAATCAGTGTAAAACCCTGCCGTCCTGAGATATCCGGCCCCGGATTCATGATTTTATCCCGGTCCTTTCAGTGGTGGACCATCTTTGTGAGATCCCACATGGGCAAATAAATGGCAAGGGCGAAGAAGCCAACCACACCCGTAAGCCCCACGATCAAAACAGGGCCAAGAGATTCGGAAAGCTTGGCTATCGCATAGGCCACCTCGTCGTCGTAATGATCTGCCACCTCTTTTAACATCTCGTCAAGATTTCCCGCTTGCTCTCCTATGGCCACCATATTGACCACCATGGGCGGGAAGTATTTCGCGCTCCGCAAAGGCCTGGCTATCCCGGCCCCCTCTTCGATCCGGCTCCTCATTTTTTCAAACTCCCGCGCGATGGCAAGATTGCCCAGCGCGCCTCCCAGGATCTTAAATGAATCCAGCACCGGCACGCCGCTCGATTGCAGTATGGAGAAGATACTGGCAAACCGTGACATGGCGGTCTTGATGAAAAGAGGACCGAACACGGGCAGCCTTAGAATGAGGCTATCCTTTACGAACCGGCCGTTTTCGGTCCTGAGGTAGCGTACCAGCGCGAAGGTGAAGCCGGCAATCCCTGAAAGGATAATGTACCAATAATTGTGCAAAAAGTCGTACATACCCATGCATATTACGGTTGGAAGGGGGAGCTTCAAACCAACGGTTTTATAGACATGGACGAATTTGGGAATGACAAAGGTGAGCAATACGAAAAAGGCTATCCCCAATGTGATGCAAACCATGATCGGATACTGCAGGGCGGACATGATATCCGATTTTACCTTGTGCTCATGTTCGATTATTTTGGTTAGCCGCTCGAGCACTTCGGGGATCGAGCCGCTGGTTTCCCCTGCCCGCACCAGGTTGCAGTAAAGGGGGGAAAAGGTGGAAGGATGCTTTTTGAAACATTCATAGAGGGTGGCGCCCCCATTTATGTCCATTGCCATGGCAGCCGCGATTTTTTTCAGTTTGACATTGGAGGTCTGATCCTCCAGGACGCCCAGGGTGGTCATGATGGGGATTCCGGCCCTTAGAAGCGTTCTTAGCTGCTTGGTAAAAAGAATCAGTTCCTGGGGCTTGACCTTGGTGAGGCGATCCCAAAAATCGAGCCCGGCCCCCGCAGAGCTTGCTTCAGGCCATACCTCCAGCGGGAGCAGCCCTCGCGAGGCAAGCATCTCCTGGGTTATTTCCACCGAATCGGCCTCCAGTTTCCCGGTAATGGTGGCGCCCGCATCGGTTGCAGCTTTGTAGCAAAATCTGGCCATTTGTTCACCACTTTGGCTGGAGCCCCGGCAAGCAACCAGTGCCGCCAAGGGCGCGGTTCCAACGCCCACGAACTCAGGTGGAATCCTCTTCTTACACCATGACCGTAGACATGGCCTCCTCAAAGGTCGTCAAGCCCTGCATGATCTTGCTGAGCGCATCGTCTCGCAGGGTGCGAAGATGTCCGGACCTCTGGGCGGCCCGGGCGATCTCGGGGGCCGCGAGCCTCTTTAGGATCATGTCCTGGACCGATTCGTCGTTTAAAAGGATTTCAAAGACGCCGATCCTTCCCTTGTAGCCGGTATTCATGCAGTTAAAACAGCCTCTGGCGCGCATGAAGGTCGCCTCCCGGGTGTTTTCCACACCAAACCTTTCCAGAATATCCCCGGAGGGCTCATAGGGCTCCTTGCAGTGCGGGCAAAGCGTTCTGACCAGACGCTGGGCAAACGATACAAGCAAAACCGAGGCTACCAGAAAAGGCTCTATGCCCATGTCGATAAGTCGCGTAATCGCCCCGGCCGCATCGTTTGTATGGATTGTGCTAAGCACCCGGTGGCCGGTCATGGCCGCCTGAACGGCAATGGCGGCTGTTTCGGCATCGCGGATTTCACCTACCAGGATGATGTCGGGGTCCTGGCGCAGAATCGCTCTTAATCCACTAGCAAAAGTCATTCCGGCCCTGCGGTTTAGCTGGGTTTGGCGAATCTTTTCCACCCGGTATTCCACGGGGTCCTCAAGGGTAATTATGTTCACATCCGGTTTGTTGAGCTTTCGAAGGATTGCATAGAGGCTCGTGCTCTTGCCGCTTCCCGTTGGACCGTTGCTAAGGATCATTCCATAGGGTTTCGTTATTCCTGCCTCGATTTTTTCCAAATCCGGCCCCGATACCCCGAGACGGTCGAGGGTGAAGTGGCCCGCGCTCATATCCAAAAGGCGCAAAACCAGGTTTTCTCCGTGAATGGTGGGCAGAGTCGAAGCCCTGACATTTATCTCCTTGTGGTCCATCTTAACCGTAAAGCGTCCGTCCTGGGGCAGTCTCTGGGTGGCGATATCCATGCCGGAGAGGATTTTTATGCGCGAGATAATGGGCATGAGCATGGATTTAGGCGGCGCCGGCATCTCGTGGAGCTTGCCGTCGATGCGAAAGCGAACCGTTGAGGCATCATGTTCCGGACTTATGTGTATATCGCTTGTGCCTTCCCGGACCGCCTGGGAGATGATGCTGTTGACAAGTCTTATAACCGGGGCTTCGTGGGCCATGTTTTCAAGGGTGCTCACCTTGAGATCGAGACTTAAGCGCTCCTCGTCTAATCCGGGATGGTCCTCCGCGCCGCCGGCCTCCTTGAGGGTTTCCATCGCGGTCCCCAGCCCCATCTGCAGACCGTAAAGACTTGACTGCAGCTGCTCCAATGTCCGCTCGGTGCAGATTACGGGTTCTACCTCCAGATTGGTGGCCACTTCGATCGCATCGAAGGCCTCGATGTCCATCGGGTCGGTCATCGCGACCGTAAGCAACCTCGCCTTCTGTTTCAAAGGCACGCACCGATATTTGGTCGCAAGTGAAAAAGGAATTACATCGACCAGGCCAAGATCTACGGGGAAACTGTCGGGATGATATTTCTCAAGACCCAGCTGGTGGCTAAGAAGCTCCATGATCTGCCCCTCGCGCACTATCCCTTCCTGGATTAAATATTTGCCAAGCTTCAACCCCTTTTTCCCATGCTCCTGCAGGGCCTGCTTAAGTTGCTCCTCGCTAAGAAGCCCTTCCTCGATCAGCATCTCTCCAAGCCGCTTTTTCTTTGCCATTTTCCGCTCTCCGGATATTTCCCCGTCTAAATCAAACCACTACCAGGCCTTCAACAGCAAGGCCATGAGATCCTCGGAGATCGGTTCCCTAAAAACCGCCCCAATTTCGGTCGTATTAGAATGCTCTATAATTCTGCGGGTTTCGCATACGATATTTACAGGCTCATGCCCTGGATGCCGGTCTATCAATAAGAATTCGTCGGGAAACGAATCCACAACGACAGGTATTACAAAGCCAATCCCTTCAAGGGACACATCCAGAATAATTCCATGATATTTTTCTATGCTGCCGTTTTTATCTGTTCTAATTAATATCGAGTTATAAGTAAGGTTTCGTATCGAACTTCTGTTCTCTCTACCAGCGTAATCCTGAAGTTCATAAGACAATTGCTCCGGCTCAGGGTCCTCGGCGGAAAAATAGTCGCATTCCCGCCCCAATACCGCCAGGCAATTTTCGTTTACTTTCAGGTAGCTCGGATTGGAACATAGGCCTACGTCGGGCCTTTTTTGAGATGGTCCAAGGAAAAAACGGCAGGCAGGGCTG
>JBMFHI010000013.1:0-1890 GCA_049976905.1 Syntrophobacteraceae bacterium | reverse complement strand
CAAAAGAAGACTTTCGCGCGGCACTCCTTTGAGCGATGCTTTTATCATGCCCTTTCGAGTGCTTTTTTTACCGTCATACCCAGTTTTTCCAAAAGATAGGGTTTTTTGAGATAGCCTCCCGCGCCGAGTTCGAGCGCCTTTTGCACACGGCTTGTTTCGGCAAAGTCGCTTACAATGATCGCTTTCTGGCCAGGATGGAGCTCCAGTATTTTGGTGTAGGTATCCAGCCCGTCCATGCCCGTTTCCATGATCATATCCAAAAGGACCAGGTCCACCGCGTGGGTCTTGAGGTAGTCGAGGGCCTCCTGGCCGCCGGCTGCCGTTTGCACGCTGTAGTTAAGCCTGGAGAGCATCTGGGCGGCCAACTGACGCTGCCCGGCAACATCGTCGACCACCAGAATGGTCTGGCCCTGGCCCCGGTATTCCAGAGCACGGGCAGCAGCGCTCTTATCGGGAGCCTCCCTGCGGGTAACGGGAAAATAGAGACTGAAGGTGGTGCCTTTTCCTTCCTCGCTTTCCACGTTTATGTAGCCGCTATGATCTTTGACCGTACCCCAGACAACGGAGAGCCCCAGCCCGGTTCCGCTCTTTCCCATTACTTTGCGCGTATAGAACGGTTCGAAGATGTGTTTGAGATCGGAGGCCGCGATGCCCTCGCCGGTGTCGGAAACGCTCAAAACCACATATTCGCCCTCCCGGACCTCGTCGTATCCGGCGATTGGCCGGTCCAGGTAGCGATTTTCGGTCGAGAGGGTCAAAACACCGCCTTGGGGCATGGCTTCCACACCATTGGAGAGCAGGTTCACAATCGTCTGCCCCAAATGGACCCGGGAGCCTTCGATATTGAGAAGATCAGGACCAGGGCGCGTCTCGATACGGACGCCGGGATTGGAAAGACAGAGCCTTTCAAACTCCAGTGTCTTCTGATACTCCGCGATCACCCCGTTGAGGTTAAACACTTCGAGGACGGGAACACCCCTTCGCGCCAGGGTCAAAAGGTCCTGGACAATGGCGGCGGCTCTTTGACCGGCCTCTTTAATATGGAGCAGATGCGGCCTGCGCGGGTCGGATTCTTCCGTTTCCTCGAAAAGCAGCTCCGAGTAGCCTATAAGGATACCCAGGACATTGTTGAGATCATGGGCCACTCCGCCCGCAAGCATTCCAAGGGCCTCCATTTTCTCGGCGCGAAACAGCCGTTCCTGGAGGCTCCGCTCCTTGGTGACATCCTTTATTACCCCCTGGTAGCCGATAATCCTCCCCTGCTCGTCTTTTCTAACAACAGAGGAGATGAGGGTATGGATGGGGCTGCCGTCCTTTTTTCGCAAGTTAACCGGATAGTCCTGCGCAAACCCCTGTTCCTTTATTGCGGCAAGGTGCCTGGCCCGATCCGCCTCGTTTTCGTAAAGGCTCGTTATTTTCGTCCGGCTTAGCTCTTCGGCATCGTCGTAGCCAAACATCCGTACGGCGGCCTCGTTAAAATCGAGCCAGCGTCCCTCGACGGTGCTTATGAACACGCAGTCCCGGGAGGTTTGGAAAAACGTTTTGTACTTTTCCTCGCTTTTTCGCAAATTCGCGGTGGATTTTTCATTCTGCCAGGCCAGTACGACCGGTACGATAAGCAGGAGTAAGACAAGGAGGGTCGAGATAATGCCAATCGACTGGTAGACCAGCACCCCCGAAAGGGGGGCAAGAACCACGATCGACCAGCCGCCCAAGCCGATGGTTTTTCGGACGGCCAGGTAGTTCCTGGCGCCCAGACGCACTTGCATCCCGTCTCGAACCTTCTGGGACAAAAGAGCGGGAAACGGACCCTTGCCGAACTGCCGGGAGGCGGCCAGCCGGCTTGCCACCGCGGGTGACAAAGGCTCCAGGCTTTTTAGCAGCATATCG
>JBMFHI010000012.1:0-49431 GCA_049976905.1 Syntrophobacteraceae bacterium | reverse complement strand
TCAGCGGGCATGACCAAAATGATCATTGACCCTGATACCCAGAGGGTGCTCGGGATGGGCATCGTTGGAAGAGATGCCGGAGAGATGATATCCGAAGGAGTCCTTGCAATCGAGATGGGTGCGCTTGCCGAGGATGTAAGCCTTTCGATGCACCCTCACCCGACCCTTTCGGAAGCCGAGGAAGAGGCTGCCGGGGCATTTCTTGGCAGTTCCACCCACATTCTGCCCCAGAAAAGATGACACTCTTTTGCCTTTTGCGGTTACCTGCTTATTTGCGCTAAATAAGGAGAACAAGATGAAGGGCAACGACAAAGTCATAGCGAAGCTAAACGATCTTCTAAGCGATGAACTGAGCGCGATCAACCAGTATTTCGTTCATGCGCAGATGTGCGACAACTGGGGGTATGAGAGGCTGCACGAAAAAATCAGGCAAAGATCTATTACTGAGATGAAACACGCTGAAAAGCTAATCGAGCGCATAATCTTTCTAAGAGGAGGAACACATCGACTGGATCGAAGCCCAGCAGGACAAGATCAAACAGATGGGGCTGGCCAATTACCTGGTGGAGCAAATAGATTAGGGGGAAAATTTTCCCCCTTAAGGTTTTAACTGGTAGAAAACCGAGCGCAGATACCGTTTAGGTTCCAGTTCGGGACAAAGCCCGGCGATCGACTCCGTGGAACCTATGATGAGGTAGCCGTCCGGGGCCATTGTCTTGGACAAGGCCCTGAAGAGCTGGGTTTTGTCCTGTTCGGAAAAATAAATGGCCACGTTGCGGCAGAAGATGATATCGAATTTTTGCGGAAAGGCAAAAGGCTCGAGCAGGTTCATAGTCTTAAACAAGGCAAGGGCTCTGATTTCATCGCGAATACGCCAGCCTTCCTTATCCTGCTGAAAATACTTACTCATCCTTTGGGCAGGCATGCCTCTATCCATTTCCAGTTTGCTGTAGCGGCCATAGCTTGCCTGGGCAATGGCCTTATCCGAGATATCCGTACCGAGGATACGGATATCGTAGCGAGTCAAATCCACGAGAAGCTCTTTTAAAACAATTGCGGTGCTGTAGACTTCCTGACCCGTCGAGCAGGCCGCCGACCAGATGCGGATAGGCAGCCTGGAGCCGTTTCCCATCGCTTTTGCGCGCTTGTCGATCAGATCGGGAATGACCTTGTGCTGGAGCAGTTCAAAGGGTGAAGTATCCCTGAAAAAAGAGGTTTCCCGGGTAGTGATGGCATCGATTACTTTTTTTCTAAACCCCGTTGTGAAATCAGATTTGACCTTGCCATAGAGGTCTGTGAAATTGGCACAGCCGGTTTCCTGCATCAGTGGGCGAAGACGGGTTTCGATCAGATAGCCCTTGGAACTGTCGAGTTGGATACCACAAATCGTATAGATATAGTGAGACCAAAGGGAAAATTCAGCGGCCGAAACAGTTGCCATAGGTCAGCTCCCGCGCACCAGAGAAACGATTCTGGAGGCTATCGAGTCAATAGGCAGGACTGTATCGACTACGCCGGCGTCAACAGCCGCCTTTGGCATGCCGAATACGACACAGGAGGCTTCGTCCTGGGCGATAATGTAGCAGCCTTTTCGTTTGAGAAGGCGCAACCCCAGAGCGCCGTCCGAGCCCATACCGGTTAAAATCACCGCCGCCGCGCAGCCCTGAAATTTATTTGCCACAGACCGGAAAAGATAGTCCACCGAAGGCTTGCAGTTGTTTTCAGGCGGATCATCGGTGATCTCTATTATTTTGGAGCCCCCGGCTGCTCCAAGGCGCATCTGTTTGCCTCCGGGAGCAATGTAGACCGTATCGGGCACCACCGGTTCCTGATGCGAGGCCTCGCGGACTCGAAGCGCACATTTTGCCCCGAGGCTATCGGCAAGGGATTTGGTAAAGATTGGGGGCATGTGCTGGACCAGAAGGATCGGAACTCCGATATTGCCCGGAATAGCGGGCAGCAGTTGTGCTAAGGCATTAGGGCCCCCGGTTGAGACGCCGATCAGGATAATTTCGGGCTTCCTTACCTGTGCCAGGCGGTTCATAACTGCCACGGCCCGGTCCAAATCGGCAGGTTTCTTTTTTTCAGGCAGCACCGGGGGCCTCACCTGGTCCCTGGGACTATTGAGGATCTTTCGAATCGCGCGTCTGTTTGCCAGGGCGGGCAACCGCTCGGCCAGTTCCTTGACAATGGCCGCGCGGCTTTCCTTTGGTCCCTTTGTATCGGGTTTGGTGATGAAGTCAAGAGCGCCCTTCTCGAGTGCCTGCATGGTAAGACGGCCTCCCCGGGAGGTAAGAGCGCTCACCACGATCACCATGGTATCCTCGCCGGTTTGGCGCAAAGCGTCCAGTACCGCCAGGCCGTCCATCTCCGGCATCTCCAGATCAAGAGTCAGCAAATCGGGTTTGAGTTCCCGCACCTTCTGAACGGCCAGCTTCCCGTTTGACGCCGCGCCCACCACCTCCACATCGGGAAAGGAAGAAAGCGCCTCGGAGATAACATGGCGAAAAAGAACCGAATCGTCTGCCACCAGGGCCCTTATTGGCATTTATTCACCCTTTACCAGTTTGTTTCTTGAACATTTTCCATGGCCAGGACCCCGTCCGTATCGAGCAGCGCGATCAAGCGCTCCTCGGTTTCGAAGACTCCCTTTACATACTTGCCCTGGGCGCGGCGCACGTTTTCGGGCGCGGGCCTGATAGCGGCGGCGTCAATAGAGATCGCATCGGCCACGTATTGGACCAGCAGCCCGATTTGCTCACCCTCGCAATCGAGGATGAGGATCCTGCTTTTTTCATCTATTTGCGTACGGCCCAGCTCCAGTTTTATACCCAGATCGATCACCGTGGCTATACGGCCGCGCAGGTTCATCACCCCGAGAAGATAGGGCGAGGCGTGGTGGACCTGCGTTATGTCGCCCACCCGCACAACCTCCTGAATACAAGCCGTATCAAGCCCAAATGCCGCATCCGCCACAAAGAAGGTGGAAACAAGCATCTGCTGCGCGTTGGCCATGGCCTCATTTTCGCTCACAACTTACTCCTCGTAGTTGGCTACTCCTTGCAGAGCGTTCCTCGGAAAACTTCCCGGCTCCGTCACGACAAGGGTTTGCGCATAAATACCCTCTAAGAATTTCTTGCATGCAGCAGATCGCGCAACGACTCGATCAGCTTATCCCTATCGAGTTTTATCTGGTAGTCGGTAATGCCGGCCGCCTGCCCGGCCGCGATGTCCTGGTCTCCGGCCAGGGACGTCAGGCCAATAACAGGCAGGGAACTAAAGCGCGAGTCGGCCCTTATGCGCCTGGTAAGTCCCAGCCCGCTAAGGCGAGGCATTTCTATATCGGTTACGACGACTGAGACACGGCCTTCATTTTTAACCAAAAGCTCCCAGGCGGCTTCACCATCGGGCGCGCCCAGGACCGTGTAGCCCTCTTCTTCAATGAAGCGCTTAACCTGAGTGCGGAAAAAGTCGGAATCCTCAGCCAGCAGCACACTAGCGGCCACTTCTTTTTCAGGTATGACCGTGGTTGCTTTGGGAACACCCCACTCCGGATAAATTTCCTTTACAATCTCATAGATATCCGAGAGCAACACCGTCGTATCGCGAATTATCATCGACCCCGCAATCCCTTTTTGGCGGTGTATGCTCTGGTCGATGACCGCTCGCGCCTCGACAACATCTACGGGCATAGCCCCAAGGAGTCCAACCTCTCCACCGAGGACGTTGGCCACAATCACAACAAGACCGCTTTTTTCGTCAATTTGCTTAACCTGAGATACATCGGCCAGGGTGACAAGGGGAAGCGAGACACCACGGTAGTGCATTGTTCGTCTGCCCCCGGCGTTTTCAATCTGATCGGACGAAATTCTTTCGATGCGCGAGACCATATCCAGGGGGACCGCGCATACCTCATCGGGGGCATTGTGGAACAGGAGAAGCGCAAGGCAATCCTTAAGATTTTCATTTTCGGCTTCGGCCTGAAGCTGCATGGCCCGCGAGGAACCCGACAAGGATTTTAGATCGGCTATGGCCGCGAGTCCATTGACATCCAAAATCAGGGCCACCTTCCCATCTCCCATTATGGTGGCCCCGGCGTATTCCTGAAGGCCCTTGAAATGACGGCCGAGGGGTTTTACCACGATTTCCTCTGTGTTTTTAAACGAGTCGACAACCAGGCCGTATTTCATAATGCCTGTGGTAAGCACAACGATTTCCATGTCGCTTTGGGCGCTGATTCTTCTGCCCTCTTTTTGTCTGCGCCCCAGGGAGTCCTTTAGCGCGAGCAAATCCTGGCTGTTTTCCGTTGGCTGCTCCTCGAGCAGATAGTGGGGCGAGCGTCTATCGGCAAGGCGCGTTCTGCGACATAGCTCCTCTTCTCCGGACACGGGGTCGCGATAGTTGCGCGCCACGCCCAGAAAGTCCGAGAATCTGACTATGGGCACAATTTCCTCGCGCAGTTTCAAAACTTCGGCATCCCCAACCACTTCAATGCGTTTTTTGACCTGTTCGGCCCTGATTCTAAGCAACTCAACCACATTGATCTGCGGGATGGCGAACCGTTCGCCCTGCGCGGTCAAAACCAGGGAGGGAATTATGGCCAAAGTAAGGGGAAGCTTGATGCGAATCAAGGTTCCGGCTCCGGGCTCGGATTCTATCTCTATCTTTCCGCCCAGCCGGTCCAGGTTGGTTTTAACCACATCCATGCCCACACCGCGGCCGGAAAGATCGGTTACCTTTTCGGCGGTCGAGAGCCCCGGCAGGAATACCAGGCCCATCTTATCCTTATCCGACATCCTCTGGAGCTTATCCTGGCTGATAAGCCCTTTTTTCAAGGCAGCCTCGGCGATTTTGCGGCCGTCCAGTCCCTTGCCGTCGTCTGAGACTTCAACGACGACGAGTCCGGCTTCGTGCCTTGCTTCCAACCTTATGGAGCCCACCGGTTTTTTCCCCGCGCGGATCCTTTCGCTCTGAGGTTCAATACCGTGATCGGCCGCATTTCTAATCATGTGCGTCAAGGGATCGGAAAGCCCTTCGATAAGGCTTTTGTCCAGTTCGACATCCTTGCCCCGGATATCGAGGTTTATTTCTTTGTTCATCGCCTGGGCTATATCCCTTACGACCCGGGGGAATTTGCCGAAAACATTTCCTATAGGCTGCATGCGGGTTTGCATTATCGCATCCTGCAATTCGGACGTAACGAGATTGATCCGCTGAGAAGAGGCCTCCAGAGTGCGGCGATCATTTTTAGCTACGGCCTCCCGAAGCTGATTGCGACTAAGAACGAGTTCGCCGGCAAGATTCATGAGCGACTCGAGAAGTTCGACGCCAACCCTAAGGGTACTCTCACCGGGGGAAGCAGGGGCTTTGCTTGTGGCCGAGGCTTCCTGTCTTTCAGTGGACGCACCGGCTGGGAGCGCCTTTGGCGTCTCGGCCGGCACATCGGCAACGGGAGACTCCCAAAGAGGCTCCTCTTGCCGGGCTGAAGGCTCGGATTGTGGTAGTGGAACCTCTTGAGTAAAAGTTTCAGAAGCTAGAGCGCGGGCCGTATCCGCCGGACTTTCCTCGACACTGTTTGGATCAAAAAGCAAAGTGATATT
This sequence comes from Syntrophobacteraceae bacterium, assembly GCA_049976905.1. Classification (GTDB taxonomy): domain Bacteria; phylum Desulfobacterota; class Syntrophobacteria; order Syntrophobacterales; family Syntrophobacteraceae; genus SbD1. The sequence goes on along the minus strand of JBMFHI010000012.1, from coordinate 43,831 downwards.
TTCTGCAGCCACATCCAAAAGAGTCCCCACCACTTCAGGGTCGAGGATAGTGGCAAAGATCAGGCGCAGGGGGATTATATTGGATATCTCCTCTTCCAGACTCCCGACAGCTTCCAAGTTCAGAGCGCAATCGAGAATTTCCCCTGAATCGTAGAGTTCGTTAAAAACAGCAAGAATGTTTTTGCTTTGCCGCTCAATGTCATGAATTAGATCGTATTGGACCGAATAAATGAATTGGCCTTTTCTTCTTGCCCTCTGCAGATCGGTTTGCGCAATGGAAATTGGCGCGGCTTGCTGTTGGGATGCCAGAAAAGCGGTATCGGCAAGCGGCTCATTTTTTTGCGGAGACAAGTATGAGGCAGCAAGACGGTTAAGGCTCTCCACATGTTCGACGATGTCTTCCTCTTCGCTCTTTGCGGCGTTGCTGATCAGGTCGCGCAGCTTGTCGAAGGCGGCAAGAAGGATATTGGTGGTCTCGGGATTTGGCGTGATCTGGCGAGCCCGAACCATATCGAGGACAGTTTCGGCTTTATGGGCGAGGTCCTTTATCTTGTTGAGGCCAAGAAAACTACTGCCGCCCTTGATCGAATGGGCGGCTCGAAAGACCTTGTTGACCAGCTCTTCGTCTATGTCGGCCCCGGCTTCCTCTATAGTCAGCAGGTCGGCCTCGATGTTGGCCAGATGCTCAAGAGCTTCAGCCACGAATTCATTTTGGAGATCATCTTGTTCCAAATCGCTCATGACAGACTCCCGGCACCTTGAAGCCCCTCAATTTGAAAGTGGCGGTCGAGCCGCATAACTTTAAACAGGTGCTGAATCTCCGCGGAAGCACCAATTATGCGCATGGTTCCACCGACCTTGGCAAGCGAATTGCGGGCAGCTATGAGCAGCCCGATTCCAGCCGAGTCGACCAAATCCACCGCTGAAAGATCGATAGTCAGCTGTGTGGCCCCCTTTGCGATCACCTCCTGGAGCCTTGGGCGCAACTCACCGGCAAAAGCCGAGCTCAGCGGCTCGCTAAGTCGCACAACCGCCCGAGTTTCATTCTGCTCGATTTGAATTGAGGCCACCTTCTTCCCCCTTCCTCATTTTCAGACGTAAAAGCACGCGGTTACCCCGCCGATTAAAAACAACTTTGTCGGCATAAAGCCGATAGATTTCAAGACCTCGCCCGCAGGTATCCCCGCAGCTGGATTTATGTGTGCAAAAACGCTCCCAGTCAAAGCCGGCGCCGCGGTCGCCAACCAATATGTCCAACCACCGGGGCCCCTTGCGAAGTCGGCAATCAACAAGCAAAGCGGGATCGCTTCCATTGCCGTGTTTTACCGCGTTATTGAGGCTTTCCCGCAACAACAGCATAACGGCGAACCAGTCCTCATGGAGTCCGCTTTCCTCTAGCCAGGATCGGACGGTCGCGCACACTTGCTCGATGGCGGCCAGAGTCGACGGCATCTTTAACCGCAGTGCCGCACAGCATTTCATACCTCTATTCCCATAAGGGAGACGTCATCGGCAGGCGCGCCGTGCAAGGTTGCCAGTCCGGCGAGTTCGACGACCTCATTATGGAGGTCTCCATGTCTTACCTTCTCGCACAATTGCACAAACTCTTCGACTCCAGCCTCCCAGTTGGTTGCCCTGCAGCCTTCAATGATCGAATCGCTAAAAAGAAACACCCGGTCTCCGGGCTTTATAGAGGTGGTCAACATGCCGAATTCGGCATTTTCAAACGCCCCCACCACATCGCCATTTAGCCACAACGGCAATATCGATCCTTCGACTTTTTGGATCACCGCAGGCGGATGGCCACCGCTTACAACCGTCAGACGCCGGGTTTTTCTATTGATGCGAGCATAGACCACGGTTGCGAACTGTTCTTCGGCAAAAAGCGAGCATGCCACACGATTGATAATGCGCAAGACCTCCCTGGGAGAATAAAGGGCCGAGCAATTTTGCCTGAACAGCGCATAGAGGGAACTCATCGTCATGGCAGCTCCCACGTCATGGCCGCACACATCCGCCACAATGTAATCGTGGATATGGGGCCCAAGCTCGAGGACCTGGCACAGATCGCCGCCCGCTTCCTGCATCGGCCGGTAGTACAGATCGAATCCGGCCTCCGGCATCTGCTCGGGCTTGGGCACCATGGCGCGCTGAGCGCATGCGAGTTTAGACAACTTTAACGCCTGCAGTTCAATTATTGCCAGGCGGGCTTTATGCAAACGGATATGTGTACGCACACGCGCCAACACTTCGGCGCGATGGAAAGGCTTTGTGATGTAGTCCACGGCACCGGCGTCAAATCCCGCGATTTTAGTTTCGATATCTTCATCGGTGGAAACAATGAGAACGGGTGCATCGTTGGTGAGCAGACCGTCTCTCATCGAAGCGCACAAATCGAGCCCACTGCCATCGGGCAGATGAACGTCGAGGATAGCGAGGTCAAAAGAGGACGATGCCGCGATCAACGCCTTAGTCTCCCGAAGGCTTGCGGCAGTCACAACCTCGAACCCCTCCTGCTTTAATATTGCCGAAAGCATGGCCAGCGCGGTAGGGTCATCGTCTACCAACAAAATTAAGGGCGCCGCATCCATTGGAATCCTCGCATAAAGTATTTATCATGTTGAGCTTGAAATGCGCCCCGCTTGCTCTGCGATGCTTCCCACAGTTAAGGACATACCCTCTAAAAACAGGCTGTTCCTCCACAAAGCAGCGACTCCATACCGGTGCCGACAAACGATTTTTTGCCCGACAATTTTAAATGTCGGCAACCAGGCGAGGAAACTTAAATATTCTTTGATTGCGTACGGTGTGGGTAAGACAACCTTGGACGCCGTGCGTACCGCTAGGGAGTCCGAGGCACAAGGCGGCGTTTGCTTAATTTGGACGGTTTAACTCTCAGGGGCCTTGAGCGTTTGAATTCTTCGCACAAGTGTAGAACGATGCTGGAGGTTGACGGATAATGTGGTAAAATCGCTTAAACGCGCAGCCGCGGGCTAAGGAGGAGAAGAGATGAAAAAGAGACTATTTGTTGCCTTGATAGGTTTTTTCCTATGTTGCGGGTCTTTTTTTTCCACTGGAAGCTGGGGCCTTTATCCAAGCCCCCGCACAGCGAGGGCGAGCGGCTGCGCGGTGATTTCGAAAGCCGGCGCCACACAGACCACTATCGGCTCGCTCCCTGATGGCTTAGAGAGCATACTCTCCGAAAGTCTTGCGGCAAACGATCCAAACTACAGGGTAGTTAGCTCGGCCAAGGGATATCGGGCACTCAACATCCCAAACGGATTTATAGCAACGATAGGTTTGCACGGATTTACCACCCGGTCGGGAAGAAACCAGTGGGGACTAAGGCTGATCGGCTGGGGTGCGGGAAGACAGCTTCCAAAGATTAGCGCGGGCAGGACAGGGTGCGCGCCTAACCGTGTTGCTATTTATCGAAAAGGTCTAACGGCGTGGTGGATAAACAGTCCCTTGGGGATCGAGCAGGGATGGACCGTCGCCAATCGGCCCCTTACGGCTAAGAAGGCGGGGAACCTCACCCTTGTTCTAAGGCAATCGGGAAGCTTGAGAACAAAAGCCGTAGCGCAGGGAAGCTCCCTTGGCGTTTTTAACACTTCCGGTCATGAAGTTTTGCGCTACACGGGTTTGAATGCTTATGACAAAAATGGAAGGAAACTTCCAGCCCACTTCGAAGCCACGAGGCAATATATACGGGTGGTGGTTTGCGATGCGGGCGCAGCCTACCCGGTTCGCATAGACCCTTTTTTACAGGCGGCCAAGCTCAAGGCCTCAGACGGCCAAGCTCAAGACAAATTGGGCTATGCGCTCGCGGTTAGCGCGGACGGTAAAACCGTTGCGGCCGGGGCCTACACTGCCACAATCGGAAGCCATACAGCCCAGGGTGCGGTCTATATATTCCAAAAACAGGCTTCAGGATGGGTAAACGGAACACAGACCGCCAAGCTTACCGCATCGGACGGGGCCTCCACTGATAGCCTGGGGATTTCCGTGGCAATTAGCGCGGACGGTAAAACCGTTGTAGCCGGGGCCTTGAATGCGCAAATCGGGACCCATTACGCCCAGGGAGCGGTTTATGTATTCCAAAAACCGGCCTCGGGGTGGGTAAACGGTACTCAGACCGCCAAGCTCACCGCATTGAACGGCGCAGCTACCGATAACCTGGGAAATTCAGTGGCGATAAGCCAAGACGCAACAACCATAGCGGCTGGAGCATACCATGCACTGGTTGGAAACAATTCGTCCCAGGGCGCTGTGTATGTATTCGCAAAGCCGGCATCAGGGTGGAGAACAACTACACAGACGGCCAGGCTCACAGCCTCTGACGGCTCTATTGGCGATTTGCTGGGAAGTTCAGTCGCCGTTGGCGGCCCGGGCGGGGCAAGCGTTGTCGCCGGGGCAATGGGAAAAGCAAATCTTGAGGGAAGTGCCTATGTGTTCGAAAAGCCCGCTTCAGGATGGGCCAACGTGACACAGACCGCCGAGCTCACGGCATCCGACGGCGGGCCTGGCGTTCAACTGGGAGTGGCCACCGCCGTTAGTGCCGACGGAGGAACCGTTGTTGCCGGGGCATCAGGAATCAATATTTCTCAAGGGGCTGTGTATGTATTCCAGGAGCCTGCGTCAGGTTGGACAAACGCCGCCCAAACGGCCGAGCTAACGGCCTCGGACGGCCAGCCCTATGATGGCCTGGGACAATCGGTTGCTGTAAGTTTGGGAGGGATAAACATTGCGGCCGGGGCCTCAAACGCCATTGTTGGTGTCCAAAGCGGGCAGGGAGCGGTGTATCTCTACAAAATGCCGACATCGGGCTGGACAAACGCAACACAGACCGCCAAGCTCACCGCTTCGGACGGCGCGGGCCAAAACAATTTTGGCTCTTCAGTCGCAATAAGCCAGAACGCAACAACCCTCATAACGGGCTCACCCGGTGCAACCATTGGGACCAATTACTCCCAGGGCGCAGTATATGCCTTTCAAGGCCCTTTATGGCAAAACGGAATAGACCTTGGTAAGGGATGGGAATGGGTAAGCTGGTTTGGATACTTCTACACGAACTCCTCCCAATGGATCTATCATTCGCAGCTGGGTTGGCTCTACTCCAATGCAACCAGCACATACAACATATGGTTTTGGGACCCTCAATGGCAAGGCAAGGGCGGATGGTGGTGGACCACCAACACGGATTACCCGTGGATCTACAGCTCTTCGAAGAACACCTGGCTCTACTATAACGGGAAGGGGCGGTTGTTTTACAATTCCAGCACCGGGCAATGGGAGACCGATTGAGCCGCTTGCAAAACTCTCACGGATTGCATATCGGGTTGCCCAGGCTTCATTTTCCGGCTCTTCCGTTTGCCTGCCTGTCGATTCCACGCGCACTCGACAGGGCATCTTCCAGATGGGAGCGGGCAGAGGCCATTTCATCCTCGATTCTTTGCAGCACATGAGCGGGCAACCCGGCTTGCGCCCCTGCCAGAAGGGCCCTTAGCGCATCGGCCTTTTGGGCCAGCTCCTCGAGATAAAAGTTTATGGCGGGCTCTTGCGGCTGAATTACCACGACCTTTTCGGCTCTCTCGACTTCCCCCTCATCGCTTATGCGGTCTCCAATGGAGGGCACATAGACTTTAAAGTTGAATTTGCGCCTTATAAGCTCGGCGAATTCATCGCTCACACTGGACTCGCCATGTATTACATTAACGCGCATAGCCGGGTTTTTGAAATGGCCAAGCCATTCAAGAAGCCCATTTTGATCGGCGTGAGCTGACAGGCCGCCGATAGTGAAAATTTTTGCACGAACCACGACCCGCTCGCCAAGAATCTTGACCATGCGGGTACCTTCGACAAGGCTTCTGCCAAGAGTGCCGACGGCCTGGTAGCCCGCTATAACCAAAGAACATCCCGGGCGCCAGAGGTTGTGTTTTAGATGATGGCGGATTCTTCCAGCCGAGCACATGCCGTTACCCGCGATCACGATCGCCGGCCCGGCCTGATTGTTTATATCCATGGACTCCTGGGAGGAGCGGGTGCACACGAGTTGCTCGAAATTGAAGGGATCGTTTCCCGAATCAAACAACGCCCGGGTCTCAGCGTCGTAGTACTGCCGCATATGGCTAAATATTGTTGTGGCCGATATGGCCAGGGGGCTGTCAAGATAGACAGGTATCGGAGCGATGAGCTTCTGCCTGAAAAATTTACCGATCATAAAGAGCAGCTCTTGCGTGCGCTCTACGGCAAAAGCCGGAATAAGGACTTTTTCACCGTGTTCATGGCTGTAGCGGATGGCATGGAGCAGTTCCTGCTCGCTTTCCACAAGCGATTTATGATTGCGATTGCCGTAGGTGGACTCGATAAAAAGGAGGTCTGCCTCCGTTAAAATCGCAGGGGGCTTAAGGATCATATGCCCCTTGTATCCAAGGTCGCCGGTGAAGACAATCTTTCGACGACGCTCGGCAGGTCCGCTTACAATCTCAAGGATTGAGGAGCCTAGAATATGGCCGGCGTTGTGAAATGTGACGCTCAAATCGGCATCCAGCCTAAAGGGCTCATCTTCCTTGACAGGCTCAAAAAGCGGCAGGCACGCCTCGGCATCCTCGATCCTGTAGAGCGGTTCGACAGCCTCCTCCCCCTTGCGCTTATTCTTTCTGCCATGCCATTCGGCTTCCATTTCCTGGATATGGGCCGAATCAAGGAGTAAAATTTTGGCAAGTTCCGCAGTCGGACCGCTGGCGTAAATTTTACCTCGAAAACCGTCTTTAACCAGCCGGGGAATCCTGCCGCTGTGATCGATGTGGGTGTGGGTGAGAAGCAGCGCATCGATCTCGGCCGGGTTAAAACCCCAGGGGCTATGGTTTAACCTTTCCATTTGCCTTCCCCCCTGGAAAAGTCCACAGTCAACCAGGTATTTTTTTTGCCCGTTGTCGATAAGAAAACTCGAACCGGTAACACAGCGAGAGGCGCCAAGGCAGGTGATCTGCATGAGGATGTTCCTTTTCTGTTAAATCCGTTTTCTGTCAATGATTGTTTTATCGGCTACCTGGTGAGAATATGCAAGCAGATTTAGATTGGCGGTTTTGTTCTTGACAAATCAGGGCAGGAAGTAAAAAAGATTTCTCTTATCTCCATAATGCTTTGGGACAGGTTTTGCCACCTACACAGAAATGGGTTCGTTTTTTGCCATCTATAGGGGTATGCAATGGGAAATACAAAGAAAGATAAAGGCAAACTGATAGTATTTGGAATGATCTTCTGGTATCCGCTGGCCGGAGTGACTTACCAGTTCCTTCATTACCTCATAGGGCTGCGGAGGCTGGGCTGGGACGTCTACTACGTCGAGGATTCGAGCCGCTGGGTATTTGATTTAAAAGACTTCGAGCTTACTCCGGACGCATCGGCCAATATCGCCCTGGTGGCTCCGGTTTTAGAAAAGTACGGATTTTCGGGCAAATGGGTCTTTAGGGGCGCCTATGAGGGCGGAAAGTGCTATGGGATGGAGGAAACCCAACTGACGCAACTCTACAGGGAAGCCGACGCCTTTTTAAACGTTACGGCCTCCCAGGAGCTTCGCGAAGAGCACATGAGGATTCCAAGAAGAATTTATGTGGAATCCGATCCCTTTAACGTTCAGGTCAAGGTTTTGGAAGGTGACGTAAAGACCCTTAACGCCCTGGCCGCCCACGACACGCATTTTTCCTTTGGCGAAAACCTCGGCCAGCCCGACTGCGACCTGCCCGTGGATTTGGTCTGCTGGCGTCCAACACGGCAGCCGGTACTCATGGATCTTTGGCAAAACCCCTTTCCCCCGGCTGCGGACTCGGTTTATTCGACGATCACGACATGGAAGAACAAGGGTAAGGACCTGACCTTCCGAGGCCAGACCTATTATTGGACAAAAGACCGGGAGTTTTTGAAGATAATCGATCTTCCTAAGCGCTGCTCGGCGGGCTTCGAGCTTGCCACGCTGGTAGATGAGAAAACACGCCGCATGCTTAGCGACAACGGCTGGCGGGTTGCCGATGCCATGGCGGTCTCCAGTAACATCGACACCTACCGGGAATACATCCAGAAGTCCCGGGGCGAATTTACTGTTACCAAGGAGCAGGTCGTACGTCCCAGGACCGGCTGGTTCAGCGACCGAACCGCATGTTTTTTAGCCGCGGGCCGCCCCGTGATAACTCAGGAAACAGGATTTAGCAAGTTTTTGCCCACCGGCAAAGGACTTTTCGGATTTTTGACAATGGACGAAATTCTTGCCGCCGTCGAGGTCATCGAAAGCGATTACGAATCGAGCTGCAGGGCGGCAAGAGAAATTGCCCAGGAATTTTTCGCTGCTGAAAAGGTACTGGGAAAGCTGATGTCGGAAGCCGATCTGGGGTAGAGGGGACTTGGACAGGATTACAGCATGATTACAGATCTGACAGGATTACAGGATCGACAGGATTAAACCCAGAAATATCGTCTCGGTTTTTTATCCTGTAATCCTGTAAATCCTGTAATCCTGTCCGGTTTTTCGTCTTTGGAGAAGAAGCTAAACCCTAAAACTTTGACAGGATTACAGGATCGACAGGATTAGACCCAAAAATAGCGTCCAGGTTTTTTTATCCTGTTAATCCTGTAATCCTGTCCGCTTTCTCCAATCGCTAAGCACCAGTCTCCAACGACTGCCCGCTAATAGAGTCCTATCCGGTCCAGTTGTATGGCGTCAAGATCGGTTCCCGGTTTATCGAGGGAATTAACCAGGGAAAAGATTTGCCTGGCTTTTTTTGCGCGGCCCGCCTGGGTCTCCATCATAACAACAGCCATATAACGAGCCTGGACGGAAATAAGCATCTGACGCGCGGCCACTCTTTTCATATCGAGTATGGCGCAGCGGTCCGCAAGCTGAGAGTATTTGCGCATGACCTCCTCCCAGGGCGTTCCAGACTCTTGACTCCACAGCGACAACCGCGCTTTGATCTTCGGGGTCATCTCCGATTCCTTGCCGGGGTCGCTCAGGCAAGGGTATTTGACGAGCATGGCTTCGAACCCGCCCCAGTAGGCAGTTCTTCGAAGCTGGTCGATTTTTCCCCGAACCGAATTGAGCTCGCAATAGAAATGGGCGATTTGCAGCCTTACCCCTCGCAGAGCTTTATCGGCCTGCGCAAGCTTAGCCTCAACTCCGGGAGCGGGAGGCGGCGCGGCAGAGGAAGGCCCGGTCTTTAAGGATGCACAACCCGCGATCGAGGCAAGCATAAGGACTAGACCGATCAGATGGGTAAAAGATTTCCCAAGGGTTTTAGCGATCATCGCTTTTGCGCCTCTCGTTTTGGGACTCTTCCTGCCTCCCGCATTTTAGCATGCGCTTACCCTCCATCATGGTTATTGTTTATCTATTAAGCGACAGGAGGATGAAGATGTCCGAAATTACACAATATTTATTGGAAACGTTTGATTGGCTGGTCCAAAGAATCCAAAAATATCTAACGGGTGAGACCGAATATGAGGTTCAAAAGGTTAAAGAACGCATACCGCATATCTTGCCACCTGGAGTGAGCCAGCCATTCGCGCCTCCCGACACCCCGTGCGACAAATACTAAGGAATTTCTCCAACTGGGGAGGGCGGTTGCGAGGGAACTGTTTGGGAGATTCCGAAATAGGTCTCGCGAATGGTGTCGTTTCCCTTGAGTTCCCCGACATCGCCCCCAAAAGTCACCTGCCCTTTATCGAGGATATAGATTTTTTGAGCAAAATCCAGAAATGAGACGTTTTGTTCCGCGATAAGCATCGAGAGCTTTTCTTGTTCGTAAAGAAACTTTAAAACTTCTATGACTTTTTTTACGAACTTGGGAGAAAGACCGCTTGAGGGTTCATCCATTACGACAAGTTTTGGCATGGACATGAGGGTTTTAGCCACCCCGAGCATTTTTCTCTGCCCCCCGCTCAAAGCCCCCCCCATTCTTTTTTTGTACTCTTTCAAATCGGGGAAATAGTCAAACATCTCCCCGGCTCTTTTTCGATTTTCCTTATCGGTTCTAAAATAGCCGCCCAATTTGAGATTTTCTTCCACGGTAAGGTTGGGGACCATACCAAGTTCGGACATATAACCTATACCGCAGGCAATCCTCACATTGGGCTTTAGCCGTGCGATGTCAATTCCATCGAAAACGATTTTACCTTTCCAGGCGGGAACAAGACCCGCGAGGGTCTTAAGCAGGGTGGTTTTCCCCGCACCGTTTATGCCCAGCAACACCACGCTCTGGTTGCGGCAAACCGAGAGGCTGGCGCCCCACAGCACCTGGATCAAACCATAGCCGGACTCAAGGGCCTCTATATCGAGTAAAGTCTCCATCGCTATCTCCCGAGAAAAACCTCGACGACCTCGTCGTTTTGCGCCGCCTCCTGGATGGAGCCTCGAAACAAATTGGCCCCCGCGTTCATAACGACCACATCGGAAGTGAGGGCGTCGATAAACCCGAGGTGGTGTTCGACAACGATCATGGCGACACCGGTATCGCGGATGCGCAGAAGCATCCGGGAAATTTTAAACAATTCCTGGTGGCTAAGGCCGGCGGCGATCTCGTCTATGAGAAGCAATTTGGGCTTTGTGGCAAGCGCGGTGGCCAGGCCCAGCATCTTTTGCTGCGTAAAGGTAAGACCGGCCGAAACAACGTCTTTTACCCCTTCGAGTTCGACAATCTCCAGGGCTTCCCGGATGGTGTTCTCTTTGTTTCCTTCGCAAGTTCCATAAACCGCGGCAAGTTTTACGGTCTCCCTCACGGTAAGACTCGACAGGGGCCTTGGGACCTGGAAGGTTCTGTTGATGCCCCTTCGAACGATTTTATGGGAGGGCAACTTATAGACGGATTTGCCGCCAAATTCGATTGTACCGCCATCGGGCCCATAGACCCCGGAAATGACGTTTATAAGCGTGGTTTTTCCCGATCCGTTAGGACCTGCAAGGCCCACAATGTGCCCCTCGCGCACATCCATACCGATACCGTTTAGAGCCTTGAAGCCTCCGAATTTCTTTATCAACCCTTCGATCTTTAGAAGCTCTTTACCGCTAGGGGACATAAATCTTGCCTTTTTGCAAAATAGAGGCGATCCCGTCGGGCAGAAACAAGACCAGTCCTATGATCAGAAAGCCATAAAAAAGTTGGAAATATTGAGGCGTGGAAATTCCGATAAAATTATACATACTGTAGAGCAGAAGCGCTCCGACCAAAGGGCCGGCAAGGGTGCCCACTCCACCAAAAAGAGCAAACACTATAGTAAATACGCTAACATCCAGGCTAAAGACAGTGCTTGGATAAAACACCGCGGTAAACCATCCGAAAGCCCCTCCGCACAGCCCGGCCACAAAGGCGCTTAGCATCCACGCGATGCTTCTTGCCCGGACAACGTTTACACCGGCAAGGGAAGCGGTAATCCGATCCTCCTTTATGGCCAGAAGACAAAGACCGAAATCGGAATTCCTTATACAGGCGACAACGACCATGGCGAACACCAGCACGGCGAGCATCGCATAGTAGGCGGCATTGGCATTATAGACCGAGGATAAATCGATACCGTAGGGGCCCTGGGTGATTTTTTCCATCGAGGGATTGGCCACGATAAGATAGAGAGCCTGGGATGCGGCGAGATTGGCGATAGCGAAATAGGCCCCCGAGAGCCTAAGCAGCGGAATGAGCACAATACCTATCGCCACCGCGGCCAGGCCGCCCAAAATGACGCAGATAAAAGGGGAAATATGCCAGAAAGCAATAGCGATCGCGGACCCGTAAGCCCCTGCCCCGAAAAACCCCACATATCCAAAAGGCAGGTAGCCCGTAAAGCCGTAGATGATGTTGACCCCTTCGGCCAACCCCAGATAAAGCATCAGGTTAAACAAAAAAGACTGATTGGAGTAAAAGCGAGGCAAGGCCAGAAAAATCACGGCGACAACGACAATAACCGACAAGGCCTGCAAGTAGCGTCTAGGCACTGCGCGCCGCCTTTCCAACAAGGCCTTCCGGCCTGAAGAGCATTACGGCTATAAGCAGCACATAGGGCAAAATCTCAGCCCAGGAGGAAAAATAGCTTTGCATAAACATGACGGCGACCCCATAGATCAGCCCGCCCAGAATGGTCCCAAGGGGATCTCCAAGAGATCCCAGCACTATGATGGCAAAGGAAACGGTTGTCAGTTCAGGACCCATGGAAGGATAAGAAGCGCCAATGACAAAAAAACTGAAAATGCCCGCGATCGAAGCCAGGGCCAGGCCCATGCAAAATACGAACGCCGAAATACGGTCGACGTCTATGCCGCTTAACAGAGCCTCGTCCCTGTTGGCCATGACGGCCCGGGTGGCCCGCCCCATGCGGGTGTGCTGCAGGTACCAGTAGACAAAGCCAAAAGCGGCAAGGGCGACCAGGCTGGTTATAAGCCCTGCGATGGGGAAACGCTGGCCGAAAATAGTAAACCCGGCCGAGCCGAAGACATTATAGGGGATGGAGCGCTGATTGTTACCGAAGAAAAAGACGACCAGAGCCTCTATGACCTGGGATAGTCCGAAGAAGAGAATGAAGGAGAGCATTTCAGGGTCTTTGGACTTTAGCAGCCGAGGAACAAAGGCATAGTAGAGCGGCAAGCCAAGGAGGAAAAACACTGCCACCGCGATGGGAACGGCCAGCAGGGGGTTTATTCCCAAAAGCCTGTAGAGCCAGTAGGCCAGAAAGGAACCGAGCATGATGAAGTCGCCGTGGGCCAGATTGATCATTTTCAGTACGCCGAAAACGATATTAAGGCCCATCCCCACGAGACCGAAAAATATCCCGTACATAATTCCGGCAATTATCGTATAGGCAAAAAGATTCATACAAATACAGTGATCAGCCAAAGGAAACGCAAATAAAATAGAGCGGTGGGCACGGTTTTTTGCGCCCACCGACATAAGTGCCGATAGCGTCGATTGTACAGGACCCCAAATGCGAAGCTGCTTCACAAGCCGCCATTTACTGCCCGCTAATCGCTCCGAGCCGCTCTTTACGGCGCGGGATAAATCTCGTTGCCCGTCTTGAGGTTGGAAGGATACACGATGCGCATACCCAGCCCGTTTGCGCCCTGAGGCACGAACTGAGCTACCGGCAGCATTTCGCCAACCTGCGCCCCGGAAGCGTCAACCTTGAACTCGCCATCCAGGGTCTTCACTTTTCCGGAAAAACCGGCCACGGCTTTTCTAAATTCCAACTGATCGAAGCTTTGAGCGCTATCAAGTGTTTTTTGAATTATAAGACCCGTATTGTACCCGGCGACAACCAGAAAGTCCACCTTCTTACCGGTTTGCCTGTAGGCCTGTTCGAAACTATCCAGGGTCGGACCAAAATTTACGTCATTGTATTTCAAAAGGGGCGGCGTCGGATAGGTGTACGTGTAGTAGAGAGCTTTGGGGCCCACATTCTTTTGGATGAGTTTGAGCTGTTGGCCGGGAAAAATGGTGAACACCATTTTAAATTTAAGTCCGCTCGCTTGGAGCCCCTGCAGGAAAGCGATATCGTTTGGAACAAATCCAAATTCTATGACCGCATCGGGCTTGGCGGCCGCGATGCCTTGGAGCAGGACCGAGTAGTTACTGGTGCTTGTTGGAACGGCCTGGTAGTAAACCGGATTTATGCCGGCTTTAACGAGCCTGTCATGAAGGGTAACGGCCTGAGATTGATTGAAGTCGTTGGAGGAATAGATAACGGCAATGCGCGGGATTTTCTTTTGGATCAAAAAATCGGCAAGCGCGTAGGGCCATTGGCCCGAGGTAGGCAGGCTGCACAGTACGACAAAGGGATTGTCGGGGGTAAAAAACTTCGCCGCGGTCCCGGTCGCATCGAAGAGCAACACTTTGTGCACCTTTGCAAGCGGCACGGCCACGGAAGTCAAAACAGAGCCGAAATCGGCTACCAGCATATCTACGTGATCGCGAGTAATCAACTGATTGTAGAGCATTCCGGCGGTGGCCGTTTGCCCCTGGTCATCGTAGGCCACAAGCTTTACGGGGATTTTTTTGTTAAAGGCTTTAACAAAGACCCCTCCCTCTTTATTTACCTGCGAGACCCAGAATTTTAGCCCTTGATACTGCGAGGTCGAAGAAGTGGCGAAGGCACCGCTTGAGGCATACAAGGTACCGATGGTGATAACTTTGGGAGGTTCACCGGCAAACGAGGCAACGGAGGCAAAGACCAGCACGGCAGTGCTCAGGAAAATTAATATGCTTTTTAACCTATACATTGCACACACCCCTTTCCAAACCTTCCACGCATTGATGTTTTCGATTTATCGCCAACGCCGCACCGGCCGTCAACGAACCCTTTTCCAACCGCGAACAGCTTCTAAGCAGCTATTGAGCGCCAAGGCTTTCAAAAATCTCCCAAAACCCCGGAAACGATTTAGAAACCGCTTCGGCCCCCTCAATTACAACCCCTTCCAGACGCAGGCCGGCCAGGGCGAAAGCCATTGCGATCCGGTGATCGTTAAAGGCGCAAACCGGCCCCCCTGGCCGCGCGGCAACCGCGCCCCCGTGGACTATCAGCCCATCGGGGAGCTCCCGGGCCTCAACACCAAGCATCTTCAAGCCGGCAGCCACAGTATAGAGCCGGTCGGATTCCTTTATCCTCAGGTGCGCCACATTTTCAATGCGTGAGACTCCCTCGGCGAAAGCGCAAAGGACGGCAAGGGTAGGAACCATGTCGGGCATCTCATTCATATCTACCTCTATTGGCGAAAGCTTTTGGGGACCTCGGACGCGAACCCCGTCCTTTTCCCAAAAAATCCGGCAGCCCATCTTCTCAAGAACCTGCAAAAAACGGCAATCGCCCTGGAGGCTTGAGCTTGAAACGGGCGAGGTGAACACCTCCCCGCCGGTCAGGGCGGCAGCGCCCCAAAAGTAGGAAGCCGAAGAACAGTCGCCCTCTACGGTAAAATCACAGGGCGCGTAGGCCTGAGGCCCAGGGATCAGGATGCAGTTTGGCCCCTCGCGCTCAAAAGATATGCCGGCCTCTTTCATCATCCCGATGGTCATGTCCAGGTAGGGCCGGGAGGCAACCCGTTCGCTCCATTGGACCCTGACTATTCCAGCGGCCGCCGGGGCAGCGATGAGGATTCCCGACAAAAACTGGCTGCTCTGGGAAGCATCGACGAAGACATCTCCACCCGAAAGGCCTCTGGAGTTAATCTCAACCGGAAGAAAACCCTCTTTTTCCCGCCATGAGATTTGGGCCCCAAGCTTTCGAAGGGCCGTAACGGCAGGACCTACCGGACGCTCTCTAAGACGAGCGCTCCCGTCCATTACAAATCTACCCGTTCCAGCGGAAAAAAGAGCAAGAAGGAGCCGGGCGCTCGTTCCGCTGTTGCCAAGAAAAACCGTCCCCGACACCCCTTGCCAGCGGCGCGCGGGCGGGGTTAGACGCACCCGATCTTCGCTCCATTCCAGCCGGGTTCCCAGAGCTTTAATGGCCTCCGCGGTCAAAAGAGTGTCTTCGGCTCTGAGGGGATTGGCTATCTCCCATGGGCCATTGGAGAGAGCCCCCATCATGAGGGCGCGGTGGGTAATCGACTTGGACCCGGGCAACCGGATTCGCGCGACTACCTTCGCTACGGGCTTTATGATCTTAAACTGCTTTGTCATTTAGGGCTTCTTCCAACGCCCGCCTCATCGCATCGATTGCGGGGGTTTCGAAAACAGGCCGCTCCAGCCACCACTCAAGCTGCGCGGCCCCCTGGTAGAGCAGCATGTCAAGCCCCGAGACCACCTTGCAACCAGCCTCCCTGGCGGCCTTGGAAAAGGCGGTCCACCTCGGAGTGTAGACAATGTCCATCACGGTCATTTCGGGTCTGAAAAAATGACTGGAAACAATGGAAATACCGTGCTCCTCGGACATTCCCGAGGAAGTGCACTGCACGACTATGTCGAATTTGGCCTCGCTCTTCTCTACCATGTTTAACGCGATAAAACCCGCGCCGATTTGTTTGGATAGAGACCTGCCCCTTTCGACACATCGGTTTGAAATCGTGATTTTTGCCCCGGCCCTGCTCAACCCATAAGCTACGGCTCTGGCCGCCCCACCGGCCCCAAGGATAAGAGCGCTTCGGCCTCCGACATCCGAGGCCGCCGAAAGGGCCCGCAAAGCTCCCGTCCAATCGGTGTTGCAACCCTCCCAGCCGGTAGGGGTCCTTCGCAGCGTGTTGGCCGCTCCGATCTCCTTAGCCGTGGTGTCGGTACTCTCGGCAAGCCTGCACACCATCTCCTTGTAAGGCAGGGTTACGCTCAGCCCGCTAAACCCGGTCTTGTGCAAGATATCGAGATCCCGTTCGAGTTCATCGACATAGAAGGCGGCATAAAGAGCCGAAAGCCCCAGGGATTCAAAACAGGCGCCCATCATGACCGGACTGAGACTGTGGCGAACAGGATTTCCGATGACGGCGAAAAGTTTTTTTTGTTCCGGTCTGATCATCTAAACTTACTCCTGCAACCGTATTTCTTGGACGAAGCCGCGAAGAAAAGAAAATCAACTCCTATGAAATTTCTTCGCCCACACTTTTTTCAAACGGGGGTTTTGCTTGCCTTCGCGTCCTCGCGTGAGAAAGGAGGGACTTTTCTTGCCTCACCTTTGCGTCTTCGCGTCTTCGCGTGAAACATGTTCTAGTCTTTGCCCTTGCGCCTTCGCCTCTTTACGTGAGATCGGCAACTATCGCGGGAAAATCCCCTCCTGAGCATATCTCAGCTTCTTTCTCATTACTTCCAGATAATGCAGAAAGTCCGCCTCCCGGTAGTCGGGATAAGTCCAGGGCAAAGGCCGGTAGGCTCCCTTGTTGTAAATCAAGGTAAGATCGGCATAGATGCCTTCCCCAAGATAGATCCTGTGGATAAAATTTTTCCCGGTCGCAAGCACCAACCGCTCCAGGCTGAGAATCCCGGGGTCGATGTTAACCTGCCGTTTTCCATTGTGCAGGAAGCGCTCTTCGATTTCGTTAGTCCGAAGTTTTATTCCGGGCAAAGCCTGCTGCTCCACAAGATTTACAAAGCCTGCGGTCTGTCTTCGAATTCCACTTCCCATTTCCTCATCGTAGTAATCGGTATAGGGAAAATCGCCCGGCTCGGATAAAAAATCCATTGGCCCGAAGTCGGATACAAGAGCCTCGAGGGCCTTTGCCTGAACTCCGATGTCGCAAAACAAAAACCTGATAATCAGTTTGGCCGGGCGAGGCGCTTTTGGGTGACTCATGTTTTAGCAACCAGCGATTAGTTAGCGATTAGAGACTGGTTGGTGAATAGCAAACCGGAAACGGTTAAACAGGGAGGGGCGGGGTAAAATCCTTATCCAGCCCTGAGAACTAATCACCAGCCGCTAATCACTGCCTTTATTAGAGATCCTTAGCCTCCTCGATCAGCATGATCGGGATATCGTCTCGAATTTCATAGACAAGCCTGCATTGCTCGCATACAAGGCCTGACTGATCGGAATTAAGATTTATCTGCCCCTTGCATTTGGGGCAGCGAAGGATCTCCAAAAGCTCTTTACTCATGGCCATGGCGTTAGACTCCGTCTATTTCAGATTTGCTCCGGGCTATCCGGTTTTTCTTCATTTTTAAGAGGGGCTTGCCTGCTGTCATCGTCTAAAATCTGGCGAAAGGAGTCAAGAAGCGAACGCATCCTGGCGCCAAACTGGACCCGGTTTCGCCTAAGCTCCGACATTTCCTGCTCCATCCTTATAAGACGATTGTTTGCTTCCTTAAGTATCCCTTCGGCCTTGATCTCGGCCTCCGAAACAATCAGCCGGGCCTCACGCTCTGCATTGGCCTTGACCTGCTCGGCGCTTTTCTGAGCGCTGACCAAGACGGCCCGAATGGTCTTTTCGCGCTCACGGTGCTCCTTTAGCGCGGAGTCCAGAGAGCGTACGTCTCTTTGGAAATTTTCGTTTTCCGTCTTTAGCCGATAAAGCTCATCGGTTAGATCCCGAAGATAAGGTTCGACATCACCGGGATCAAACCCCATCAAACGCTTACGGAATCTTCTTGCCTCAATCTCACCGATTTCCATGGGGACTCGTTTCGCTCTGCAGGAAAATTTTTCTAATTAGCCGCCCAGTATTGAAGCAATTCTAAACAAGGTCGGCACGACGAACTGATCCAAAAATATGAGCGCCAGTATGAGTAACATGGGCGAAAAGTCCATGGAGCCGGCGGTAAGGGGTAGTGCCCTCCTTATCCGATAGAGCACCGGTTCGGTTGCGTTATAGAGAAACCGAACGATCGGGTTATAGGGATCGGGGCTTACCCAGGAGAGCAGGGCATGCGCTATCACGATAAGCATGTAGGTATAGAGGACGAAGTGCAGGACCGTAGCCGTGGCCTGCAAAAAATAGCCGATAATAAACATCTCGATCTCCAGGAACTAAGTTGCGTATCGAAAGGTTCTACCAGGTTATGCTCAAAAAACCGGGCAAGGATAAACCCCACCCCGTGCGGGGGCAACCCACCCTCGCGAGCATTGAAACTACTTTTTTTCCTGTGCTCTGTCAACAGGCAGAAAGGCTGTTTTCCCAATGCTTTTACACAGAAACCGCTTACATTTCCAAAAGTTTTCCCACCCGAACGACACCAAGGCGCCAAACGAATGGAAGCAGGAGCGCGCAGGATAAACACCGCACTCCGAATCTATTGATCGTTTTAGGATTTGTAAAAGACTGTGGTTGACAACGGCGCAAAAAACATACATGAAGAGAATTCAAAACAATTTACTTTTCCCCGGAGCCTTATATATGAGTAAATTCGCTTTAAACGACTGGGTGCTTTTGACATCCCAGAAAGGTAAGAAATGGCTCGTAAGGGTTGAGAACGCTCCCTATTCTTCCCACCTTGGGGGCATTAATCTTGGAGATGTCATCGACAAGGAGGAAGGCGACTGGCTGCTGACGAGCAAAGGCGCAAAGCTCATGCTCTTTAAGCCTTCCCTGGAAGACTATATCTTCGGTATGAAGAGGCGCACGCAGATTATTTACCCAAAAGATCTCAGCGCCATGATCTTTTACGGCGACATTCATCCGGGCTGCGACGTGATCGAGACCGGAATCGGCTCCGGGGCCCTTACCCTGGCCCTGCTGCGGGCGATGTGCGGACGGGGCAAGCTTACCTCCATCGAAAAAAGAGCCGAATTTGCCGAGCAGGCCCGAGAAAACATCAGCCTTTTTTTTGGCTCCCGCCCCGAAAACCACCAGATCGTAGTGGGCGATATCGAGACCGTTTGCCTGTCCTGCCAGGCCGACCGGATTTTTGTCGATCTTCCCGAACCCTGGCGGGCCGTGGGAAATCTTGCCTCCATGCTTAGAATGGGCGGCCTGCTTGTCAGCCTTAGCCCCAATGTGGGCCAGATCCAGCTCACCCAGAGGCAGCTTCTCGCAAACGGGTTCGGCGACATCGTTCATTTCGAGCTTTTGCGAAGAGACTGGAAAGTTGACCGGCTTCGCGCCAGACCTTTTGACAGGATGGTGGCTCACACGGGCTTTATAACCGTAGCCAAAAGGGTTTCGGCCGATCGCGGCGAAGCCCTTGAAAACGACTCCGAAACCGAGGAGGATACCGGACAGGAACTCGAAGCCCTTGGCGGTTAGCCCAAAGAGGGTAAAAGCGCCGCCAGGGAAGGGATTTATCAAGTCTTAAGGTTTTTAATTTAATGGCGTCGGAAACTGTAAAAATGGACATTTCCGTAATTATCCCCGTTAAAGACGAGGAAGATAATATAGCCTCCCTTGCCCATGAAGTGGGCACGGTGTTGGAGAGGGAATTTAGCGACTGGGAGTGCATCTGGGTCGATGACGGCTCCAGCGATGCAACCTTGGCGCTCTTGGAAAAGCTTTCCGCCCAAAATCCCCGCCACAGGTTTATTTCCTTTGAACGAAACGCCGGCCAGTCGGCCGCTCTCTGGGCAGGCTTAGCCGAGGCCCGCGCCCCGATAATCGCCACGATAGACGGCGACGGCCAAAACGATCCCGCCGACATTCCCGCGCTCTTTCGAAAAATCCAGTCCGAAGGGGCCGATATGGCCAACGGTTATCGCGCAAAGCGCCAGGACAACCTCAAAAGAAAGCTCTCCTCCCTTATAGGAAACGGGGTAAGGACCTGGCTTACCGGAAAGAGCGTAAGAGACGTAGGCTGCTCGACCAGGGTCTTTCGCAGACAGTGCCTCGAGTCGGCGCCCAGATTTGCGGGCATGCACCGCTTTTTGCCCACCCTGGCCGCCATGCAGGGCTTTAAACTGAGCGAAACCGCCGTAAACCACAGGCCAAGAGTAAAGGGCCAGTCCAAGTATTCGGTGGGCAACCGCCTGTGGGTGTCCCTTCTGGATCTGTTCGGGGTTATGTGGCTAAAAAAGCGCGCTTTTAGCTTCAAGGTCAAGGCGCGGTCGGGATAAATTGCACTCTGTTCCAGGGAGGAAAATTTATTGAAAACAAGACAAAGGGGAGCCCTTAATACAGGTCAGCACCCCGGCCGGTCTGGGGCCTGGGGTAAGGACTCTGAAAGTTTTACACAAAAGGAGTTCAAAACTTCGGCCCACCTCGCCCGCCGCGGCTCGCAGCTTTGCAAGCGTTTGGCGGCATCAGGGCGCGAACTTCCCTGCCGCCCTTCGAATTACTTTTTCGCAATTAGGCCGCTGGTTAAACCCTTGACTAAAAAGCGGCTGGCAGACCTATGAAAACACCTCCGACCGTGCGGCAAGCCCCAGGAAGCCCCTTACCTTGCTCGCGCCAAACCAGGCTTTTTAACGCGAAAGGAGAAGGCACGATATGTGCATAGCATCTTTATCATCATGGATGTCATCTCGGTTTCGAATTAAGCGAGGGCTGCTCATGGGCTTAGGGAGGAGCTATTGTCGCATGGCTACCAGCAAAGGCTTTACCCTTATCGAACTTATGGTGGTTACGGCCATCATAGCCATCCTGGCCTCCGTGGCCGTACCCGCCTACATTAATTACGTAAACCGCTCTAAACAGGGTCAGGCCGAAAGCGCGCTCATGACCGCGCGCCTTGAGCAGGAAGAGTGGTACACTGACAACGGCGCTTACGCCACGACAGTGGCATGCCTTCCCTCCTTTGGCAACAGTTGCTCACTTGCCGCGGCAGCCACCTATGGCGGCTATAAGTTCACGCTGCCCATCGCGCAGGGCAACACCTATCAGGTTTTAGCCTCGCGAACGGTAAATGGAAACCTGGACCTGCTATCCATTAGCGCAAACAGCAATTCGCCGACCGTTCAGACCCCCAACGCCCTTGGTTTTTCCATCTTTCAGTGGATATTCGGGCATTGAGATACACGGCGGCTTCCTAAAGAAGCTAAAATGGAGAAGATTTGCTATGACAAAGTCGATAGTTTTGGCAATATTCGTTTTGAGTTTGGTTTCTCTTCTCTTTTGCGGAACTGCCGGGGCTATTTTCGCGGTAAACAGCGGGCAAGCGCCCAACCAAACCGTTGAACCGAATGCCTCTTCTACAAGATCGGTTGTAAATACTTTTGTAAGCAAAATCGACGGTGGCGTGCTTTATACTAAAACCGGTCAGACCTACACTATTTCAGGCATCAACGTAATTTGCAATTGCGGTTCAGAAACCAACGCGACAACGGCGCAGCTCTATTTCATAAATGGCGTATTAAAGCAGGTCATACTCCAATGACTTTTGCCCCGGGGAAGTGAGAAATTATTTACAGATTCACACTAACCAAAACGACACTTTATTTAATGATCCGGTCTAATTTGAATTAAGGGGAAGTCCATGAGAAGGGCATACGCGGCTGGAATATTTCTTACAATTTTCTCATTGGCTTTTTTGCCTGGAAAAGTCGCGGGATTTACCAGCCCGTGCAGCCAAAGCAATAATCTGGTCCCACCGTTCATTGCAAGCGGTGTCAAACCGAATATATTGATACTGCTCGATGTATCCCAGAGCATGGACGAGGATTTCTATGGCCAGGCCGTAGGTTCGTATGCTCCCACCAGCAAGTCTGTGGTTGCCAGGCAAGCGCTGCAAAACATGGTCGCGCAGCTAAAGCAGAAAGCCAATGTCGGAGTGATGACATTTACCTTGAATACCGACGTTAGTCAAGGCGACCCCAATTTTCTATATAACGAGATGCCCTTTACCTCCTATCAGATTTCTTCCTACTGTCCGAGCCCGACGGCTGCGACACTGGCGGCCTGCCAAAATTATTGCGTAACGGGCGACCCCACCTCCCAAGCCGAGTGCCAGTCCGGGTGCAGTCTAGGCAATATCAGCTTTTCCACTAATTTTACCGACCCCATACTTAACCAAAATGGTCTCTATCCTTTTAATGAGCCAACCGGAATCAGGGCCGGTTATTGTGCGGTAGCTTATCCTAAAATCTATTCCTGGCAGGATCCGGGTGGGGGGCCGACCGTCTATCACAACGCATCTGACGCATTGTACATCGGCCCCTCGGGCCAGCAGGGACCCGGTTGGGGGACGGCCTCCGAGTACGGCTACTGCGATAACTACAGCACTGCACAGAACGCCCCTAATAGCTACAACTTCTATGGAACCAAGAGCAACCAGTCCGATGGCCCGGACAACAACGGGAACCCCGGCGGCTATTCTAACAAGTTCACTTCAGCGCAATTCCAACCCACCGATAGCGATTGGGCGCTTGGCTTCTATAATTTTGGCGTAAGACTGCCGTTCTATTATGTTGGACCCACGATATTCTCAGGCACTTCGCCAAACTCCTCGCAGGGTTTCCTGCATGTGGCTATAGGAGACCTTACCTCTTCGGCACAGTTTGCCGTCGGTGTGACAAACGCTGATCAATACGATAACGTCTACGACGTGCTCATTCCAAATTGCGACGACGGTACAAACTGCAACTCCGGCACAGATGGAACACCCTATGCCGGAACACCCTCCGAGTATCCGAACTATATAACCCCATATATGCAGTGCAGTCCTTCAAACAGCGACTACAATACGTGCCCCTATCTCGTGAACGCCGGCAATACTCCCACGGCCGGAGCACTCCAAAGCGCATTGAGCTACTTCAACGGGAATTACACTTATAGCGGGAGCTCGGTCCCAACACCGATCACCCAGCCGTGTCAGCAGAATTTTATAATCCTTGTGACAGACGGGCTGCCGGACACAACACTAAATGGTGAAGTGGGTGTTAGCGGGTCCACCAACTACACCCTAATGGCTCAGCAGCAGACCTTAGCCGTGTTGCAGGAACTCGACGGACAATCGCAGCCAGCTTCACTGCCTCCCGAAATGAGCAGTTGGCAAAACGTAACGATGAAACAAAACGGAACCACCTACAACTTCAATGTCAAAACCTACGTGCTGGGACTTGGCCTGACCACCCTTGCGAAAACGAACCTCGACGCCATGGCCACAGCAGGGGGAACGGCTGCCGACAACAGCGGACACGCCTATTACGCGAACAGCCCCGCCGAACTCACGGCCGCTCTTCAGAGCATCACGGGCAGTCTTTTTTCCGGAGTTTCTGCCGGCAGCTCAGTATCGGTTCTAGCCAGCCAGGCGGAAAACGGGGCCAATGTGCTGCAGGGAATTTTCTATACCACAAAGACTTTCGGCAGCGGCAACAACTCGATTACGTGGCCGGGCTACCTCTACGACTGGTGGTTTTATAACGGCCCTGTGTATCAGAACATCCGGGAAGATACCCTCCATGACTTCATCCTCGAGCTTGGCTCCGACGACGTGCTAAATTTTACTTTCGGCATGACTAATGGCATGCAGGTCCAACGCGATACGCCGGAGACCAACGGTTCCGCCGGCCCAACGCTTTCCACTGTCGGTTTAGACTCTCTTACCCCCATATGGGAAGCGGGGAAGATGCTTTGGGCCGAATCCCCAGCCAGCCGCACGATCTATACGCCAAGCCAGGACGGCAGCAGTCTGGTAAGTTTTAACATCTCCAATTCCACCCTCACCACACCCGGAACCTCGCCGCTGGGATATCCGTCTAATTTGGACCCGTGCCTGACCGGCAATGCAACATCCACCAGCCTGGACAACCTTATAAACTATGTCGTGGGAAATGATTTCAGCACCAATCTTTGCAAATCATCGACCGGGAGCATCGAGTATATTTGCTCCGACGGCAATGGCAATTACGGCACAACCCCATGCACCGCCGACAGCGACTGCGCAAATACCTCTGATCCTTACTGCATGCCCGTTACATGCACTACCAGCAGCGACTGCTCCAACTCGAGCTACCCCACATGCTCACCGGACAGCTGCCGGAACAGAACAGTGAATCTGTGCGTTCAAGACGCAAGCTCAATCGCCACCGCCGGATCGGTCAACATCAGCGGCCAGGGCTGCAGTACGGATAGCGATTGCACCGCTCCTTACTCGACGTGCAGTCCCAGCACCCCTCCAAATACCTGGAAACTCGGCGACATCGTTTATTCAACACCCAAGGTCGTCGCAAGCTTTTCCTACTGTTCCACAACGAGCGGCACCAGTTTTCAAAGCCCAACCCGGGCCTGTACCACCGATGCCGACTGCACCAACTCCAGCTACCCTCTGTGTACGCAGAAGGAATCGGTGGTTTTTGTCGGCGCAAACGATGGAATGCTGCACGCGTTCAAAACGGGGGTATTGAGCACCGCTGGATTGGATGGGGCAAAATATCAGGTCGACAAGCTCATCGGTATTCCCACTTCCGACATGGGTTCTGAATTGTGGGGTTTCGTACCCAGAAACGTTCTTCCTTACCTGAGGTGCCTGGCCGTTCCCCCGCCCAACAGCTGCCATCTCTATTACAACGACTTAAGCCCCTACATAACGACCATGTACGTGGACTCCACAGGGCAGGTTTGCGCCAATGTCGACGGCAACGGCAATGTCATCTCCTATACCGACAATCCCTGCACTTCCAGCAGCTCCTGTTCATCCGGACAGCTATGCAAAAGCACGACGCTGTCTACCCCGCATACGGTATTGATCGGCGGACTCAGACTGGGCGGAGGCGCCCAGACCGATTCTCAAGGCAATTATTGTTTTAACAGCACGGGTATCTCGAACGGAGCCAGCTGCACCAACGTATCGAAATGCCAGACGCCTTTCAACGCGAGCTGCGCCCCCGCCTTCCCCACCAACGCGCCTACTGATACCTGCGGCGGTGGGGTCGCGGCCACCATCGCTACGGGAAGCGCCTACACACCTTCCCCCTGTATCGGGCTTTCCTCCTACTACGCGCTCGACATCACGGACGTGGAGAACCCCAAGCTTTTGTGGGAATTCAGCGACCCGCAGCTAGGCTACTCTTATTCGGGCCCCGCCGTTATCCACAAGTGGACCAGTTCGACCACGCCTTTAACCGGAGACCAGTATGACGTCATGTTTTTATCGGGTCCCACCGACCCGCAAGATGGCAGTTCGATTCAGAACCTGCGCGCATTCATCCTCAAACTCGACCCGGCAACGCTTGCAATCGATTCGATCTACCAGACCGATTTCAAGAACAACAAAGGCAATTCCATAGCCAACGCTTTTGGAGGAAGACTTTTTACTACCGGACTCGATGTCGATTCTGACGGTTATACCGACTACGTCTTCTTTGGGTATTCCGCTTCGCCCAACGGCACTTCAAATTGGTCAGGCGGCATTGGATTCGTCTATACCGACGCTTACACCACCTCAAACAAAACGAGCTCAATCGATCCGGTCAATGGGGTGGACCCTTCGAAATGGACTTTTGACGTTAAGACCTACGACAATATACCGCAGGTCCCCATAACCGCGCAGATAGGCATCGAGCCCTGTTGGTACAACTTCGACGGTTCCCCCCTTACCTACTTATTCGCGGGTACGGGAAGGTACTTCTTTCCCATGGACAACTACGGATCAAGCGGCAATTCCGGTTTGAACTTCATTATGGGTGTGCCTTTTACCTGCAACGACGTCTACCAGAATTGCGGGAGTCCCAACATCAACAGCCTTAACCAAAATAACGACGCCTGCTCCGCGCTTGCCTCCGCCACAAGCGCAAAGGATTTGACGCAGGCAGGGTGGTTGATCGACCTCTCAGGCCCCACCACCGTCGCCGGCGAAAGCTATGGCAGCGAAAGGATGATAACCGATCCGACCACTTCGCCGGTCGGCGCCAACGGGGGCAACGTAATCTTTTTTACCACCACCGAGCCGACCAATAATCCCTGCGGTTATGGGGGGCAAACGTTCTTGTATGGACTCAACTGCGCAACCGGCAGCTCCATCGCCTCCCAGGATTGTTCCAATTATGTCGCACCGGGCACTGGTGGCTCTATTTATATTCAAACATCTACCGGGGCGATAAACGCCATCAGCACCAGCACGTCCTTTACCCAGAACAGCGGCCGCGAAACCGCCGCAATGGCCGGCATCGCGCCTGAGGGCGGCGCTGTCTTTTTACCTCCCGGTTCAACGGGCGGAAAGACCGGACAAATCATACAGTGGATCGAAAAATGAAATGGCGATCCGGATTTACTCTCGTAGAACTCATGGTGGTAATCGCACTTATTGCGCTCCTGCTCACCTGGGGAATACCTGCCTATTCGACCTGGCAACAAAAACACACCGTGGAAAGCGACGTGGTTCAGCTTTTCTCCGATTTGCAACTGGCCAGGACAAATGCCTACACGACCAAGACCGCGACCGGAATCTGGTGGAATGGCAACAGCTATCAAATCCAGGAGGTTGCGGCTGGCAAGACGGCCCCTGACAATACGGGCACTCAGATAACGGGGATGGTGTCTCCTAAGAACACGATCAGCGGCAGCCAGGTTCTCACCTTTGACGGCAGAGGTTTTTGGGATCCTCTCAACAATGCAACCTCGGCAACATTTTATATCTCTCCCAACCTTGGAGCCACACCCAACTGTGTCACAGTATCGTTAACCAGGATATCTTTGGGGAAAATGAATGGGCAAAACTGCATACCACTGCAATGATACATATCGGGAGCCGCATGGCCGCAAAACCGGGGGTTTTACCCTGGTAGAAGTCATGGTAGCCCTGATCATTTTGGCCCTTGGGCTACTGGGTTCGCTGGTTGGAATCATGGCCTCCCTGGATTCGGGCTCCCGGATGGAAATTAGAAACGAAGCAATCAAAATCGCCCAGCAGCAGCAGGAGAAGGCCAGGGATATCGCATCGGCCAATTACGCCAACCTTGGGGCAACCTTTAATGCTGCCTACATCGTAAAGAGACAGGTAAGAGAGGCACTTGTAACTTACACCGTCACTCCGCTTGTAACCCCAGCACCGGCAGCATCTACCTGCGGAGGAAACTGCGGCGCCTCCATAGTGCAATTTACCGTCACCTGGCCAGACAAGGGCCTAACAGGGGTAAATAACAGGAACACCTACATTCTTCAGACAATCGTGAGGGCGGGGCAATGAGGGGTCGGGCAGGAATGACGCTCGTGGAACTAATGGTAAGCCTGGCGATCGTTCTTTTAATCATCGCCTCGGCAACGGTCGCATACATGAAATTGCTGACCACCTACAAGTCGCAGGGAGCTCTCTCAGAGAGCTATATTGCGAATTTAACCAGCTTGGACCTGATACGATACGACATACAGATGGGCGGATTTGGTCTGTTCACCTCCTTTTCGGCCGTAGGCGGAGCTCCGACCAACTACAACGAGGCCGCGGCAGGAAGTGTGCCCACACCTTACTACGATCCCACAAAGTTAAACGACGCCACAACAGGCGTGCCCAGACCCTTCGTTTTCGGCGCGTCTTTGACCGTACCGGTTGCGGGACCGAACAATTCGGCCGTACTGGCGATAAAATCGACCACGGCCTGGATCAATCCCACCAGCGCAAAATGGTCCACGATCACCAATTTAACAAGAACCCTACCCACGGTCACGGCGACCAGCAACAATTTTGTCTCAGGTGAACACGTCACCGTTATCGACGACACTGGAGCCCTTCAGCTCTTTGGCGCTTCGTTTAACATTAACTACTATGGCAACGCCTCCGCATTGGGAAACAACGCCTATCCCAGCGACCCCGGACGCATCTTCTATATATACGGAACCGACGACAATGCAACTGCCGACAGGATGCCTTTCAACCGGGTCGATTACTACCTCGACAACAGCCCCGACAATGCCAATGTTCCCGGCGTACCCACCTACTGCGCCCCTGGCACCTACGTTCTCTACAGAGCCACTATCAGTCAGATAGACGGCACACTGCAACGCTCAGCCCTTATCGACTGCGTTGAGGATTTTCAGGTCGCCTTCGGGGTCGTATCCCCAAACACGAGCAACGCCGTAAAATGGCAAAAGGATCTGTGCGGGGAAAACATTCCCGGCGGAGCCGCAGGCGTCCACATGACCGCTGCCCAGGAACAGCAGTATCTACGCGACATAAGGTTTTTTGTACTTTACCAGGAGGGACGCGGCAAGGTGAGCAATACATCCGATTTCAATTCCTCATCCAAGACCTTCAACCTCGGAGACCAGGATATCGCCAACAGCCTGGATTCCGGGACCTACCTGGCCGGCGGGAATAATTTTCAACAGGTCAGTACGGGAGCGCTTGCTGATGCTGCCACTGTTGACCTCAACGGTGCGGGAACCGGCTTCACACCAAACGCCCAACAGGCCCAATACCGTTGGAAGATAATGGAAATAGACGCGAAACCGATGAACATGCTGAACCTGACAACAATACGATGAAGAAGAAAAGACAAGATGACGAATCCTCTTAAAAATCAAAAAGGACTGGCGCTCATCACCACGTTGCTGCTTATGGCGCTAGGCTTTGTCGTGGTGGGAATCCTGATGCGTCTGGTGCACAATCAGTCGAAGCTTACCGGTCTTCAGCAGGGTTATGCCACCTCGCTCGATGCCGCCAAGGCGGGTGCGGATGATTTCATCTATACCGCACAGCTCTGTTTATACGGCGGCACGGCTCCCTGCACAAGCCCTCCACAAGGTTTTGGAACCGTTACAGGCTCGGGAACCGCCGCCGGCTGCCTTTCTATGAAACTGCGAAACGCCACTACCGCCTGGGGTACTAACGGCTGGAACGCCTCCCTATGCGGAACCGCGCTCCAGGCTACGGACAGCGGCATCACTAATCTCACACAGTTTCCCGATATTACCGCTGTTCTGGGCAACTACACGGTATATGTAAAAGTCGTTAACACTTATATAGGCCCAGCCCCCCAAAACGCCTCCCAAACCGATCCTTGCTACAGCAACGGCTGTTACTATTTCACCGTCGTTAGTCAGGCGGTCAACACAGCGACCAAACAAGCTCAGGCGCAGGTCCAGTTCATATATCGTTTCCCCGAATAATCTTGTCCAGAGCCGCGGGCGATCCACCCTGCAGATAGTTAGCCAAAATAGCCACGACAGGCGCAAAGGAAATGCAGCCGGTACATTGTTTTTTGATTTATTTATGCAAGTGCGCGGCCTGCCCGATATTGTGCAAACCAAACCATATGTTACAATGGCTGCGATTTTATCCGGAGCGGGGGGGCAAAACGCCCCCCCGCATTGATTTTATTTAATCAGCGCTCAGGAAATTTCATGGAAACAATAGGTCGCTACACCTTTAAGCAGTATCTTAAGATGGTTGAAGACTTCCACGGCAGTCAGGCCCCCGGTCTCATACTGGGCGGCATTATGGTCGATTACGCCATAAGCGAAATACCCCCAGGGGTTTTGTTCGACGCAATCTGCGAAACGGCGGCATGTCTGCCCGACGCAATACAGCTGCTAACTCCCTGCACTACGGGAAACGGATGGCTAAAAGTCATGGACCTGGGGCTTTTTGCCCTTAGCCTCTACGATAAGTATACGGGCCAGGGGGTAAGAATCTTCGTAGATCCCGAAAAACTCAAGGGCTGGAACGAGATATTTAACTGGCTCTACAAGCTAAAACCAAAAAAAGAACAGGATAAAGCGCTCCTTCTGGCCCAGATGGAACAGGCCGGACGCGCGGTCTTAAGCGGGCGCAAAGTCATGATAAAGGATCACTATCTTGGCAAGACGAGCAAGGGGGCGATCGGTAACTGCCCCGAATGCGTGAGCCCTATCCGAAAAGAGACGGCGCTCTTTGCCTCTCCTGCCAGGGCGGCTCCCCTTATGTAAAGGGCTAAAAGCCGCGGCCAGGACCCAACCGGCCCGAGGGTTTAAAAATCTCGCAACAAAGGAGAAGAAGCCGTGCTCAGTTTCGCCGAAGAAATCCTTTTGCTTTCCCTGGACGCTCAAGGAAGCATAAGACAGCTTTCCTCCGTTTCCCTCGACTACGCGTTGGCCGGCGCCGCCCTTACGGACCTGGCGTTTCTCGACCGCATCGATACGGACCTTGAAGCCCTTTTTGTCGTCGATGCGACCCCAACCGGCGACACATTCCTGGACGCCATTCTTGCGCAAATTCAAAGTGGGGGGAACCAATTTGGCGCAATGCGCTGGCTGGACCATTTCGCCAAGCAGGCAGCCTGGCTCCAGCAAGAGGTTTTGGACCGGCTGATCCAAAAGCAAATCCTAAAGAAAGAAAACCGGAAGGTTCTATGGGTATTCGCAGTAAACCGCTATCCCATCATCGACAATCGCGAACCCAGGGCGGTTACCGCGCGCCTTAGAGAATTGATTCTAAGCGATGACATCCCCGATCCTCACGACGCCGTTTTGATCAGCCTTGTCAATTCCTGCGGACTTTTTGGCGAAATCCTCACCAAAGTCGAACTCGAATCGGCCCGGGGTCGTATAGAACAGCTGGCCAAACTCGATCTTGTGGGAAGGCAAATCGCACTGGCGATCAGCACCATTGAAAAAGCGCTCTTCATGGCCTCAATCCCCACGGTTTAAACCGGAGGAACTATTTCCCGGCGCGATAGACCTTGAGGGAGCCGGAAGCGGACGCCCTTTCCCAGGCGCTTCGTATGACCTCTTCGGTCCCCGTGGTCATATCGTATCGGCAAAGATCATCGAGGGGGACGAAACGACATTCGTCGGCATCGCTTCCCGCGCCGGGACTTCCCGAGACGATTTCGCAAAGAAAGTCCAAAAGGATGTAGTGGTATTCGATTCGCCCCTCCCGGTCCAGGATCACCCGATCCAGGGCGGCAACGAGGTCGATTGTTCTCACCTTTAGCCCGACCTCCTCGAAAACTTCCCGGCAGACAGCTTCCTCCATGGATTCGCCCAGTTCCACGAGTCCGCCCGGAATCGACCATTTGCCCGCCGAAGGCGCGTGGCCTCTTTTTACCAGCAGCACTTCCCTTTCGCGCAATAGGATTGCCCCCACCCCGGTCAAGGGACGGTCCGGATACCTTCTCTTCATAAAAGTTCCTTTTGCAGAAATGAAGCTATCGGCGGCCCGGCAAAAGCGAGTCGCCTCTTTTTTGCGCCGGCTTTAGCTCTACCGGTCTTAACGAAAAATAACCGCGGCCGTAAAAATTGCCTTCGCCTTCGCGGTGTTGCGTGAGAAAACCTTTCAAGACTAAGACGCGGTCGATTAAGCTTTATTGGTCTTGACGAAAAATGTCGGCGTGCTATCTTTTGCCCCAAGCAAATCTCTTTTTTGCTCCCAGGTTCCTTTGACACTGTTTTTAAACAATTCGCTCAGGGACAACCCGGCAGGCATCCGCAAATCGCTTAAGGCTCAGGTCTGCCCAAAGCCGCTTGTTGATCCTGCTCGATTCGGGGAAATCTTCGATGAAGCCTGTTTCGTATGTAGTAGCGCTATTTTTGCTTTTTACGGGCGTCTGCCATGCCCAGAAAGTCCAAACGCTCCATCTCCAGCAGGCCGTCATGTGCCAGCGGGTCGAAAATCTCACGCCCGTCTACCCCAGCGCGGTGTTTTCGGTATCCTCCGGCCAGGTATGCTGTTTTACGTCTTTTGACCGAGTACCCCGCAACTCCGTTATCTACCACAAATGGTATCACCGCGACGAGCTAAGCACTCAGACCCGGTTGCGTTTATATCCGAAAAAATGGTCCACATACAGCGTAATCCAGCTAAGGGAGACCGATAAGGGACCATGGCGGGTCGAGATAGTGGACCAGAGCGGCCGCGTTTTCGATGTCCTGCGATTCAGCATAACCGATTGAAGACCTGGGATTTTTCATGGGCGGTTTTTTGACCTTCATTGCCACCATTCGCTGGCAGGATATAGTCGATATACTGATAAACAGCTATATCCTTCTGCGGGTCTATATACTTTTCCAGGGCACCAACGCCTTCCGGGTCCTTGTGGTCATAACCTCTTTATGGCTGGGCCAGGAGATCGCCGCAAGCCTGGGACTCATACTGACCAGCTGGGCCATACGCGGTATAACCGCGGCCGCGGCCATCATCATAATCGTCGTATTTCGAAACGAAATCCGCTCGGTTCTTCAGGTTCGAAATGTCAAGGCTTTTCTTTGGGGATTGCCCAGCAGAGAGCAGCACTCGCCCGTTGACATCATAAGCGGGGCCATCTTCGAGATGGCCGGCAAGCGCATAGGCGCCCTGCTCGTGTTTCCAGGAATCCAGGACCTTGGCGAAGTGGTCCACGGGGGCATTCCCTGGAACGGCCAGATATCCCATGAAATGCTTATGAGCATATTCTGGCCAAATGGGCCGGTCCATGATGGGGCGGCCATTGTAAAGGGCGAGCAAATCGTGGAAGTTGGCACAATACTTCCTCTTACCCGAAGGCACGATCTACCCTCCGAATACGGAACCAGGCACAGAGCGGCCGCGGGGCTGGCCGAAGAAACCGACGCTCTTGTCGTGGTCGTCTCCGAGGAGCGCGGCAAGGTCAGCGTAGCCAAGGACCGCGCCCTCATACCGATAGAGGACGCCCAAGCCCTTTCCCGGGCAATCAAAAAACATCTCAAGATCCCTGAGATAAGCCCTGCCCGACAGCGAAAGCGTGAAATGTTAAAGCTTGCCGCCGCCGGATTTATCTCTTTTCTGATCATCTCGGGAATATGGCTGGGTTTTACCCGCGGCCAGGACACCATCATAGCCTTAAACGTACCGATCGAATACGTTAACAGACCGGCGAGCTACGAAATCCTCGACACTTCCGTCGATGAAGCCAGGCTCCAGCTCTTCGGATCGAGCGCCCTTATAAGGTCGCTTAGCCCCGAACAGGTCGCCGTGCGCGTGGATCTGAGCAAGGCGACCAAGGGCCGCAATACTTTCGCCATAACCCAGGACGACGTCATTTTACCTCCCGGCATATCTTTAAACAGGATAAAGCCCTCCACACTGGAGGTAACCCTTGATACCCCCTCTACAAAACAGATTCCCGTCCAGGTGGACTGGACCGGGCGGCTGCCCGAGGGTATGGATCTTACCAATGTGAGCGTGTCTCCCCCGACGGTGAGCGTAACGGGGGGCAGTACCACTCTTTCCAGGGTGGATACGATTTATACCTGCCCGGTGCGCCTGGATAATCTTTCCAAATCGGGAACCACCACGGTTGAAATAGTTCTTAGCCCCCCGTCGATAAAACTTTCTCCCAAGAGCACCGGTTTGGTCACCATTCACTATAGGCTGCAGAAAAGCGGCTCCGAGCAATTGGGCCGGGGGGCCTCACGCTAACCCGCGTGGGCGAAAGCTCCTCAGGCGCCCGTTTTTCCCCTCGGCCGTTTTTAAGGAGCGGGAAATGCCTTTAAACATAAAGACCCCGCGCGCGGGAGCGTACGGGGTCTTTATTAAAAAATACTCGCAATCACCTTATTTTGCGTAGCCTATCTTCTGAGCGGCTTCCTTTATTACATCCAGAGCCGACGGATCTTCGATCGTTGCCGGGGCGGTGTATTTTTGACTGTCCGCGATTTTTCTCATCGTTGCCCGAAGTATCTTTCCCGACCTGGTTTTAGGCAGCTTCGGCACCAGCACCGCGCTCTTAAAGCAGGCAAGAGGACCGATTTGATCTCTTACCATCTGCACCAGTTCGGCTGAAATCTCCTCGGCGCCGCGATTGACACCGGCTTTGGTGACAAAAAAAGCGATTGGCACCTGGCCCTTTAACTGATCTTCAGCACCGATTACCGCGCATTCGGCAATGTCGGGGTGCTGGGCGACCACCTCCTCCATGGAACCGGTCGAGAGCCTGTGACCGGCGACGTTTATAACATCGTCCACCCTGCCCATGATGTAGATATATCCGTCTTCGTCCACGTAACCGCCGTCTCCTGTGAAATAATACCCGGGATAGGCGCTTGTATAGGATTCCTTGAATTTAAGATCGTTTTGCCACAGGGTGGGAAGATTTCCGGGAGGCAGAGGCAACTTGATGGCCACAATACCCTGCTCGTTTGCCCCAAGTTCCTTGCCTGTTGCGGAATCCAAAATCTTGACGTTATAGCCCGGAACAGGTTTGCTTGCCGAACCGGCCTTTACCGGGAAAAGCTCCAGGCCGCGGAAATTGGCGCAGATCGCCCAACCTGTCTCGGTTTGCCACCAATGATCGATTACGGGTACCTTGAGCAAATCGGATGCCCAGAAATAGGTGTCCGGATCCGTTCTCTCCCCGGCCAAAAACAGGGTTTCAAAGCAGGAAATATCGTATTTTTTCAGATACTCGCCCTTGGCGTCCTCGCGTTTTATAGCCCGAAAGGCGGTGGGGGCGGTAAAAAGAGCCTTTACCTTGTGCTCTGAGACCACGCGCCAGAACGCCCCCGGGTCGGGAGTCCCAACCGGTTTTCCTTCAAACATGATTGTCGTGGCGCCGGTAAGCAGGGGCGCATAGACTATGTAGGAGTGGCCAACGACCCAGCCTACATCCGATGCCGCCCAGAAGACATCGCCCGGATTGATTCCGTAAATGTGCTTCATGCTCCATTTCAAGGCTACGGCATGACCGCCGTTGTCGCGCACCACCCCTTTG
Source organism: Syntrophobacteraceae bacterium (assembly GCA_049976905.1). GTDB lineage: Bacteria > Desulfobacterota > Syntrophobacteria > Syntrophobacterales > Syntrophobacteraceae > SbD1. The sequence goes on along the minus strand of JBMFHI010000012.1, from coordinate 8,941 downwards.
GGCACCCCGGTTGTGCCCGAGGTATAAAGAATGTAGAGAGGATCGGTAGACTTTACCCAAACGCAGTCGGCCGGGGCGGCCTTGCCTTCCAGTTCGGCCCAGTCGAGATCCCGGCCCGCCGTAAGCTCGGCCTGGGCTTGGGGCCTTTGAAATATCACGCACTTTTCAGGCTTGTGCGAAGAAAGATCGATTGCGCTGTCAAGCAGAGGCTTATAGGGGAGGACCCGCTTGCCCTCTATACCGCAGGAGGCTGATAGGATTACCGTGGGTTTGGCGTCATCGATGCGAACAGCCAGTTCCCTTGGAGCAAAACCGCCAAAGACCACCGAGTGAATCGCGCCAAGCCTCGCGCAGGCAAGCACGGCTATAAGGGCCTCGGGGATCATCGGCATGTAGATGATGACCCGGCCGCCTTTGACAACGCCCAACCCCTTCAGCATGCCGGCCACCTTCGCGACCCGGTCTCTTAACTGCGAATAGCTGAACTTTTTTACCGTATCGGTTACCGGGCTATCGTAGATGAGCGCGATGCGATCGCCGAAACCCTTTTCGATGTGCACGTCCAAAGCATTGTAGCAGGTGTTTAGCTCCCCACCCGGAAACCATTTGTAGAAAGGAGGGTTCGAACCGTCCAGAACCCGGTCGTAGGGCTTTTCCCAGGCCACTTCCAAAGCGGCCTTTCCCCAGAAAGCCTCCGGATCGTTGATCGATTCATTGAAAGCCTCGCTGTATCTTCCTGCCGTCGACTCTGTACTTTTCATCTAGCTCTCCTCTAAGGCATGCCTGTAGCTCGTGCAATAGATAGACCCCCCCACGAAAAAACCGCCGATTGAGAAAATATGGCTTTGTGAAAGTAAATACTAACCACCCGCGGCAACGTGCCTGCGCAAACCCTCATCGGCAGCACCTCACTTTTATGGATATAAGATGTATATCACAGACAGCGTTATTAGGATAAGGGTAAAATTTGGGCTGCTTGATAATTTTTGTACAATCAGGCGCTCCTGCCGTGAAGAAACTTTTGGCATCCCGTTTAAAAGTTCTTGTCTCAAGGCTTTTACAGGAAAACTCTTGGCGGCAGTTAACGGCAATTGAAATTGGGAGCCGGGTGTGCTTGAATTCAGCGCAATTAAATTTTCAGGAAGGAGCAATGCATGACACAGACACGCCCAATTCTTATGGAAGTCTTCTCCGATTACGCCTGACCGTGGTGCTACTTCAGTACCGGGCGTATTGAAAAACTAAAGGCAGCCTATGCGCTGGATGTGAAATGGATAGCCTATCCGCTCCATCCGGACACACCCGAAGAGGGTTTGGAGCTGGAGAGACTTTTCGCGGGACGAGGCATCGATATAGCCGCAACGCTTAGCCGGCTTGCCTCCGTTGCAGCCGAATGCGGTCTGCCCTTCAGCGCGAAGACCATGACCTTCAACAGCCGCAAGGCCCAGGAAGTGGGCAAGTGGGCCGAATCCCAGGGCAAGGGCGATATGTTCCACATGGCGGTATTCAAGGCCTATTTCGCCGATGGGCTAAATATTGCCAAAACTCCTGTTTTGGTCTCCCTGGCCGAATCGGTCGGGCTCCGAGGTGTGGAGGAAGTTTTGTCCCAGGGGAGCTTTAAAGAGGCGGTAGACAAGGACTGGAGCTATTCGCGCCAATGCGAAATCGTCGCTGTTCCAACCTTCATGATTGAAGGCCGCAGAGTCGTGGGGGCCCAGCCCTACGAGGCCCTGGAAAACCTGGTAAAGGAACGCTCATTATAAAATCAAAGCAACACGGGCGGCAAAACCTGGCCGGATCGATAGACAGTAGACCAGGCCAAAGTTATCGAGACGGCCGGGTTATATCCCCGCCGGACATCCACCCCGGGAAGCCGCCCCCCCCCCCCGATCTGACGGCCACTGTTTTTTGCCCACTTCTTTTCCGTTTATTGTCGCCTGCTTTTTCGAAGTGCGTCGCTATAAACCGGTAGTTTTTCCGCAAAGACTTTTACGCATTGCCACAGGGGCGGCCCAAACCAAGTTATGGGGAGTTCCAGCCTGCCTTCCCGGTGCGCGGCGGCCCAGTCTTCGATCTTGCCCTCCGGATTGGACTCCTTCCGGCAAGCGGCAGAAACATTTTTCCTGCCTTAATTGATGAAAATTACCACACCGATCCACGAAAGATTTGAAATTTTCCACAGTTTCCTTCCCCATGTGTCTAAATATTCAACACATCCTTTTGCTTCTATACCGTTAGAGGTGGCCGGGCAGAACGGGGGGGGATGCCATATTACTGATATCACTATGAAAAGCTTTTCAGCAGATCACTGCTTAACAAAGTGGCATGGAAATTGAGTTAGCTATTAGGAAAGCTAATCTTGTCTTGGTTGGAAAACTTTCACTACCTTTTAAGGAGCGAGGACAAAATGGTAATACTTCAACATCTCTATCACGCAAGGCAGGCTGAGTACATTATCGCTCTGCTCGGCCTGTTTGGTTTTATCGCCTTCTGGCGGCTGCTAAACGGCCCGAGCCCCAGGCCGGAGGCCGCCCCGCAAGCCGTGGCCTCTTTTTCCAGCAGGCTGGGCGGCTTTCTTGCCCCAAGGGATGTGATGTTTCATCCGGGCCACTCCTGGGCGAGGCTGGAAAGCGGCGACACGGTCACCGTGGGTATGGACGACTTTGCAGCGAAGCTACTGGGTTCGGCCGATTCGATTTCCCTGCCAAAGCTCGGATCCAAGGTTAAGCAGGGGTCTTTGGGATGGGGATTCAAGACCGATTCGCGGGTCATTCACATGCTCTCGCCGGTTGAAGGCGAAGTGATCGAGGTAAACGAAGCCGCTGCCGCTTCACCCGGGGCGGCTTTTGAAGACCCTTACGGCAGCGGGTGGTTGTTCAAGGTAAAGAGCGCGAACCTGACCTGCAATACTAAAAACATGATTCCTGCCGCAATGGTGGGGGAATGGTTTGAAAACATTCGCCGCAGCCTGGCCTCAAGGGGTTTGTCCAAAGAAACGAGCCCGATGTTTGCCGACGGCGGCGAGCCGATCAGGGGCATCGCCAGGGTTGTCGACCCGCAGAGGTGGGACGAGTTGGCAAGAGAGTTTTTCCTAACAAAATAACTGGGGAATCCGAAATGGAAGATAAGAGCAATCCGGCGATTACCGTGTCGAAAGAGGAAGGGAAGACGGAGCTTGCGAAGAGTTCTTCAGCTGCGGGCGCCACACATCCGGGCGGTTTTAACAGCGGCAGGAGAACTTTTTTAAAGCTTTTCAGCGCGGGCGGCGCGGTGGCCATGATGAGCTCCAGCCCCGCCAGGGCGGCCCAGGCCGTGAAGCCGTCCAAAAAAGATGAATCCATGGGGGTTCTGGTTGACACAACTCTTTGCGTAGGTTGCCGCCAATGTGAAGAGGCCTGCAACGATGCCAATAAGCTGCCCAAGCCTAAGAGATCCTTTGACGACGACTCCGTTCTCGATACCCACCGTGACACTTCTCCCCGGGAATGGACGGTTGTAAACAGGTACACGTTAAAAAGCGGGGCGCAGATTACCAGAAAGCAGCAGTGCATGAACTGTGTCGAGCCTGCGTGTTCTTCGGCCTGTATCATCCGGGCGCTTGAAAAACAGCCCGACGGCGCGGTTACCTGGCGAGAGGATCTGTGTCTGGGATGCCGCTACTGCATGGTGGCCTGCCCCTTCGACATGCCCAAGTTCGAATATTCCAAGCCGGTACCGCGCATAAGAAAATGCCAGTTTTGTTTCACGCGCCAGGAAAAGGGCGAACAGCCCGCCTGCGTGGAAGCCTGCCCCGTTCAGGCCCTCAAATTCGGGCGCAGAGGCGACCTTATCGAGGAAGCAAGAAAACGCATAGAGGCAAACCCCAAAGGCTATGTGGACCATATCTACGGCGAGCATGAAGTGGGCGGCACGAGCTGGCTCTACCTTGCAAGCGTACCTCATGAGCAACTAAACCTGCCCAAGATGAGCGATCGGGACTATCCCCAGCTTACCTCCGGGGCCGAATCCACCGTACCGGCGGTGCTTTTGATCTGGCCCGCGCTGCTTGCCGGGTTCCATTACTTCACCCACGATAAGGATGAGGCCAACGAGCATGGTTCTCACCAGCAAGATTCGCAGAAGGGAAAGCGCTCATGAAAAAACTCATCCGGTTGCTCATAGGAGAGCCTAAAAAGTTATTGACTCCGTTTAACCTGATAAGCGGGCTTATCGTCTTCGTGGGGCTGGTTTTGATCGGGATAAGGCTTGCAAAGGGCCTTGGGGCGGTCACAAACCTTAACCAGACCACGCCCTGGGGACTTTGGATCGGCTTTGACGTAATGTCTGGAGTAGCACTTGCGGCGGGCGGCTACACGCTTGCAACGACGGTGCACATATTCGGGCTTAAAAAATATGAACCCCTGGTAAGACCCGCCATACTAACCGGCTTTCTTGGCTATGTTTTCGTGGTATTGGGGCTTATTCTGGATCTGGGGCGACCCTGGCGCATGCCTCTTATCATGATTTTCCCACGGGGCGTCACCTCGGTGCTCTTCGAGGTCGGTATGTGCGTAGCAGCCTACCTTACTGTCCAGTTGCTCGAATTCGTTCCCGCTTTTTGGGAATGGCTGCAGTGGGACGGGCTGAGAAAGTTTTGGAGCAAGCTCGTAATATGGCTCTCCATTCTTGCCGTAGTGCTCAGCACACTCCATCAGTCCAGCCTGGGTTCACTTTTCCTGCTGGCGCCCACCAAGCTGTTTCCTCTGTGGTATTCGCCTTACTTACCGCTTTTTTTCTTCGTCTCCAGCATAGCCGCCGGGTTATCGATGGTGATTGTGGAAAGCTCGATTTCTCACAGGCTGTTTAGCTACCGGTTATCCCCAACGAGCCATTTCGATCTGGACGACCTGACCCTGGGACTTGCCAAGGGCGCGGCGGTGGTGCTCTACGTCTACTTTTTTCTAAAGCTCATAGGACTGGCGGAACAGGGAAGCTGGAAGCTTCTGCTTACCCCCTACGGTCATCTGTTTTTGGTCGAACTGCTGGGATTTGTGGCCCTGCCTTGCGTGCTTTATACCATCGGTGTCAGGAGCCGCAATGTTAAGCTTGTCAGATTCACAGGGGCCTGGACGGTGATCGGGATAATTTTTAACCGGCTAAATATTTCCATTATCGCTTTTAACTGGCAACTCCACCCGCATTATCATCCGAGCTGGATGGAGATCACCGTTTCGGTTACCCTGGTGACAATGGGCATATGGCTTTTCCGATGGCTGGTAAACCGGCTGCCGGTTATGACCCAGGAAAAACCCCAGGTCGGCACCAACACCTTCAAGGAGTTTATGGCCACCGGCGCCTGAGCCCTTGCCTTCCAAATGGGCCGCACCGAAGGTGCGGCCCAAATCCTGGGTCAGTAGGAAAGCCCGTACTTTTTGATTTTATTATAGACCGTAGCCCTGTCGACTTGAAGCAACTGGGCGGCAAGGGAGACGTTTCCTCTGCATTTATCCAGAGCAAATTGGATGTGGCGTTTTTCGATTTCGCAAAGCGGCAGGACTTCCTCGGCCTTCAAAGGTCCGTTTTGCGCGATGAGCCCCGCTAAATCGGCAACGGTGATTATCGGGGGCTTTCCCACCACCACGGCCCTTTCGATCGCGTTTTGAAGTTCCCTCACATTCCCGGGCCAGGCTTGTTTTTTTAAAAGCTCCATGGCCCCGGGCTCCAACCCGGTAAAAGGCTTGTTCATGGCCGCGGAGAACTTGCGAAGGAAATGGTTTACGAGCAGGGGTATGTCTCCTGCCCTTTCCTTGAGACAGGGCATCTGGATATTAAAGACATTTAGCCGGTAGTAGAGATCTTCTCTGAAGGTGCCTTCCTTTACGGCGTCCTCGAGGTTTTTGTTCGTAGCCGAGATGATGCGGAAATCGGCTTCGACGACCTCGTTTCCGCCAAGGCGGGTGAAACGCTTGGTTTCGATTACCCGCAACAGGTCCATTTGGGTTTTGGAACCGATATTTCCTATTTCATCGAGGAAGAGGGCGCCCTTGTGGGCCAGCTCGAGTTTTCCCTTGCGCTTGTACTGAGCGCCGGTAAAAGCGCCCCTCTCGTGGCCGAAGAGTTCACTTTCGACCAGAGTATCCGTAAGCGCCCCGCAATTTATGGTGATCAGAGGGAAATATTTGCGTTTGCCGTTAAGGTGGATCGCCCTGGCGACAAGTTCCTTGCCCGTGCCGGAAGCCCCCTGGATCATCACGGTGACGTCGCTTTGGGCAACGGTTTGAATAGTCTTTAACACTTCCACCATTTCGCGGCTTTCCCCAACGATCTGGTTTGTGGAAAGAAGGGAGCGGATTTCTTCCTTGAGGGTAAGATTTTCGCGCATCAAACGGCGCTGTACCACGGCATTGCGGATGAGCCGGCTTAGATCGTCGGGGTCCACGGGCTTGGCTATGTAATCGTAGGCTCCCTGTTTCAAAGCCTGAACGGCGGTGTCAACGGAGGCAAAGGCGGTCATAATGATGATGGCAAGCTGGCTGTCTATTTGCTTGAGTCGGCCTTGGAGCTCTATTCCGTCCATTCCGGGCATTTTGATGTCAAGAAGGACTATGTCAAAAGTTGAATCGCGCATCCTGGCAAGAGCCTGGTCAGCATCCGCGGCGGTCTCAACCCGGTAGTTTTCCTGCACGAACCAGTGCATGAGAGAGTCGCGCACCGAGGGTTCATCGTCAACAATGAGTATCGCTACCTGTTCTGTCATCTTTTTCCCTGCTCAAAGGCCCGAAAGCACCGCACCGTCCAATATTGGCCCATGGCTGTCGTTTTGCGTCGTTTCTCTTGGAAATGTAAGGATGAAGGAAGCCCCCCGGCCCGGTTCGGATTCCACATCGATCTGCCCGCGATGTTTTAGCATGATGCCGTAGACAACCGAGAGGCCCAGTCCGGCGCTGTGGCCCTCCTTGGTAGTAAAAAAGGGCTCGAATATGTTGGGCCGAATCTCTGCGGGAATTCCCTTCCCGGTATCCTTTACGCAGACCTGGAGCGCATCGGGGCCAGCCGCGTCCTTGGTCGTTACGGTTAGAACACCCCCCGAGGGCATGGCTTCCATACCATTCATAAACAAGGCGATCAGAACCTGCTCTATCTGGTTGGGATCTCCCAAAAATGTGGGGTCTTTCGCCTTGAGCTCCGTTACGGTCTCTATATTATGAATCTGAAAATGGTGGCTGGTGATCAAGAGGCTTTTTTCGATAATGTTATTTATATCGACCTTTTCGACAACGGACTCCGAATTTCTGGAAAATCTGAGCAGGTTGCGTACTATGTTGCCGCACCTTTTGATCTCGCCGATGCACGCCTCGAAGTGTTTCAGGGCTTCCCGACTTTCTTGCTCCGTCATGGGGCCTTCGCTTAATTTTCGAGATATCAGCTTTGTGTAGGTCAAAACGCCGCTAAGAGGGTTGTTTATTTCATGGGCTACTGAGGCTGCAAGCCTTCCCATAAAGGCCATTTTTTCGGTATGGACCACCCTGCGGGACAGTTCCCTGTTTTCAGCCTCGGCCCGTTTCAGACTGGCAACCATGCTGTTGAATAAACGGGCCAGACTGGCTATCTCATCGTTACCTTCCACCGGAATGCTGAAATCGAGGTTGCCGTTTTTAACCTCGCGAGTTCCCTGGGCAAGCTTAATGAGCCGCAGGTTGACATTTCTAAGGATGAAAAGCCCCGCAAAAAGCTCGATTAAAAGAATAGCACCCAGGCAGTAGAGGATAAGCAAATGAAGGTTACTGAAAATATTACTGTCAACGCCTTCCAGATTGAACTGGGAGTCGAGCATTCCCAGTATCTTTTGCTTGGAGGCAGAAGGGTGGCATTGGGGGGCGGAGCAGGCCGGTTCGTTATGGATAGGCTCAAAGGCGCCAAGTATCCGCTCTCCGTTCGCAGAGATAAAAGTTCTGGTCCGATCGGCCTTGGGAATGTTGTCAAGCGGACTTTTCCCGCTATGACACACGATACATTCCCTGGCCTTCTTGTTGACCTTCTGGCCGATTTCTCCTCTTTTGGCGCTAAAGACGATCCTTCCGTCCTTGTTATATATCCTTATCGCATAGACTCCGGGACCGCTGCCAAGGGCGTCTATGGTGTGAGCGACGTCTTGTTCGCGATTTAGCAGCATGCTCTGGCGCATGGACCTGAGCAGAAGTTGGCTGGTGCGAACCGCTTCCTCTGAGATATGGTGTTTGGCCGCCCTTATAATGAAGGTCGTAAGGGCAATAAACACAACCGCGCTGACAATCAGGAGAAGGTAGAGCAGCCTGTAGGCGAGCGAATTGGGAATATTTCTTATCTTGAATCCCTTCAAGGAAGACGGAAAAACCCATAAAATAAACGATTTCCAGATGTTTCGCACGGCCCCCCCTTGGCGCTTAAACAGGGCTCATTGTAAACTAATCGTCTTTTCAAGGAAATATCGAGAAGACATTAAGAGATAACTTCCCTGCTAATTCACGGTCAAGCTAAAGTCCTCTAAAGTTGCGGGCTCGTACCCGCAAATGGAGCTGTAGCAGGGATAACTGGGTGAAATCTATGCCGGGATGAAAAAAAATTTGGGAGAAGGGTCCTTACTTTCTGCGCTTTTGTAAGGTGGAATCGCAGCGGGCTTTTTTGCGGACGCCCCTGTGGTTTGCAGCAATTCTTCTCCCTGAATCCTGCAAATCTATCCGCGCGTCTCAACCGCGCCCGAGGATCACTTTTTACCCGTGCTGAACACGTTCATTTTTTAACAATCGGTCTTTGATAGATATCCCAAGATCGTAAGCTCCACTTCAGCATCAATTTTTCTTGTTTTAAGCCAGTTTCTAAAATAAATTAGAGAAAATTTTATCATAAACCTGAATCCGTGAGTTTACAAATATGAAACTGTCTCTATTATTAGCATAACTATTTGCAATTACTAATTATTTGT
>JBMFHI010000011.1:0-49952 GCA_049976905.1 Syntrophobacteraceae bacterium | reverse complement strand
GGAGCTTTCCGCGCCGTTGGCAAAGCCGCCGAAAGTCTTAGGGAACAATTCTCAGCTTTTGCTAGAAACGGCGAAATCCATGCCCCCGAAGTTCCGGCGCGCGCCCTGGTTGCCATTTTAAAAAACGATCCGCGCCGCTTTCACGGCAAAATCGCAACCTGGCGAGACGGGGTTTAACACGCAGAGACATCCTCCTTTAGTCGATATTGATCAGCTCATCGCACACATACAGAGGCCTGTTTTTTATTTCGTCGTAAATGCGGCCAAGATACTCACCCAGTATCCCGATGCAAATGAGTTGAACACCTCCTAGAAACAGTATGGCGACGAAGGTGGACAGCCATCCCCGAATAACGGACTGGGAATAAAAGAACTTTTCAACCAGACCGTAGATAATCAGGCAGAAGCTCAAAAAGGAGCAAAGAAAGCCAAAAACGGAGGAAACCTTAAGAGGGATCTGGGAAAAGGAGAGGATCCCGTCAAGAGCGAAGCGCACCATTTTTTTAAGGGGATATTTTGTTTCGCCGGCAAATCGTTCGTGGCGGACATATTCGAGCCTGCACTGCCTGAACCCGACCCAACTGACCATGCCTCTTAAAAACCGGTTCTTCTCCCGCATGCCATTGAGGGCGTTGACAACCCGCCTGTCCAGCAGGCGAAAGTCTCCGGTATCGGGTGGGATATCAACCGCGGTAAGCTTTCTTAGCAGCCAATAGAAACCGGCCGCGGTCCATTTTTTAACCCAGGTCTCTCCCTCTCTTTTGACCCTTGTTCCGTAGACCACATCGAAGCCGTCTTTCCACTTTTCCACCATCTGCGGAATGATCTCGGGGGGGTCCTGAAGGTCGGCATCAATAATTACCACCGCGTCCCCCCTTGCCTTGTCCAGGCCGGCGGTTAAGGCCGCCTGGTGGCCAAAATTTCTCGAAAAGCTTATGAGTTTGACGTGTGGGTCTTCCTGGCAAAGCCGGCGTGCAATCTGGAGGGTTTTGTCGCGGCTTCCGTCATTTATAAGGATAATTTCGTAGCCCAGGCCGATTCCTGCCATCACCCGCGTCACTCTTCGGTACATCTGCGCTATAACCAGCTCTTCATTAAAGAGCGGCACGACGAGGCTAATTAAAGATTCCATGGACAAACTCGTTTCTTGACTCCGAGATTTTTCACTCATTGTCGATTGCAGGGCCATTTTTTGAGCCCGCTTCCCAGATAGAGTTCGTATTGGCGGTGGACATTCCCCCCTATCGCGCTATCCAGGGGTCTAACCGACTCAAAATAGTCGGAAAGAGCGGCTATGTCACGAGTGCAGCCTTTAGGACATAGGATGAGGGCATCCCAGCCTTTTTGGGGCCCGCTCCAAAGATCGTACTGGCTGCGGCGCGGCGTGCCGGGGGAGTGCCAGGTGTAGACCCTTGGCTGCCCGGGAACATAAAAGGCCAGTTCGGAGGAGACCATACGGTCGAAGGTCAGAAGGAAGGTGGTTTGCGGGTGAGGCGTTTTGGCGAGCGCCCGGCCAGCTTGCCTTCCAAATTGTCCCCAGCCCTCGACTCTTTTTACCACTTTATCCGCGAGATGGTAGGGCACGGCAGGAGCCCAAAACGGCAGGCCGTAGGTAAAAAGAGCCATTATCGCTCCAACGATAATGCCCTTTTTAAAATAGGGTCTCCAGCAATCATACCTTTTCCCGGCCGAGATATTCCCGCAGGCCCAGGCGGCAAGCAGCACCATTCCCGCCGTGTAGGTCGCAGCCGGCCAATTGGCCTGGATTTTCTGGCGCAGGCTCAACGCCGCAATGCCCGAGAGTGGAACGATACTGAAGGTCAAAAGATAGAGCACGCGCCGATCCTGGGACTTAAAACGCACGAGCAGCAACACAGAGAGGCAGATAAACAGGACCCAGGTTATGGGAGAAATGAGGCCGATTTGTCCCCCGAGGAAAGAGCCCAAGGTAAGAATAAAGGCAGAGCGGCTTCCGCCGAAGTGACCTTCGGTGCAGTGCAGCAAGGCCCATCCGTGGCGCGCGTTCCAAATCAAAGTGGGAATCAGGAAGGAGAGCCCCAGAAGAGAGGCCAGGTAGAGGCGGGGGGATTTGAGCAGGAATCTGTCCTCTTTGCTAAGCACTGCATACACAAACATTAAAACGATAAACCCGCCCATTACCTGTTTGCTTAAAAGCCCAAGTCCGATCGCCACCCCAATGGCGAACCACTCGACAAAACCGCCCTTCTTCTTTTCAAGCCCCGCCCATAAAAGATAGAGCGCAATAGACCAGAAACACATAAGAGGCGTATCGATGGTCATGACGAAGCCAAGGGCGGCCGCACCCGGAGAGGCCATAGCCACGGCGGATGTCCAAAAGGCGGTACGCGCATCGTACATTCTTCTTGCAAGCAGGAAAACTGCCGTCGTGGAAATCGCCCCGAACACCACGGAAGGCAGTCGCACGCCCACCGGGTTTGAACCGAACAGGTGGGTAAACAAGGCGATGATCCAGGCAACCATCGGAGGTTTTTCGAAATAACCCCAGGCAAGCCGGCGCGACCATTCCCAGTAGTAGGCTTCATCGGCGGCAAGGTTCAGCCTGGAGACAAACAGGTAGAAGAGCTGAAACAGAGTCACCAGAACAAGCAAAATCAAAAAACGTCTATTCCAGTTTATGGCGCTTTGCCCTGGAATTGGTTCCATTGGTGGCTGGGGGCCCGCGACAGGCAAACCCTGCGGTGAAGACTTTAGCGACATAAAATTTTACCTGTGTTCGGGATGTTGCAATGTATCGTTTCGTCTTGAAGGCTTTCAAAAACCTGTTGGCGAAACCTCGATATTCCAGGAACGATCGCGCCCACGCCTATCTTAATCGGACCGATAGAGCGCAGCCCTGCGCGGAGGGTCTCAGGCGCCGTGGACCGGAAGCGCTTGACGAACGAGGATTTGACTATACGGGTAACAGCCATGGGCAATCCTCATAATGGAATCGCATTGCCAAGTCAAGGCTATAAGCAAGGAAGGACCAGCCCGCGGTATGGGCAAAGCAAGCCGCGCTAAAGTCCCACCGCCCTGCCCTGCCCCCAATGTTGTTAATTTAGGCGCACGCGAAGGCGCGAAAATAAAGATGAAAGAAACACAATAGGAAATGTGTCCGAATTCACCTGAGCGCTCCAGGTCGGAATTAGCCCTCGAAGACCAGTCCGAAATGGCGCTTTTTACGGGTTCCATTTTCGCGTCTTCGCGTGAGATAAGTAGACCTTACGTCAACGCCATTGTAGCCTACCTCTTCCTCGGCGCAGTTTGACAGATTGCTTCCAGAAGGTCATAATGCGAAGCCAAGATAGTACGAGATTTTTCAGTCTCATCTAAATTCGTGATTTTATGGAATCTTTAAAACATAGACATAACGAGCCGGCCTCCATCTGCGAAGCCGGAGTCTCGGGTTGTGCCGCCGTCGAAAAGATGCGCGCCCGCCTCGAAGGCCTTAAAGAGTGTTTCAGGGTATCGGGGCTCATAAATTCGAGCCTTCAGCTCGACCAGGTGCTCGAAAACATCATGACGACCTCCCGGTCGATTTTAAAAGCCGACGCGTGCAGTTTAATGCTGGTAGATGAAAAGAGCGGGGATCTGGTTTTCGAGGTGGCCCAGGGGCCGGTTGCCGATAAGCTTAAAGGGGGCGCGCGCATAAGCAGGGGGCAGGGAATAGCGGGAAGCGTCCTTGCAACCGGCGAGCCTCTTTTGATTGAAAACGCCTACGAGGACAGCCGCTTTAACCGCGAATTCGACAAGATGACGGGTTATCGCACGGAAACGATCCTGTGCGTTCCGTTAAAGATAAAAGACAGGGTTGTTGGGGTATCCCAGGTCATAAACAAAACCGACGGTTCGATTTTCACCGACGAGGACATGGAGAGCCTGAGCCTGCTTTGCGCCAATGCCGCCATTGGGGTTGAAAACGCGCGACTGCACCAAAAGAGCCTTCTCAATCAACAGATGGAACAGGACCTGGCCTTTGCCCAATCCGTTCAATCGAGCTTTTTACCCGACTGCATGCCCAATCTCAAAGGCTACAGGTTTTGCGCCCATTACCAGCCCGCCAGGCAAATCGGGGGGGATTTCTACGATTTCATACCACTCGATGAGGACCGCCTGGGGATCCTCATTGGGGATGTGTCCGGAAAGGGCGTGCCGGCAGCCCTTTTCATGGCGAAATTTACCACAGACTTTCACCTGCTTGCCCTTCGGGAAAAAGACCCTGAAAGACTCATGCGTCGGATGAATGAATCCGTTTGCGAACGCAGCTGTCAGGGAATGTTTGTGACTCTTTTCTACATGGTTCTAAAAAAAGGCAGCGGAGAGGCTCTTTATATAAATGCCGGACACCTTCCGCCCGTAAGCTGGAACAGTTTAACGGAAAAATTCGATATTTGGCGCGGGCGCGGCGGTCCGCCACTTGGGGTAGTCCCCGATCAGGCTTACCCCTGCGAGAGTGTGTCGATTGGCAACGGCTCTTGTGTGCTTCTCTACACCGACGGCCTCATGGAGGCTCAAAACAGCCGAGGGGAGTTTCTGGGGCTGGACGGAATTGAAAAGTGTCTCAAGGCTGGAGGTTCCCAGGCAGGCTCCTCCTTGTCGCGCCTCTCTACTCTTCTGTCGGAGTTTGCCGGAGATAGTCCGCAATCAGACGACATTACGCTCGTTTTGACCGAATACAGGGAGTCGTAGTTGAGAAAAGCCGGTTTTAAAGGTCCGGTCATACTGGAACTTCCTTCAGACCCCCTCTTGATGTCGGCGGTAAGGGGACTTACGGAAAAAATCTGTAATGCAGCGGGCATTGCCGGAGAACAAACCGACAAACTCGTGCTTGCCGTTGACGAAGCGTGTACGAATGTGATCCGGCATGCCTATGGAAACCGGCGAGACGGCAGGATCAAGCTCAGCTTTCTGGCCACGGCCGACCGCTTGGAGATAGCTGTTAGAGATTTTGGCGCGGGCACCGACCCCGCCATGTTTCGCGGCCGCGATCTTTCCCAAATCCGCCCCGGCGGACTTGGGATGCATTTTATCGAGTCTGCGGCCGACAACCTCGAAATTGTTTGCCTTCCTGGGGAAGGCATGGTTTTGAAGATGGTTAAATTTATTCGCCAACAGGAGAAAACGCAGCATTGAACATACAAGTCGATGAAAAAAAACCCGGAGTTTTTGTGATATCGCTTCAAGGCGACTTCGACATGAGCGTATCGCCGGAGGTAAGAAAGGTTCTGCTTCCCTTTTTCCGCAAAGAGGCCTCGCACATAATCGTGGATCTGAAAGATGTCGCCTACATAGACAGCTCTGGGATTGCCACCTTCGTGGAATCTCTTCAGCTTTCCCGCAAAGCCGGAATACGGTTTTCTCTGGCGGGCGCATGCGCGCGGGTCGAGTCGATTTTCGACCTGGCCCATCTTAAAACCATTTTCGAGATGGCGCCCGATGCCAAAGCGCTGATCGAGGGGGTACAAGCCGGGTGAGTTCAGCCATGGCACGCTCTGAGAGCAGCACAATACTTTTTTTGAGGCACTTAACGAGTATTTCCTGTTTTTTTGCCGAAACGATGCGCTGGCTTCTGGTAAAACCCTTTCAGGGTAAACCTCTTCGGTTGCGCGCGGCCATCGCCCAAATGGATGAGGTGGGCGTAAAATCGGTTCCCATCGTGGCCCTGGTTTCCTTTGTAATCGGCGTCATTTTGGTGCTCCAGACGGCCTATCAGCTCGATAAATTCGGGGCCGTAAACTACGCGGCAAGCCTTGCGGGGGTGGCTCTGACCCGCGAAATGGCCCCACTTCTAACCGCCATAGTTCTTGCTGGGCGAGTGAGCGCGGCTTTTACCGCAGAACTTGGCGCCATGATGGTAACCGAGGAGATAACGGCCCTGGAGGTAATGGCGATATCTCCGATTGGTTATCTGGTCGTGCCTCGATTCCTGGCCATGCTGGTAATGCTGCCCTGCCTGACCGTTCTATCCGATGCGATCGGCATAGCGGGAGGCTATTTTGTGGGGACCCTCGCCATCGGCATAAGGCCCGCGCTCTATATTCACGACACGATAAACGCTCTTTTAGTTAAGGACATCATGAGCGGCCTGGCAAAGAGCGTGGTTTTCGCCGTAATCATAACCATGGTGGGCTGCTACACCGCCTTCACGGTCAAGGGCGGCTCGGAGGGCGTGGGCAAAGCGACCATGATCTCGGTAGTCGCCTCGCTTATCAGCATAATCCTTGCCGACTGCCTGTTTACGGCCATTTTCTACATGTTCATGTGAGGTTGAGGCTGGAAACTCTAATAGAAGTAAAAAATCTTTGCAAAAGCTTCGACTCCAGACCCGTGCTGGAAGGGATAAACCTCGAGGTCGAACGGGGAAGCGTGTTCGTGATCATGGGGGGAAGCGGCTGCGGCAAAACGACTCTTCTTCGAAACCTCATAGGGGTTATTCGCCCCGATTCGGGTCAAATCCTTGTGGGCGGAGAGGATATAACCAGGTTCGACGACACTCTTATGGACGGCTATCGGAAACGTTTCGGAATGCTCTTCCAGATGGGAGCGCTTCTAAATTCGCTTACCGTTCACGACAATATCGCCCTGCCCTTGCGGGAGCACACAAAACTTGACGAAAAAATAATAGGCGTCATGGTCAAAATGAAGCTCGAACTCGTGGGGCTACGCGACTTCGAACACCTCAAGCCTTCTCAGCTAAGCGGCGGGATGCAAAAGAGGGTGGCACTGGCTCGAGCCCTGGCGCTGGACCCCGAAATCGTCTTCTACGACGAGCCCACTTCCGGGCTGGACCCGGTTGTGACCGCAGTAATCAGCCAACTGATTTTGGATTTAAGCAGGCGGATGGGGATAACCTCCGTGGTGATCACCCATGATATCGGCAGCGCCTTTATGATTGCCGACAAAATGGTCGTGTTGTTTCGCGGAAAAGTTGTCGCCGAAGGCAGCCCGGAGCAAATCCGCGGGTCTTGCGATCCTTTGGTCCAGCAGTTCATAAACGGAAGAGCCGACGGTCCCATACCCCTTCGCCAATCGAGCCGGGATTACCTTGAGGATTTGCTGGATTTTTAAGATAAAGCGGAAAGCGAGGCTGCAGGCAAGCCCTTCCCGCCGATTTTTCATGCAACGAAAGAGATTTAGAAATGCAGGTTTTCCGATCGGATATAAGAGTCGGGCTGGTTGTTTTGCTCTCCTTTATACTTTTGGTCGCCGGTATATTTGTGGTAAGCGATATGCGTTCCCTTTGGAGCCACCAAAAGAGTCTTACCATCCTTTTTCGCTACTCGGACGGCTTGAGCGTGGGAGCCCCCGTGCGGTGGGCCGGCTTCGAGGTCGGACAGGTAAAGAGCATAGGCATTGCACCGGGGGCAGCCGATCGGATCGCGGTAACGGTTGCCATATCCCCCAAAGCCCGGGTGAGGACGGATTCGAGCGCAAAGATAAGAGACCTGGGGATGATGGGGTCAAAATACGTCGAAATCAGCCCGGGTTCTCCTGATTGCGCCGAGTTGCCACCCGGGGCAACAATCGAGGGCAAGACCCCTGCCTCGCTTTCACAAATCATGGAAACCGGCGGCAAGGTCGCCTCTAGCCTGCTCGATCTGGTAAAGCAGGCAAGGCAACTTGTCTACGAGGTCCGAAACGACTATAAGATAGAGCAAACCGTACACAACGCCAACGCTCTGATCGTGGAGCTTAAAAAGAATACGGCCGACCTTGGGCCGATAATGAAAAACATCAGAAAGGTAACCGGAGAGGGCGGTGAGCAGCTTACATCCCTTATCCGTGAGGTGCGACGCACCAACGCCCAATTGCAGCAAAAGCTTGGTTCGGTATCCGATGCGGTCACAAAGACCGCCGCACAGGCCGGCAAGGGTTTGGCGCAGACCCAAAAGACCATGAAGTCGGTCCGCTCGATAGTCGATTCGAACAAAGACAATATAGACTCCCTTCTTGCGCATTTAAACGAATCTTCGAAAAACCTCGAGGCTCTTAGCGAGGACCTGAGGCTCCATCCCTGGAAGGTTGTGTGGAAAACGGAT
This sequence comes from Syntrophobacteraceae bacterium, assembly GCA_049976905.1. Lineage (GTDB taxonomy): Bacteria > Desulfobacterota > Syntrophobacteria > Syntrophobacterales > Syntrophobacteraceae > SbD1. Next base: position 41,892 of record JBMFHI010000011.1, on the reverse strand, counting down.
GGCAAGGTCGGCGACTCCTCCAATGCGGCCAAGTGGAGACAAAAGGGCAGAATCGGACCTTATGGCAAAGAATAGCGTCCTCATCCTGTTGTTTCTCCTGGCCCTTTGCGCTTGCGCCTCCGGGCCTCAAACCGCTTATAACCAGGGGGTCGAACAATACGCCCTGGGGCATGTGAAAAGCTGCGTTGAAGATTACAGGCAGGCGATTTTCCTTCAACCAACAGATCTCAGGCCCAAATTCAACCTTGCTGTCCTTTACCAGGATCAGGGCAGACTCGATAAGGCCCAAAAGCTTTACCGGGAAATCGTCAGGCAAGACCCCGGGTTTTCCGCGGCATGGTCAAACCTTGCCGCAATCGAGGAAAAGCGCGGCATGATCGCGGAGGCTCAAAAGCTTCATCTACGCGCCATGCAAGCCGACGGCGGGAGCTGCGCCCCGGCCTCTCAGTTTGGCTTTTTTCTCCTGCGCCGGGGGCAAGACAGCGAAGCTGGGAGGGTGTTTGAAAAATCGGTACAAAGGGATTCACGCTGTGCGAACGGCTGGTTTGGCCTGGGGCTTCTAGCCGAGGCAAAAGGCGACCCGAGGGCTGCCCTGCAAGACTATGACAAGGATTCGATATATAATCCCGAGGATGTCCAGGCATACTTGAGATCGGCCAACATTTTAATTTCCCGAGGCGACACGCAGCGCGCCGCGGGGGTTCTCGACAAGGCGATAGAGCGCGCCCCCCGCAGCCCCGATGTCAACCTGCGGCTTGGGACCCTGCTACTTAGAAACGGGGAATTAAAAAGGGCCGAAAAGGCATTGGATCTGGCCCGTAAGGCCGGAGCGGCGCCTGGCCTGTGTGAACAGAAGTTATGCGAGGTTTACCAAAAACTTAGCCTACGTTCGGAGGGCAAGGTCAAGGGCTTTTCGGCCTCAAAATGAACCGGCGCCGTGTGCGGCAAGTCGGCAGGAACGAGCGGTTACTCTTAGTAGAAACTTTAGAGGAAAGTTCATGAAAATCTCCAGGGGGATTCACGGCCTCAAAGGGCTCGGACGATTTGGGGCGATCTGCGGAGTGCTCGTAAAGCACGGGTTTGGAGACATTCTCGAAAGGGTGCTCAATACAAAAAATACCGACACGCAGAGCGAACAGGAACAGGTGATTCCCAGGGCTTTTCCCTCAGCCCGTCGCATCCGAATGACCATGGAGGAACTTGGGCCCAGTTTCATCAAGCTCGGTCAACTCATGAGCACGCGCGCCGACCTTTTCCCCCCCGAATACATAGCCGAGTTTAAAAAGCTCCAGGACAGGGCTCCCTCGGTTCCCTTCGATCAAGTAAAGGAGGTAATGGAGCGCGAGCTCAAGCGCCCCCTTCTGGAAACCTTCGCCCTGTTTGACGAAAAACCGATCGCTGCGGCTTCGGTTGGCCAGGTGCATATCGCCAAGCTCCCTTCAGGCGAAAAGGTCGCGGTAAAAATCGTTCGCCCCGGAATAGATCGCCGCATAAAGGAAGACCTGCGCCTCATGTATTTTCTGGCCAGAAGAGCTGAAAAAGCCCTCGAAATCGGCAGGGTGATCGGTGCAACCAATATTGTGCGGGAATTCGAACGTAATATCATGCGAGAACTGGACATGTTGATAGAGGCCGCAAGCATAGAAAAGTTCGGTTCAAATTTTCGGGACGTCACCGAAATCTACATCCCCGCTGTCTATTGGGATTACACTACCCGCTCGGTGCTCGTAATGGAGCACATCGACGGCATCAAGATGGACCAGGTCGAAGAGATCCGCGCCGCGGGGATCGATCCCAAGGAAGTAGCGCTTATCGGCTTACGCTCGTTTTCCCGCCAGCTCATGCTCCACGGCTTTTTCCATGCCGATCCGCACCCTGGAAACACGCTAGTCATGTACGACGGCCGGGTAAGCCTTGTGGATTTTGGAATAACGGGCTACCTGGACGAAGAAACGATGCGCCAGATAGCCAACCTCTTTCTAGGATACGCCGAACACGACTACACCATGGTAATGGAGGCGCTAATGGAGGCGGGCCTCATTAACGAAGACATGGATCTTAAAGCGTTTCGAAACGATCTAAAAGACGTAAGCGAATCTTTCTATGGACGTTCTCTTCAGCACATCTCGGTAAAAGACGTCTATGACCAGATGATGGAACTGGTGCTTAAATACCGCATCAGGCTTCCAAGAAACCTGCTCTTGCTTTTTAAGACATTTATCCAGACTGAGGCGCTGGGGAAAATTCTGGGAAGCGATGCGAGCATCCTGGAGGTAACCCGGCCCTTTGCGAAAAAACTGCTCCAACGCGAACTGAACGCCCGCAGCGTCTTAAAAAATCTCGACCGGGAGGGGCGCATCCTTAGCGGCTATGCCAGGAGCATCCCCAGGCACATAGACGATATCCTCAGGCAAACGGCCGCGGGGCGCCAAAGGATAGAACTTCGCCACTCAGGTTTCGAGCAGGCGCAGTCAGCCATTGAAAAGGGCGTAAACCGGCTGACGGTAGGGGTCATAATAGCCGCCTCCATCATAGCCGGCGCTATGATTTTAAATTCGAGGCAAAGGGTCCTTCCATTGACTTTTAAATTTTTAGGCCTAAAAGCGGTCTCCCTTACCGCCTTTCTGGGACTGGCAGGCTACGCCGTAGCCACGCTTCTTGGGATCTGGCTTATCGTTTCCATTTTAAGATCGGGAAAACTCTAAGTCCAAAGGCCCGACGTCTCTTTATAGCAAGAGCAAAGATCGAGGACTCCCTACCGAGGGGCCGACAGTTGGCTGGCGTCCCCTCGGGCTGAGCCTTGCTCCTTTTTAACGTCCCTGCGCCTCCAGACCTGCCTTATCGGCGTAAACGAAGTCGCCAAGATTTTCACTATCGCCTCCAACCAGTGAGACAAGGCTTCCGACCAGTTTTTTCATCTGCTCGGCCTGAGCTCTCATTTCCTGGGAAGCCGCTGAAGTCTGCTCGGCGTTGGCCGAATTTTTCTCGATAACTTGCTCGGTGCTGTTCAAAGCGGAACTTACCTGCTCTATACCCAAGGCCTGCTCTTTTGAGGCACCGGCGATTTCAGCGATTATGGAAGCTATCTTCGCGGTGGAATCTCCCAACCCGCTAAAAGCCTCGCTGGTCCCTGTGACAAGCCCCGAACCTTCCTTTACTTTTTTTACGGTGCCCTCGATTAGAGAGGCCGTATTTTTAGCCGCCTCAGCGGCCCTCATGGCAAGATTTCGCACCTCATCGGCCACAACGGCGAATCCAGCCCCGGCCTCACCGGCCCGCGCGGCTTCCACGGCGGCGTTAAGGGCCAGCAAATTGGTCTGAAAGGCTATTTCGTCAATGGTCTTGATTATTTTGGAGGTCTGCTCGCTCGCCTGCGAGATCTCTTGCATCGACGACGTCAATCGGCCCATGGAAGCATTGGCCGTTTGGAAGGTCTGATTTACTTCCTGCATGAGGCTGTCGGCAACGCCGGCATTTTGAGCGTTTCCTTTGGTTACAGCCGACATTTGCTCAAGGGAGGCCGAAATTTCCTCAATCGAGGAGGCCTGTTCGGAGGCGCCTTCCGCAAGAGCCTGGCTGGCTCCAGACAACTGGCCGGCGGCCGCGTCGACTTCTCTGGATGCTGCGGAGAGCCCCTGGATAATTACGACCAACGCCTTCAATACGGACTTAAACGATAGCAGGCTTATCAGCATCCCAAGGATGGTAACGACCAGGATTATTATAAGCATGCTGCGAAAATAGCCCTGAATGGAATTTAAGAGTCTTTCACTGTTACTGCGTTTAACCTTTTTAATGGCATCCGAGCTTTCCTTCATCTCCGAGGCAATGGTGACTTGAAGAGCATGTTGCGAACCAACGTTTTGGATATAGCTGTTGGCAAGTTCCCGGATCTCCAGAAGATCGTTGTGCGCCGCCGTCACCATCGGTTCAAAGGGGGTCCCGGCCAAATGCTTGGCATCGTTTACAACGTTTTGGAGACCGCCTGCGATCAAAGCCAGAAGCGCTTCCTTTTGGTTCAAATCACCTTTCATTCTGGCAAACAGGACTTTTAATTGATAATTAAAGGATGTATTGTTATCGGCTCCTCCAATTACCTGAATCTCCAGATCGCTTACGCCTGATTTCTTTTTACTGTCGGCAAGTTGCTTTATTACACGTTTTATGTATGAGTTAGATTGGAGTATAGAGTTGTCAGCCAATGCATTTATCTTTTTATCAATAGCGGCATTTGCAATACGTATATTATTTATTTTATTGATATTTGCCCATATTTTATTTAACGTTAGCGAAACCGTTTTGTTTTTATTTGTGTCATATATCGCATCTGATTTCTTTCTTAGATCGTTGTAGGTCATTTTGCTATTAAGATAGTCTTAAATATATCGTTCTACATTCTGAAATGCATTTATTTCATTATCTTCTATTCCTTGTCTATGTGACGCGTTTTTAATAATAGCACTTGAATGTATAAAGAAAAAAACAATTAACACCAGTAATGATATGTTCAATACATTAGGCAAAAACATTTTGTGTTTGATTTTAAGATCATGAAATGTTTTCATTGTTTCTTTCCTTTAATGCCTGTTGTTATTTCTTATTTAATAATGTGCCTGTTTTAATTAAATCGGTTAGTTTTGCTCGAAACGTTAAACTTTTTCGACACAGCCCGGGGCACTTTTGCCTTATATGGCAATTTGCCTTATCAGCGGGCAGGTCAGTTTAGCTTTAAAAGATGAAACATGTTAGCCACTTGCAAAACTCGCAGAGATTAAACGGCTGCTATTTGACCCTTTCGGCTCTGGGGTCCAACGGGCCGATACTGTTGCCAAAGTTGTTGGCTTAGCTTCATTTGCCTCACGCGAAGCCGCGAAAACAGGCAGAAAAGCTTCCCGCCTTGTCATCTGCCGTCGCACTGGATATCATTTAAGGTGTGGACACTCTTTCCTCGGAGCAGATTCTCTATTGAGGCAATCTAATGGGATTTTTTGAAAAACTCAGGATACTTCTTATAGGCGGCAGGGAAGAAGATTTTTCTTTCTTAAAAGAGCTCATGGCCGGTTCAGGCAGCGAGCAACCCAGGCTTGACTGGGTCGATTTCCATGAGTCCGGATTTAGCACTCTTGGGGATCGCTACGATGTGTGTCTTATCGATTGCACTTTGAGGGAGCAAACCGTGGTAGACTTCCTCTCCCGGACCGGGGGCAGAGGCAATCTCGCTCCGATGATTTTGCTCGGCCCACATGGGGCAAACGAGACATGGAGCGAGGCTCTTTTCCCCGGAGCGGCCGACTGGCTGGCAAAAGAGGAGTTAAACGGCGCGACGCTAAGACGAGCCATCCGTTATGCGGTGGAAAGAAAAAAAGTCCAACTCGAGCTGGCCAGATACAGGCAACAAGTGGCAGATCTTACAAACCTTATGGGCATCCCCGGTGGCAAAACGACTCTTGAGGGCACAGAAGACAAAATCGTGGAGCAAAACACTTTTTTGCGAAGTGTACTGGAGTCTCTTTCCCACCCTTTCTACGTTGTCGACGCAAAGGACCGCCGGGTTTTGCTCGCCAACCGCGCAGCCATCCCCCATGACCTTCAAGGCGAGGTGAAATGTCACAGCGCGTTTCACGGCTCAGACATTCCCTGTTCGGCAAGCGGACACCACTGTCCTCTGGAGCAAATTAAAAAAACCGGCAAGCCTCTTATAGCCGAACATTTGCACTACGACGCCGAGGGCAAAGCGCACCATGTGGAAGTTCACGGCTACCCGATTATAAACGAGAGCGGAGAGGTCTGCCGGATCATCGAGTATTGCCTGGACGCCTCCGACAGGAAGCAAATCGAGAAAAGGCTTCGCAAAACCCAGGAGGATCTGGAGACAAGGGTTCGCAAGAGAACCGAGGAACTGGCCGACGCCAACCTCGCCCTTATGGTTGAAATCGCCGAGCGAAAGCAGGCGGAGGAAGCTTTGCGGCTTAACGAAAAAAGGCTCCAGGCCCTCCTTAACCTCGGCCAAATCCCCTGGAGTTCCGAAGAGCAGATCGTCCGCTACGTACTCGAACAGGAGCTGAAACTGACTCGAAGCGAGGCGGGGGCCATAGGTTTTTTGGACGAAGACGAAAAAATCGTCAAATGGTGCGCGGTCATTACGACACCTGGCAGGGCGGGCAGCCCGCACTATTTCGACACCCCGACCGAGGAGGCCGGAGCCTGGGGTGAAGCGATCAAAGATTGCCAACCCGTGGTTGCAAACGAAGTGGCCGATGCAGAAGAAGCCGCAAAAGGGCTGCCGTTTTCTCCGGTGGTTTTTCGCCGGTTTCTAAGCATCCCGGTTTGTCTGGGGGAGCGGACAATCGCGGTGGGGGTCGTTGCAAACAAGAGGGGCTGTTACGACCAGTCGGATCTCATGCAGTTGACGCTTTTAATGGACGGGATGTGGAAGCTCATAGAGCGCGAACGCTCCATGAAGGCGCTAAAGGATGCCGAAAACCTGGCGGGAATCGGCAGGGCTCTATCGAGTGTGGCCCATGACATGAAAACGCCTCTTATCGCCATAGGAGGTTTTGCAAAACAGGTCCAGCGCCATCTAAGTCCTTCTGACCCCTCCCGGGCGAAGACGGAAATTATTTTAAAGGAGACCGAAAGGCTCCAGAAAATGGTAGAAGACATGCTGGACTTCTCAAAGCCTCTTGAATTGCGAAAGTCCTTCGAGCAGATCGGCCCGATATTGGAGGAGAGCGTTGCTGTCACAAAGCCATTGGCCGATGCGAAAAGAATTGAGCTACGAATCGAGGCAGTCGGACCGATACCCGGCATACCGCTTGATCCCATGCGAATAAAGAGGGTATTTATCAATTTGCTTACCAATGCAATCGAAACTTCACCCGAAGGTCAAACGGTAAGGATAGTCCATCGCAGATCGGACAAACACCTTGTTATAGACGTAAGCGACAACGGCCCGGGAATCCCGTGCGAAATCAGAAAAGATATCTTTTCGCCTTTTTTCACCACCAGGAAAGGAGGAACGGGCCTGGGGCTTCCAATCGTAAGGAAGGTGATTGAAGCTCACAAGGGTGGTATAGAGGTGCTTAACTCCCCTTGCGGGACGACCTTTCGGCTAAGACTTCCGATCTGATGTGAGGAAAATGGACGAATACGGACTAAGCGATGCGGAGGTTTTAGAACAGGCAGACGGGTTTTTTTCCGCCAGCTTCACCCCCATATCTGCATTGCAACGGCCAGCGACCGCTACAAAGGATGGCTGGGCCAGATCTATACAGAAGGACTCTATAAAGACCGGATCAGCAGCCGCACCAAAAGGGTTGGCAAAAGTGGTTTTCGAGAAGAAGTTCTGCCGGTTGATTCCGTCAGGGAATATTTTGAGCACTTCAAAGCACTCGAAATAGACTACACTTTCTATGCTCCTTTAATCGAAAGGGATGCGCCGACAGCCTGCTACGAGACCCTCAAAAAATACTCATCGCACCTTGGCCCCGAAGACAGGGTATTTCTGAAGGCGCCCCGGATGTTTTTCGCCCCAAAGCTAAGGGTCCCCAAGGGATACATTGCAAACGCAAACTATCTGGCCTGCGAGCCGTTTATCCGCCAATTCCACAAACCGGCCACAGATCTACTGGGCTCACAGCTTAAAGGCATAATTTTCGAGCAGGAGTATCAAAGGCTCTCCGAGCGTATTCCGGCTTCGGAATTCGCGGCTCGGCTCGACGTATTTTTGGCCGGGATCCCCTGCGACTTGGCACGCCACGTTGAACTTCGCACGGAAAGTTATTCCTGCAAGCCGGTAAGAGAGGTTCTCGAAAAGCACGGAGCCGGACAGATATTGTCGCATTGGACCTGGCTGCCCGGCCTTAAGACCCAGTTTGCCAGGGCCGGACAACGCTTTGTCACTTCTGGGGGCGAAGCCGTAGTGCGCCTCATGACCCCGCTAAACGTTCGATACGAGCAGGCCTATGCCAGGGCCTTTCCCTTCGACCGAATCGTTGAGGAGATGCTACAACCCGAAATGGTTAAACAAACAGCGATGCTGATGCACGAGGCTTTGAAAAAAAACGTTCGCATAAACGTCATTATAAACAACCGGGCTGGTGGAAATGCTCCCTTGCTGGCTCAAAAGATTATTGGCGAGTTCATAGAGCAAAAGAAACGCTATGCCGGGATTTAGCCCCTTACGCCTTTGCCTCTTCGGGGCTTCGCGTTACAAAAAGTTCCCCCTGCTTCCAGGCTTTTATAAAGGGGGACCTGGTCCCCTTTTGATCTTTGCAACATAACCCCACTATACTACTTTGGCCCCTACCAGGGAATCAGATACTCCCAGAGCGGACCAGTATGGCCTCTGCGGTACAAGCGAGCCAGAACCTTACTCGACTGTTGGCCGCCGGCGGCCCTTATCCAATGGTCCTTACCCTCGGCGTGTTCGTCAACCTTGCGTGCAATGTCGGCCAAGCTTATAGAAGGGGGCTGAAAGAAAACCGGGTCCAAGATGCTTTGGGCGGAAGAAACCTGCCCCTGCTTTAGAGCGATGTCGTAGAGGGTGGTGTGGGGAAAGATGCGCATACCGCAAAAGAGAAACAAAACCGCTTTTTCAAGTGTGTCGATGTAGGAAAAAGATTCGGCCAGCGTTTTTTCCGTTTCTCCCGGGCCGCCAAACAAGAAGTAATGGGCCACATGAAGCCCGGCGTCCACCGCCGAGTGATGAGCCGCCAACACATGAGGGCGACAAAAAGGTTTGCGGTAGGCGCTAAGCACTTCATCGCAGAGTGATTCGGTACCAAATTCGACGTGCTGGAGACCGCAATCGGCTAAGATAGCGAAATAGTCCTTCGAGACAGGGACAGGGGCAAAAAAGGCGCCCCAGGGGATGGTCAGTCCCGCTTTCTTCAAGGCCCGCGCCACCGCCAGGCTTTGGGCCACATCGGCATTGAAGGCTGAATCGGTAATGAAGAGATATTTGGCCCCGGCTTCCTGGAGCGCAACCGCGGTTCGCGCAATCTGTTCTGGAGTCTCAAAGCGCATTGTGCGGCCCTCGATGTAGGGGTAACTGCAATAGACACATCGAAAGGGACAACCGCGCTTGGTTTGCAGGTTCAGCATTCCGCCATTGCGCAAATAAAAGTCGACATGGGGACTTTGAGGATCAAAACGACGCACCGCCGCGTATGACAAGGGTTGCGGGTCGGCTATGGAGGTTTGGCTCATAATCACGCCGGGAATTTGGGCGGGATTTTCTCCCTTTTCCAAGGCATTAAGCAGGGCTGACAAACGCTCGCCTTCGCCGATAATGCCGTAATCAGCTCCGAGCAACTGCATAAGTTCACTGGCAAAGAGTGTAAACCCGGTTCCTCCCAGGACAATTGGGGCGTGACTGCAACCCCGCAGGATATCCGTCACCCGCTGGTAGTGAGACATGAATCCTTGAGGATTTACCGCGTCGGTATTGTCGATATTTCGCAAGGAGAAGCCAATAATGTCGGGATCAAAGGCACGAACCGCATTGGCAAATCCAAAGTTATCCTCAAGACTGTTCATGTCCAGGCAGAGGACCTGGTGGTCGGCAGAGATGGCGCCAGCCACGTAATCGAGTCCAAGCGGATAGACCGGGTAAGGTTCCCGGAGCGTATTGGGCGAAACAAGCAACACCTTCATTGCGGGGCAACCCTCACTGCGGAAAGATATTCACCCAGGCCCAGCACCAAGATCGCCTTGCCGCTAAGCGGCACATCCAATCCACCGGCATAAGCGGCGGGGACCATGTCCCGGCTCACCATTTGAACCGCAATGACAGCCGCCACGGCTGAGGCCGTTCCAAAGTGGCCGAAAATGGGGCGGTAGTCAATGACCGGACCAGTAAAACGGCTTTGCAGGAGAAAATCCTTTAACCGCTCGGCGGCCAGGGTGTAGCCATAGCAAGGCAGGTCGACAAGAATCGCAGCGAATTCGCCCTCAATACGATCGGCTCCGCCAAGAAGCTGGACCAATTTAGCGATCCGGTCCGGGTCACAACCGAAGTGATACTCCAATAAAGTTATTGTGGGTCCTTTGTGAGTGCTGCCACGTTCAAGCACCAGCGCGCCTCCGCCATCGGCCATGGCATCCGCGGCGCGCACAGCCCCATCAAAGAGGGGCGACAAAACCGGATGGGCTTCGTCAGCCCCCATAAGCAAAATGGGATCAGTACCCGATTGAGTCAGGAGGTCTGCAACCAGCAAAGCCTGCTCAAATGAGCAGTTGCCGCCTGAAGTGGTCACATTGGCGCCTTTGGCGCCAAGCATCATTGCGATCTGGCCTGCCGGCGCATTATGCACCGCACCAATAAAGTCGGTGGGTGATGGAAACTGCTGGGCGGTTTCAAACAACCGCTGCAAAAAGTCGTGGGTTTCCGAGAGCGGTCCCCAGGTCGTTGCCAGGCTAACGGCAATGGGCAGCTTCTGCGCGGGTAAGCCCACGCAGACATTAGCGGCCAAACCCAGGGCAAGTTTTGGCAGCCGCTTTAGCCTGCGGGTTGTTCGAGACGGCACGCCCTCGGTTACCAGACGCTCATCAAGGCAGCCGAGACACTTGCGACCGGCGCGAAAGGACTCCCAGGTTTGCGCGGTATAACCGACGCCGGTAAGGCAGGCGGCCGCACTCACTCTCAAGGGCAACCGGCAGAGTTGGGCGGGTTTGCAGCTCCCCCCCCTGCCGATAACCACGGCAGCGTTGTTTCCGCCAAATCCAAACGAATTGGAGAGCACTGTATTAAGGGGAAGGCGCAGGGGTTTGGTCACAGGCGAGAGGTTTATTGCCGGATCCACACGGTCAAAGCCCACGTTGGCGGGAACAATGCCGCGCTCGATAGCAATCGCGGCCACTACGGCTTCGATTGCACCGGCGGCGGCCAAGGAATGGCCCATTGCCCCCTTGATCGAGGAAAACGGCGGTGGGGTTTCACCGAAAAGAGCGCGGACAGCGCGGATTTCGGCCGCATCGTTATCCAATGTTCCGGTGCCGTGCAGGTTTATATAATCAACGGCTTCGGGGGCAAGTGCGGCATCCTCAAGGGCGGCCTGCATTGCGGCCAATGCTCCCTGCCCTTCAGTAAGGGGGGCCGTTGGGTGGTATGCGTCGCATGAGAGCCCGGCGCCCAGCAATTGGAGCGCGCCACGGGCCGGTCGCTCAGTGGTTAGCAGCAGCATGGCCGCACCTTCAGCTAAAGACAGCCCTTGTCTTTGGCAATCAAGAGGCCGGGCACCCCGAGGATCAATAAGCTGTAAGGAATTGAAGCCAAAATAGGTCAGACGGCACAGGCAGTCTACTCCTCCAGCAAGCACGTACCTGGCTTTTTGGCTTCGCAGGATTTTCATTGCAAGCGAAAGGGCGACCGCCCCCGAAGAACAAGCGGTGGATACCGTAATGAGTGGACCCGCGCAGCCGTATTTTCCGGCAAGATCCTCGGCCACTGATCCCAGAGAATGATACCTATACCTTTTGGGGTCGGTAATTTTCTCTTCCAAGAGTTCTTCAGTGGTGAAAATGCCGCCGGTGGTCGTGCCCACCACTATGGCGTCAGGGATAAGGTGCTTTCCGCTGAGGGCTTGTTGGGCTGCGATGTGTGCAAGCAGATGGGTGCGCGGCAGGGGATCGGCCCGATCAGTTTTAAGCTCCACATTTCCCACAGGCAAAGGTGCCTCGGATGCGAGCGCAAACAGGCTGAGGGGGCGCAGGGTGGATCGAGCCTCTATGAGGGCATCGGCAGTTTCGTCAACACCGTTTCCAAGGGGGCTAACTATGCCCATCCCGATCACATAGATGGGAAGACCCCTCAATTGGCGAACCTCGGTGAATTTTCTAAGATGAAAGCAGCCAAGCTCCGCAGTGAAGCAAACACCATCTTGCCCTGCTCTTTATTCTTAATGGCAACCCCATAATCCTTACGGAGCAAGATAATGAGTTCAAGCACATCAATTGAATCTATATCAAGGACGCCTCCAATGAACTCAACGTCGATCGGAATATCGGCGGGCGCGAGATCGGGCAGGTTGAACAGCGAGATGATTCGTATTTTCAATTCCTCAATCAAGTCTTCGATGTTGCTGTGCAAAGGTACTCTGCATGTGGTCATTACCGCACGTTCCATCTCTTTTATGGTTGGATGTTTACTAGAATCAATGTTTGAGGTATTATTCGAGCTTAACATTAATTTTATCCCATTTTTGAGTGGTTTTCCATTCAATAATTTTCATCCGGTTGCGATCGATAATGTCCTACGATTCCATGACCATCGAAATGCTGGTGCCGCATCGCGGCAGTATGCTGCTGATCTCCGAGATCGTCACTGTCAAGGAATCGGAGGCCGCAGCAACGGCCGTAGTGAGCCAAAAATGGCCGTTAACCACCTCCGATGGTGCAAACCCCCTGGTTCTCATAGAGCTGGCAGCTCAGACAGCCGCTCTAAACAATGGTTTGGAGATCCTTGAGCGTGACGGTCCCAATGGAGACCACCGGGGATGGATAGTTGGAATCAAGTCTGCGCGATTTTTTGTGGACCTCATCGCGGTTGGGACAAAAATTACAATCGAATCTCGCAATGAGTACAGGTTCGAGAACTTCAGAGAGGTGCATGGGGTTGCCAGGATAGAAGGTCGGATCGTGGCGGAGGTGACCCTTCAACTTATACAGGCAGAGCCGGTACAGGAAGAAGCAAAGAACAAAAGCCCGGGGAGTGAGTGAGTGTTTTCTCATACTCAGTGTATTTTGGCTTCTGAGAAGTTTAACCGTGCGAGGCCTGGAGGAAAACAACAAAATTCCAATCAACTCGGGGTTTGATTCATGAATGAGTGTGCAAATCCTCCCGTGGCGCTGGTTACCGGCGGCAGCAAGGGAATCGGCAGGGCAATCTGCGTTGAGATGGCAAAATGCGGCTATCAGGTGATCGTTAATTATCTTCGCGATGCCGAGGGGGCCCTGGAGACTTTGTCTCTGGTTGAACAACAGGGCAGCCGCGGCATTTGCCTGCGCTTTGACGTTTCGGACTATGCCGATACTCAATTGGCCATGGAGAAGATCTTGGCCACCTACGACTCCTTGGATGTTTTGGTTAATAACGCGGGCCGTATTGCCGACGAACTGTTCGTCATGATGAGCGAGGATAAGTGGCGCAGCGTTATTGACGTTACCTTGCAGGGCTTCTACAACGTAACGCGGCCGGTGTTGGAGAAAATGGTTGTTCAAAGGAGCGGTTGCATTGTCTCTATTGCATCGGTTGCGGGCCTTGTCGGCAACCGGGGCCAGGCCAATTACGCCGCGGCAAAGGCCGGCCTTATGGGCGCCAGCCGTTGTGTTGCCTGCGAAGTGGCCCGCCTGGGTATTCGGGTAAACGTTGTGGCACCGGGGTTGATTCAGACCGCGATGATCCAGGACGCACCGATTCAGAAAATCAAGGGAATAATCCCCATGGCCCGCCTGGGAAAGCCCGAAGAGGTCGCCCGGGTAGTGCGATTCCTGTGCTCTGAAGATGCCTCATACATCACCGGGCAAACCATCAGCGTCAATGGAGGCATGTTTTGATCTTGCCAAACCGAAGGACCAGGATTCAGTTGCTCCTGTTGGTAATGTCGTTTTTTTGTATCGGATGGGCCGACAATTGGCAGGAGCTCAAGACAACGGCCGGCACGATCACATCGGTTCAAGCCCAATTTCTTCAGGAAAAGCATTTGCCCATTCTGGTCAAACCCCTGATTTCCAAAGGGGCGTTCTACTTCAAGGCTCCCCAGTCGCTTCGCTGGGAATATCAATCCCCCGTGCAAAGTATATTGACAGTTTGCGACGGCCATGTGCAAGGCTTTGTATCCTCCGGAAACGGTTTCCACAAGGAAGAAGGCTCCGGTCTGGAAGCAATGCAAATCGTGGTCGAAGAAATCACCAAATGGCTCTCAGGACACTTTAACGACGATCCGATGTTTCAGGCGCAAATTGAACCTGGAAAGCGCATCGTACTGGTTCCAAAGCAAGCGGCATTTCAAAAGGTGATTGAGCGCATCGTCCTGGACACAGGTTCACAGCCGGGTGTGATGAGGCGGGTTACTATCTACGAGAGTGCGGACGCTTTCACGGTGTTGACCTTCAAAAACACGGTGATCAACGCAAAAATCAATGATTCTCTTTTTCATGTCGGGCCATGAAGACAATCGTTCTTGCGCTTTTAACGGCCCTCATGCTCACGGCCTGTAGTAACCTGCCTCAAATCCGCACGGATTATGACAAGGCCGCAGCTGCGCGTATGGCAGCCTGTAAAGCTATTTTCCCTCACGGAAAATGGCAGTTGGAGCACTCCCTCGAGATTTTTCCGCCCGTGGGATCAAAACAGACCGTACTGGGCATCGTGAGGCTCGATTCGGCTAAAAGGACGTTTCATTGTGTGCTGATGACCATAGAAGGCCTGGTGTTATTCGAGGCCGATTTTGACGGAAAAATCAAGATCGCAAGGGCTCTTCCCCCCCTGGATAAACCGGGCATGGCCGAGGGAATAGTGCGAGACATCTCGTTTTTGTTCCTGGCGCCGAAAAAGCCCTGCATTGCCGCAGGGTTTTCAAAGGATGGCGACTGGGTCTGTCGGTACCGGCGCGCCGACCGGGAATATGAAGACATCGTTCTCAAGGCCGGGGGCCTTTGGCAAATCCGCGTTTATAATCAAAGTGAGCGTCTTATACGCACGATCTCGCCCGTTTGCGTCCAACAGATCAAAGCAGGCGCCCTGCCCCGGCGTGTGAGGCTGAAGGCTTATGGCCTGGGCGGCTACGAGCTTAGCCTGACCTTGATAGAGGCGATCCCTTTAAAAAAGCCAATCCCGGCAGGGTCCAACTGCCGGAGTCTTAAGTCTCTAAATCCAACTCGGGGAACTTATTGACCCTTTTTAGACGTTCAATTTCGCGTTGGTAGCGCCCCTGCCAACCGTGACGCCTGAGCATGCGACCAAGGACAACCTTAAAAAACGGACGGGCGATATAGAGCCAAATCCCGGTCCATACGGGGCCTCTGGCTCTCACATGGGCTGAAGGCTCCCACCAGCCCAGGATGACCTGACGTTGATACCATACGAGGTATTGCAACATATTCGAATCCAGGTGACGGGTGCGCACATTTGCCCAAATGCCGTTATAAGTTGAGAAGTTATCCGGATTGGTGACCAGTCCCTCATCCAAAAGATACTGACGTATACCGGTTTTAGGATAAGGCGTCAGAATCTGGCAATAAGCGGTATCAGCCTCGATGGATTTTAAGAATTTATAATTTTCTACTATATCTTGCTCAGTGTCATCGGGAAAGCCGAAGATCATGCCGGCTGTAACCATGATACCATACTTGTGACACAATTCGACGGCCTTACGGGAAGCGTTGACGATATCGCCCTTATGGGCGGTTAGCAGGTTCTGCCTGGACACATTTTCGATGCCCAGGAAGACACTCTTAAAGCCGGCCCTGGCCATGATACGCACCATCTGCTCATTTTGCGACATTGTGACACAGTCGGCCTGGACAACGAAATTAAGGTTACGATAGCCGCATGCGATAATAGCTTCGCACAACTCAATGACTCGCGATGGGGAAAGCACCATATTATCGTCGGAGACAAAGATCCAACGGCATTTTTTATTATGGTAGATATCGTCAATGTCGGCCAGGATACGCTCTATGGGAAAAGGCCGGAAAGACTGTCCATACATATGCCGGATGCTGCAAAAGTTACACGACCGGGTGCATCCGCGCGAAGTTTCGATGACCTCCACGGAGCGGTCTATAATATGATAGCCCCAGGTGAGCCTGCGTTTGTCGCGGATGGGTATTTTCAGCTTGGCCAGATCGAGCAGTTCGCCACGGGGATTGTGGACGAAGAGGCCTTCCCGGCGGTATGAAAGAGATGCAATATCAGCGACATTATCCCTGCCGCACAGGGCATTTACCAAACGTCTGAAAGCCTCTTCCCCCTCGCCTCGGACCATGAAATCGATCCCTTTTGCCTCGGGCAATTGCGCGATCTCCTCATACATCAAGGTGGCATGATAGCCGCCAATGACAACCCGAACTCCAGGAAACCATATCTTGACCAGACGAACCAATCTAAGGCAAGTGCCGAACTGCCAGGTCATCGAAGAAAAGCCCACTAGATCGGGTTTGATTTTATGCAGAGTCTTGCGAAGATATTCCATCACATTACCGCGTTTTCGGATCAGGTCTATAGTGTAGACCTGATGGCCCGGGTCGATATTGGCCCCCAGACTGGCAATGCCAAGGTTGGGCATGTGAAAGGCCGCCTCGTGCATTATCACCGCAGCCACATCAGGCATGGAGATTAATACGACTTTCAATGCAGTCTCCTCGCAAAAAAAATTATAGGTAAACCCCAGGTTCTGCCGGGCGGACTCCTGAAGTTTGACATTTACCAAACGCATCGGATTGGCAAGGGGTTTCAAACAGGGTTCGTACTTGCCCCATCAATTCCTTAACGGAGAAGTGCTCACTGTCGTAGGCAGGCGTTAACCGGGCCAAAAGACGGACAGTGATGTTATTTGGCTGGGATGTATTGAATAAAAACCGACCGGGCGTAAAGAGTCGATCGCTGTTTTCAATGTGGACCACGGTGAGCGGGGCGCGGCAGAGCCGGGCGATTTTGAAAGCCCCGGGATTTAGAGGCCCCAGGGCAGCATTGCGGCTGCGCGTTCCCTCAGGGAAAATAAAGAGGTTGCCGCCCTCGTTCATGAACGCGAGCATGCCGTCCATCTGCGCCAACATATGCCCGGCCAAAGGTCCTTTAGAATCCGATGACAGGTAGCCCGACATTTTCAGCATGGAACCAAAAATGGGAATATGGAACAATCGGCTCTTGACGATTGTCGTGTGCCGGGGAAACAAAGAAATCAGCAGCAACGGATCAATATAGGAGATATGGTTGGAAATGACCACGGAGGAGCGCACATCGGCCAGGGCCGGATCGATGTGCCACTTCTGTTTTGGCATCGTAAGACGGCAGAGCAGAAAAAAGCCGCGGTAGAAATAATGGTTCAATCGTTGAAAGGTTCGAACACGATTTACGGGCAGAATGGATGCCAGGATATAGAGAGGCGAAAATAAGACAAGGAAACCGACTGTGAAATAGCACCACAACAACAGCGTGACAAGGAGGTCGAGCAGCCTGGAAAAGCATGTGATTAATCGGCGGCGGCCGGCTTGGGGGGTGGACGGCCCTTGGTTCATGAGTCTATTTTCCGCAGGATCAGATTGGTATTAACGCCGCCAAAGGCAAAATTTTGAACGGCCGCGATACCGATGTGCATTTCGGTCAGACGGCGTGTGTGTCGAATCATTGCGCAACGCTCGTCGACCTCATCCAGATTCAATGTGGGAGCCACAAAGTGTTCGTGCATCATCATGAGAGTCATTATCGTTTCAATTGCCCCGCAGGAACCCATGGTATGGCCCATATAGCTTTTCAGGGCCGTCACCAAAGGTCCCTGGCCGTAAGTCTTTCCTATGGCCTGGGCCTCGATGGCGTCACCCATCTTGGTAGCGGTGGCATGGGCACACACCAGATCGACTTGATCGGCGCTTATCCCGGCGCTCTCCAATCCCAGACGAATGGTTTGCACGATGCCGTCCCTATTGGGCAGGATTAAGTCTCCTCCATTATTATTGCAGGCAAAACCCAAAATCTCGCCCAAGATGACAGCACCACGGCGCCTGGCGCTTTCATATTCCTCAAGCACCACGGCTGCGGCACCTTCCCCAACGACAAGGCCGTCACGGCGCAGGTCGAAAGGCCTCGGGGTCAGATGGGGCGTGTCATTGAAGGCGGTAGAGCACGCCAGAAGGTTATCGAAAACCGCAACGGTAGTGGTATCGTACTCGTCGGCCCCACCGCACAGCATGGCATCCTGGAGACCGAACTTAACAGCCTCATAACCAAAGCCAATGGATTGGCTGCTTGTGGTGCAGGCGGTCGACGATGAGATCACTCGCCCGGTTATGCCGAACATCTTAGTGATATTGACGGCAGTTGTGTGTACCATGGATTTAAGATAGTCTACGGCACCGACACTGTTAAAGGTGGTATCGCCGTCCCCGAAGAAGGCACGGTAGATTTGACGCTGCACGGTGGGGCTGCCGTGGGTTGAGCCAAAGGCCACCCCCATGCGTCCGGAGGTTATGAACTCTTTGTCCAGCCCGGAAGCGGCCAAAGCCTCCTTAGCCACCTGGCATGCGTAGTAGGCAACCGGTCCCATCGTTTTGCGGTATTGTCGAGAAAAATCATAGTCGATGGGATAATCCACAGAGCCGAAGACGCCCGAATGGATGTGCTTGGTAAGCAGCCCATCGCTACGCATGGCCTTGACTCCTGAGAGCCCCCCGCTCAGATGGCGCAGGATCTCACTTTTGGTGTTGCCTATCGGGGTAATGGCGGCGTAGCCGGTAACAACGACCCTACGACTCATTGTTTGTTTTGCCTATTTCTATAGAGTTGAAAAATCTTACCTGGAGGCCTGTGGCTTCGATAAAACCAGCAGGTACTCAATAATTTGCCTTATGGTGCGAATATGCATGGCCTCCTTCTTCTGTTTGAGGCTCAGCGGGGTTCCAAGCATCAACTCGATTTCTCTTAGCAACTCAATTGCATCGATGCTGTCAAATTCGTAGACTTCGCGCAAGTCTTCATCCAGACCGGGGTTTACAATCTCAAAGCGATCCGAAAAGACCTGTAGAAGTCTTGCGTGGATTTGTTCCTGCGTCATGTCCAATGTCATCCTCAATCTCGCGATAGGCTCGAGTGCTCTGGATTTAGAGGGTCTTTGGCGACCCTAAAGGGCGCTCACAAAACGTCGATTCCCTATTTGCGTCCTCTGCACTACAGAAGGCGATTTCGCCGGTAACGCCTGCTTTTGTCCCAACTCCAGGATTTGGGGCTATTGCTCAGACGCTTCCGGGCCTAAGAAGGGCTTAAAATGGTACCATTCCAGGGGATTTTGCCGCACATGCTTTTCGAGAAGCACGGCATAGGCCTGGGCTGCCTTGAGCACAGCCAATGGACGTTGCTTGCGATTTTGGGCAACGACGGCCATCGGTTCCGACAGGCAAAAATGGTGCTGCCCCACCCCCCGTCTCGAAGCAAAAAAAATAAACAATGGAGCACCTGTTAGAAGCGCCAGCATGAAGGGGGCTTCAGGAAGCCGCACGGTATGGCCCAGAAAACTTACCGGCACCACACGTTGATCGGTCCGCAATACAAGGTCTCCAGGCATAGAGACAAAGCCGCCGTTTAGCAAAAAATCGGCTCCTTCCACCAAAGCAAACGGCGTTTGAGTAAACTGGTCAGCCTCCAGAACGCAAATACCGCTTGCTGCCAGATCATGTTTTTGCAATCGTTCAATCTGCTCTTTTTCA
Organism: Syntrophobacteraceae bacterium; assembly: GCA_049976905.1. Taxonomy (GTDB): domain Bacteria; phylum Desulfobacterota; class Syntrophobacteria; order Syntrophobacterales; family Syntrophobacteraceae; genus SbD1. The sequence continues at coordinate 22,470 of JBMFHI010000011.1, read as the reverse complement.
CGCCTGCCCATGAAGAGCATCAACCTCAGTTGGGGCAGCATCTGACGAAGCAGGTGCGCGGCAAGCTCCCAATTGCCGATGTGGGACATGAGCAGGATGCCGCCTTTGCCCTTGTCCAGGGACTGGAGGAGGTGCTCCCGTCCTTCGAATGTGTAAGAAATGGCGCCTTTTTTTCGCAGTAAACAGCGGTCCAGAAAAACCGTTGTAAAGTTTTGAAACTGACGCCAGGCGCACCACCAGTGGTAGAGACGGCTTTTTCCGGCAAACAGGACCCGATAGAAGCGCGCGCTTGTCGCAGCCCGTTTAGGGCAGCAAAAAAAATAGCCGCAGGCAACGCAACGAGCGGCCAGCGCAAACAGCCAGACTCCGAATATATCGGAGAGTATCGCCAAGATAGCGTAAAAGAGTCCACTCATTTATGCCGCGACCTCAAGACGGCGCATTCCTGCTTCAACGATTTGCCTCCATCACGCCACTTTTTTTGGGTCGTCCTAAAATCACCCGACGAGTGATCAGGCGAGCGAAAGTTTTGGTATTGCGCCAAAAGTCCACAGCCGGTCGAAAATGTGACACGCGTTGATTTGCAGGGGCATAGTTTATGCCAACAGGCGCTTCGACCACTTCCATGGCAGACCAGGCAGCTCTAACAAGTACTTCAATCTCGAACTGATACCTTTGGCTGCGAACACCCAACCGCAGAACCTCAGGCAATGGATAGATGCGAAAACCGCTCTGGCTGTCGGCGACCCGCGGACCTCCGGCACACCGAATCCAAAAATTGGAAAAGCCTCTGCCAAACCTGCTGGACCAAGGCGCCCCACTATCCGACATGCGAGAGCGGCAGCCAACAACAATGGGTCTGCGGCCCGCGGGAATGGCCTCGATCAAGCCATGGGCATCTTCGGGGAAGTGCTGTCCGTCGGCATCCAGAGTTATGGCCCAGTCGGCATGCCTGGCAGCGGCACGAAACCCGGTAGTCAAGGCGGCACCTTTGCCTTTATTGACGCCGTGCCGGAGCAGTCGTAGGCCGGGCATGGAGCCAATACCAGGGTCAAAGCCGTCTGTAGAGCCGTCGTCTACCACATAGACAGGGCATCCCAGAACCAGGGCCTTCTCGGCGACGCTCTTTACCGTAGCGGCGTGATTGTAGGTGGGTATGACAATGGCGAAATTACCCTTACTGCAATCTATCCCGGACTTAGAGGCCATCATTTACCCTGGTTTGAAGCTGTTCCTGATTAAAAGCACCGGGTAAAAAGGCCAGAGCCCAGGTCCCGGGTCCCATGTGGGCCCCTGATGTCAATGAGAGAGGGCGCAAGAGGATTCTGGCGGCCGGAAGCAGGGGTCGAATCTTTTCTTCGGCTATTTTTTCGACCCATTCCAGATTATCCGAATACTGCAAAAGGATCAAGGGAGCCTCTCCGGGGGCAAAGCTGCTTTGCAGTTCCTTTAAAGCAAAGGCAAGTTGACCGTCCCGGGAATAAGCGCTCCCGACTTTTTTTGCCCCGTCCGCCGATGGCGTGATGATCGGTTTCATGTGCAGCAGATCGCCGAAAAAACCACCTGTTCTGGATAGGCGACCGCTTGCCGCAAGATATTTCAACTGATCCAGAAATACTAGTTCCCGGCTTTGGGTGAGCGCTTGTTTGGCAAATCGAACCACATCTTCGGGTTCCCGGTTCTGTTTGGCATAGGATGCGGCGGCCAGGGCCACTATCCCCAGGCGTCCCGAAGCAGCTCCGGAATCTATGATCGTGAGTCTGGGACCCAGGACGTTAGTTGCCTGCCAGAGTCTGGCGGTCTCGAAATTGCCGGTGTAAGCCGATCCCACACAAAGATAGATCACGCGTTGGAAACGGCTGACAGCGCTAAGATAGGATTGATGCCGTTGATAAATAGAGGCCTGGGCCGTAGAAACCTTTTGACCGTCGAGCATTGCAGCGTAAAGCGCCCCCGGCCGATACAGGGCCTCAGGATAGGAGTGCTCACCCACTACCAGGTAGCTCTCAAGCAGTGTCATTGCGAGGGTGCGGGCATCTTCGAGGGTGACCGAACCGGCTGCATCCGTCATGATGTGCGCCGACTGGTGGTTTTGGCCCTGCCCGCCCGGCATTAAGTCGATTTTTTCCTCAGACCATTCGAGCACCTGCCCGGCTTTATCCAGGCCGGAACGCAGCGTGTCGAGTTCCTTGGTGTGCAGGTGCACCTTCAGTAACCCTTCCGACTCGTTTACCACCAGGCTATTGCCTAAACCCGCCAGATGGCGCGGGCTCTGCCCCCTCTCCTGCCTGATGAGGGCAGTAACGCAATATTGTTCCCGGCAACCGTCAAAGCGCCAACCATCAGCGAGCTCCAATTTACCTTTAAATCTTTGAGGAATCGGACGACTATGCTCGATACACCCAACGAGGCCATAGAGGAAAGCTTCCAGAAAAATGAACATTCCAAGGGCACCAGCATCCACTACGCCGGCCTGGCGGAGTTCGGGCAAGGCCTGGCAGGTATCGCTAACGCACTTTTCGAGATGCTCTATAATAATTTCCAGAGCCGATTGTGAAGGGGGATTTTCAAAGGGCGCCACAGCCTGGGCCAGGACCTCGAAGAGGGTGAGCATGGTGCCGGGTTTTGGTTCGGGCACCACATCTTTTGCCTTTTTCGCTCCCTTTTGGATTACGCCGGCAAACGCTGTGGTCTCATCGTTTTTTAGGAGTTCACGCATGAAGGCAACGGCAATATTGCCCGAGTTACCAGTTGCAGCTTTTAGGATTTGGCCACTTACAAGGTCGGGATTTTGGCCGAGTCGGCGCAAGGCCGCGAGGCTGATCTTGAGATTGCGCCCCGTGTCTGAGTCGGGTACGGGAAAGACATTAATTTGGTCCAACAGATCCGACCATGCCGCCATACGTTCGTAGCCCAGAATGAAGGCGTTTGCGTAAGCAGATTTCATGATCAGGCACACTGCAGGGCCTGTCTGATGTCCTCAGGGATTGGGAACTCCATTTCCATCTCTGGATAGCGCACGGCCAATTGTTCGCTTTTGCCTCGCACACATAGGGCGCCGCTGTCGGTTTTGCGGATTTCAAAAGTCATCGCGATTTTATAGTAGGCCTCGGTTACCGTGGCCCGACAGATGAAGTCATCGCCTGCCCTCAACGGAGCTATATGTTTTAGCGAGGTGCGCGTGACAGGAAACGCGATTTGCCTGTCGAGCATATACGAATACAAATCGACCCCTTGAGCGGCGAAGAGGCCAAAACGGGTGACGTCGAAAAATTTCAAATAGTTACCATGCCACACAATCTGCAGCGGATCCAGATCGTGGAAGGCAACCTTCATCTGCATCTCGAAACTGACACCCATCTAAATATCCCATACTGAAATCGAACTCATATATCTTTTGAAACCTGCCATAGTCTATATACCAACCGAGGGCGACAAGGCAAGCTGGGATTTCCGGCGACGGGATTTCCGCCGCACAATGGAAATTTGCAATTAAAATTCATCCTTGACAACCCTGGTGATCTAAACTAGTTAAATGCGAATAATCCATTATAGCAGATTAAGAATCAAAGTCCGCCATAGGTGGCTTGATGTGGTAGAGATGGTTTGGTTGTTTGAAAGGATTCACACGTTAAACTGTTGTTTTGGCTTAACGCCGGCTGCCGTTTCGTTAATTTAGTTGGCAATGTGAGTTTTGGATGGACTGATCCGGCTTAAAAGGGCAAGTCAAGTTTGTATTACATGAACATGAGCACAGCGAGGGACAGCGGGGATGGGCGTCTTTCGGCCCAGGTGCATATACCCGCAAATACTTCGTGGTTTGACGGCCATTTTCCCGGCCGGCCGGTTTTGCCGGGTATAGCCCAGCTTTTCATGGTAAGCGAACTCATCAAACAAGCCCTCAATGGTTCAGTACAAATTATCGAAGTGACCCGGGTTCGATTCAAGCAGACAATTGTTCCAGACGACCAGCTGAGCGTGGCAGTAGAGGTTCTGGCGGTGCCGGGGCGCTATTCTTTCCGCATCGCTCGAGTCGATGAGGTAGTGTGCACCGGCGTGATGACACTTGCTGCTATGTAGTTGAGAGTCCTCGCGGCGCTTATAGAGATCAGCCAATGCGGAAATGTTCGGCTTTGCAGTAACAAGCCAAGGGCAAAGACGGCACAGCTAATGAGGAACCATTAAAGGACCCAGTCTTTGAAGGAGAAGCATATCCATGTCGTATGTACGGGAGATGAACGATATAACCCTCAATATAGCTAAAATAATGATCGATGAACTAAAGCTCGAGGATGTTAGTCCGGAGACCTTTGATCCAGACATCGATCTGGTGGACGAGGTTGGCATCGACAGCATGGATCTTGCTACTCTGGCATTGGTATTAAGAGATCAATACTCAGTTAGAATTGATGAAGACGATTACCCTAAATTGGTCACTCTTCGCCTGATTTCTCAATATATTCAAGATAGGATATCCGAGAGGAAGGCAGTGTAAAGATTTGAGCGCAAGTATCTTTGCGATTCCTTTATTTTAAGAAAATTGGACAGTAAGCCTACGCGGTTAGGGAGCAGATTTTTGGACTTGCCTTCACCTTCCAACAGTCAAGACTTCAATCCTGAAAAATGGAAATTCTCCGATTTGATCGCGGCTCCAGAAGTGAATGAGCGATGGGAGCAGGTGCGTCGTTATTTCTTTCTGCGCGAATCCACCTACGATATGACCAACAAGTGCAACATCCGTTGCGAGGGGTGTTACTACTTCGAGGGTGACAAACAGCATGCCGAGGAGATGTCCGATTGCGAGGCCTGGCGGACACTAATGCGGACCGAGCGCGACCGGGGCATAACCTACGTTGTTCTTGCCGGCGCCGAGCCCTCTCTCGTTCCTGAGTTGCTGGCCGTGTGTTTCGATGAAATGCCGTTGGGGGCCATCGCCACCAACGGCATGCGCCGGATTCCCGAGAGCATCCGCTATAGAATCCATATATCCGTCTGGGGCAACGACAGCACTAGCCTGCTAATTCGCAAAGCCAAGCATATGCTTGCGCGCCAGATCGAAAACTACCGTGAGGACCCGCGGGCGGTTTTCGTCTACACCTTCACGCCGCACAACATCAACGAGGCTGAAGAGGTTTCCCAAATACTTGCCCGCGAGGGTTGCAAACTGACCTTCAATATGTTTTCTTCGCCTGTGGGCTATAGGGGGGATCTGCGCCATACGGCTGAGTCGCTTGAGAAAACCCGCAGGGTCATGGTCGAATTGCTGTCGCGCTATCCTGAAAACATCCTTTATTCCGCGTATAATGCCGTAGCACATACCCATCGACTGGGGCTGCACGATTTATTCGGTTGCTCCTATCCGCGGCGCAATCCGTCCACGGACGTAGGACTGGGGCGCTCGTTTCGCCAATATCGAACGGACCTGAGTTGGAACCGGGAGGCAGCCTGCTGCGTCCCCGATACCGATTGCCTTGATTGCCGCCATTATGCGGCCGGCAGCGCTATTGTGACCGCGCGTCTTTTCCGCCACGCCTGCAATCCGGATTGTTTTAAATCTTGGCTGGATTATGTGGATACCTATCTGGCAGTATGGATTGTGGACTATGTGAAAGGTAAAAATCTTTGTTCTATCCCTGTGGCTCCGCCCGGGTTTGATCTTTAGCCAAAAAATCCAGTGTGGCATCCCGTAAATTAGCTGATATTACATGTAGTTGGTGGGCACGAAAAGCTGTGCCCACCCTACGCTTTTGGCCGGTTTGAATATCATAGAACCCAAGGGACGCCGCACTAGCATAAAGGGAAGAGCTTTTCATTGAGCAGCCCTTTAGTCTATCTGATCTTTCACATACTCCAGGATCTTTTCTGCATCGAGTCTTAGTGTGTGGACACAAAGCACCCGCCGGCCTATCCAATGAGTCATCGCCGTCTTTAGCGGGATCATGGTGATTATGTGAACTTCAGGGTTCCAGACACCGGTATTTTTAGACCAATAAGAATGTGGTATTGGCAGTGCCCTATCGTGTGTGATAGTTTTGCAAAGATGGTCGCTGCGATTTTGCGCAGATTATCGAGGGTGCGCCAGCAACTCGGGGAAAAAGGCGGCTTTTAGCGGCCTAAACGGCCAAGTCCAATCGGACTCGAGAATGCCCGGGCACATTAGCGCGTCTTAACGGCGCGTGGTTTTTAACTTTGCATTAGACTAAAGGGCGAGGAGTTATTGGTGAAGACTGTCAGCTCCATGCTGGATGAACACTGGTTTGAACGATACAAAAAGATCTCCAAACTCAATATACGAAGTTCCATCTATGACGTGACCAACCGCTGCAACCTGCGATGCAAGGGATGTTTTTTCTTTTCTTCCGATGAGCACAAGGCCGCTCCAGAGGAAACCGACCTTCGCCAATGGGAGACCTTCGTTGATAGAGAAATGGAGCGCGGGGTTAATTTAGCTATTCTTATAGGCGGTGAGCCCACACTTTGCCTAGATCGTATGGAGGTTTTCTACAAGCGTCTTCCCACCTTTTGCGCAACAAACGGGTTGATTCGGGTACCGCGCGATCGCTTCCCGAATATGATGGTAGGCATTTCCCTGTGGGGGGATGAAACGGACGAAAAAATCCTGCGGGGCAAAGACACCTTTTCCATTTCGAGCAAGAACTACGCCGGAGACCCTTACACGTACTATCTCTACACGATCACGCCCAAGCAGATCGGCAAGACCGAACGCATCATCAAGAAGATTGAGGATGCAGGTCTTAAGGTCCATGTGCAGCTGCTCTCAAATGATGAAGAAGTTTCGGGCTTTTCCTGGACACCCCGGGAACTCGAGGAGATCCTGGCCGAGTTGGATGCCATGGTGGAACGCTACCCCAAAACCATGATCAGCAGCAAATACTATCACAAAATTATTACCAGCGGGATGATGCTTGGGCGCCGTTTCGGTTGGATGGAATGTCCCTCGGTGACCCAGCCGCTGGATCGTCGTGATCCGGCTCCCAAGCGCCTGACCAATTTCATACGCTGGGCCTCAGACCTGAAGACGATGCATCGCTGTTGCACTTCCGAGACGCGCGATTGCTCTACATGTAAAGACGGCGCGGCGCACATGAGCTGGGTAATGGTTAACAAGCGGGCACACATGAGATCGGCCAAAGATTTGCAGAATTGGATCGAGGTCTATGAAATGTTCGCCAAGCTCTACCAATTTCTCCCATGGTAGAGGTTGTGGCAATCCGATGAATTTAAGACGCGCGGTCATAATTGGCTATGACGCCATTTCGCCTTTGGGCCTGGACCTTGAAGAGCAATGGCAACGGGCCTTGCTTGGGCAAAGCGGTGTTGGCCCCCTTACCCGCTTTGCCGTAGCGGAAAGCTTTCCCGTTAAAGTGGCGGGGCAGGCGCCGTCTATAGATCATCTACCCTTCGATTTTTTAAAACCTCGTGAACAGGCCCGATGGTTTTCGCCGGTCTTTAAATATGCCCTGCTAACGGTTAGAAGAGCTCTGGACCGCTGTGGGATAGAGATTACTGCTGCGCTGGCTCCGCGAGTGGCCGTTACGTATAGTTCGGCGATCGGAGGCCTGGACGCCGTGATAGCGGCCGACCGCAACCTGAACGCAGGCGGCGCCTTGCCCCTTCCGTACAGTAACCCCAATTCCTGCATCAATATGATTGCGGGAAAGATTTCCATGCTTACGGGTGCCACGGGTCCAATCGTCAGCACTATCACCGCGTGCGCCACCGGTAGCAGCTCGATGATCATGGGCGCGATGCTGCTGGAGCTCGACCAGGCAGATGTGGTGATATGCGGCGCAGTTGATTTTCCTCTGATCGAACCGATCATAGCCGGCTTTGCCACGATGAACGGCGCCTTTGTGCCCAAAGAGGGACAAGCTTATGAGAGCCCTGCGCTGGCCAGCCGTCCCTTCTCGATTAACAGGCGCGGGTTTGTCGTATCCGAGGGTGCAGGGTGTGTTGTTTTGGCTTCTGAAGCTTTTGCCCGCGCTCACGGGCTGCCTCACAGGATCGCTATCTCGGGCTGGAGCATGACCTCGGATGCCTACCATGCCGTCACACCGCGCTTTGAAACGGTACGCCGCTGCATTGCGCAAAGCATCGATCATGCAGGCATCCCGATTGGGGCTATCGATGCCGTAAACGCTCACGCCGCATCGACCAGGGTAGGAGATAAGGTGGAATACGATGCTTTGGAGTCAGTCTTTGGCTCCAAACTGCCCCCCGTTACAGCCAACAAATCTCTTTTCGGGCATGCCATGGGCGCGTCCAGTGCAATCGAGTCCATTTTTACCCTTCAGGGAATGCTGGCCGGTTTACTGCCGCCTACCATAAATTACGTGCCGGACCCAAACATTCCCATTGATTGTGTGGCCCAAGGATGTCGAGCGGTTGAGCAGACCTACGTGCTTAAGAATGGTTTCGGTTTCGGCGGGTGCAATGCGTGTATTGTATTTGAAAGGTTGGCCTAGAGGGGCTGTTTTTCTCCAAATCAGTGCAAGGGTGATTCGAGACCTTTATTATGAGAGCTCCATTAAACCGCAAAGTCTTTGTTGTTGGCTACGACGCAGCTACCTGTCTGGGCAATACTCTTGAAACAACCTGGCAGAGGGCAGTCGAGGGGCAGGCTGGTTTTCGGAGAGTGACCCGATGTCAGACCCTTTCGCGCAGCAATATCGTTGGCGAGATTCCTGATTGGAATCCTGTAGACTTTATCGATCACAAGGGCAGCCACAACTGGAATGCCGATTTTATTGGCCTGACGATGGTTCTTTGCAAGCGCGCCCTTGCTCATGCAGGATTGAGCATGGATGAGCAAATTGGGCCCAGAACCGCCTGTCTTGTCGGATCGGCGCTAAACGGCAGCAATGCCTTGCGGGTGGCCTTTGAAAACATGAGCCAGAAAGGGCCGACCAAGGTGAGCCCTTACCTGTTGCCCAACCTGTGCGCAAACGTGCCCTCGGGCAAAGCGGGTATGCTGATGGGCTTTACGGGGCCGGTTTTTTCGCCCCAGGGCGCTTGTGCCTCAGGCAATCACGCGAATGCCCTGGGGGCTCGCATGATCCGCGACGGCGACTGCGATTTTGCCATTGTCGGAGGCGTTGAGACCTGCATCATTCCTGAGATTATCCAAGGGTTCTCAAACATGTGGGCCACTATCAAGGTCGGGCCTGGAGATCGGGCCTGCGAGGACCCCACTCAGGCTTCGCGCCCCTTTAGTATCGACCGCAAGGGCTTTGTGCTTGCCGAAGGCGGAGCGGTGTTAGTGCTTGCCGCCGAAGAGACGGCAAGCACTCTGGGGTTGTCGGCCAGGGCCGAGGTGCTTGGCGTGGGCTGGTCCTCGGACGCACATCACTTTACCATGCCTTATGGACCCACGATCATCCGTGCCATTCAAGAGTGCATCTTCGACGCCGGACTAACGCCCCAGGACATAGAGGCGATAAATGCCCACGGAACTTCGACGGCGAAGGGGGATTCGATCGAAATCCAATGTTTGCGGGAAGTCTTTGGCACAAGCATAAAAAAAATACCGATTTCGGCCAACAAGTCTCAAGTGGGGCACTCATTGGGCGCGGCGGCAGCTATTGAAGCGGTGCTTGGCATTAAAGCAATGCGAGAAGGTATCGTGTTGCCAACGGTCAATCACATACCCGACCCTGAATTCTCTGATATTGACCTGGTACCCAATATCGCCCGCAAGCACCCGCATCAAATTTTGCTCTCTACTGCTTTTGGCTTCGGTGGTACAAATTGCTGCATTCTTTTCAAAGGGGTATAAAGTGCGACCCAAACCATTTATTCCACAGCCACTAGACGGCAAAGGTCTCTATGTGCGCGACCGTACGAGCGGACTTGCCTGGCACCGTTGCAGCCTTAGAACATTGTATGCCGACACGGACCGCTCCACTGCAGTCTATCACGCCAACTACCTGCGCTATTTCGAATTCGGACGGGCCTCGCTTATGCGCGATGCAGCCTATGCTTATCGTGAGATAGAAGAAAGCGGCTACACTTATCCGGTCATCTCGACCGCCCTTGAGTATTTCAGCCCTCTTGGGTACGATGACGCCATGTACATCCACACTCGTCCGGCAGAATTGCAACGGGTGAAGTTGCGCTTCGATTATGTAATCACCCATGCCTCCAATGGGGAAATCGTTACTATCGGCTTTACCCGGCACTGTGCGGTTAACTCTAAGGGCAGGCCGGTATCTATCGACAACATGACGCTGGAACTATGGAACAATTTTCCAGTATAGCGGTTACAGATCGCGTGGCGGTGACAATCCAAACGCTGCCTCACTGGAGTGATCACCATTTCCTGGGCCGGCCGGTGTTGCCCGCTGTCGAAGCCATGGAACTGTTGGCCGGGTGGGTGGACCGATTTCGGCCGGGAAGCGATGTGCGCTATATAGGCGAGGCTCAATTCGACAAATTTCTCGAATTGCCGCCCTCCGGCGGGTGCATCGAAGCCTGGTGTGAAATGCAAGATCTTATGGACGGGAGATTGCGAGCCTGCCTGCTGACCAAAACCAGCGCAAAGTCCGGGATGAGGCGTACAAGGGTTCACGCTAAACTCGTTTTTTATCCTCCAGTCGAATTAAGTCTGCCCGACCTGGATCTTGCTTGCGCCTTGGAGGGGATATGCTTGAGTATCGATCCGGGGCTTATCTACCAACAACTGGTGCCTTTTGGACCCAGGTTTCAAAGTATTTGCGCGCCATTGAAACTCACTGAAGAAGGGGCATTGGCACTCATTCAGGCCCCCGAAGCGCAGAGTGCTCAGAAAGGCCCGCACCTGGGATCGTCCTTTGTCCTGGACGGAGCCTTCCACGCCGCCTGTGTATGGGCTCAGCGCTTTGCCGGGATTGTGGCCTTTCCGGTTGGTATCGCTAAGCGTTTTATCGCTTCGCCGACCCAACCCGGCAACACCTACGTGGGTCGTATTTTTCCTGTAGAGACAGAGCAGGCATTATTGTCCTTCGATATCTGGATTGTGGACAAAGAGGGCCGACTTTTTGAAAAGCTCGAAGGGGTTCGCATGCGCGACGTAAGCGGAGGAAAGGTCGTGCCCCCGGATTGGGTTCGCTCCCGGGGCGCCGGCACTTTGAGACGTATAGCGCAACATTGCGCGGCTGTTGGTGTGATCGACCAATCGACCTTGATGCCTTTTTCCAACCGCTGCCTGTCCGAAGGTGAGCACCGGCGCACGCTAAAAATGGGAAACAAGCGCCTCACCGATTATTTGTCATCACGTCTTGTGTGCAAGAGGCTTTCAAGGCAGCTTTCGGGAAATGATCGGCACACTTTCTCACAGGATATAGACACCCTGGCCCAAGACGGGATCCGACCGTGCTGCCCCGCCTCAAACGGGGTAAAATATCACTGCTCTGTTTCCCACGATCGACGTCTGGTCGTGGCTGCGGCCAGTAAAAGACCCATCGGTTTGGATGTAGAAAGGCTTGATGCAAAGGTGCTAAAAGGCATGGAGCTTTTCATGGATATCGCAGAACAGCAGATGGTAATGGCTTCCGCGCTCGGCCCGATCGGCGCTGCCTTGCGAGTATGGACTACCAAGGAAGCCGTGGCGAAGATGCTAAACATACATTTGGCCGATGCATGGGCTCGCGCGCATCTGATAGCAATCGATGAGCATAGCAGCGCGCTGCAGATCAAAAACGGTCCCGAGGCGAAGGTAGTTCATGAACTGATCGACGATCATTTGATCACTTTGGTATCCGTTGAGCAATGATTGCGCTTGGCTATGATTTCACGGAGGCGTTCAAGGCCGAGCCTGGCAGGTTGGATTGCAACGGCGCACCATGCACCCATGATTTTGATAAAGATCGGTTGCGATGATCACAGCTATTTTTTTGACGGGTATGCTTTGCGCCTACCTGATTGGATCGATCAATTTTGCCATTCTTTTTTTTCGTCTTCTAGGCAAAGACGATCCAAGAAGGCATTTTAGCGGCAACGCCGGCGTTAGCAATGTCTATCGCCAGGCGGGCTTGCCGGCTGCGGGGCTTGTACTGGTGTTTGATATAGGGCGCGCCATGGGCGTAGCCCTGGTTGCGCGACATTTCTTATCCCCCGCCATGGTGCCCTGGGCAGGGTTGGGGCTCATTTTGGGCAACCATTTTTCTTGCTTTCACGGATGGCCTTGCGGTAAAGGAGTGGCGAACTATTTGGGATTTTACGCGCTTTTGCTGCCCCTTGGAACTGCGCTGGCTCTGGTCGCGTATGTAGCGATCGCAGGACTTACCAGGACTTCCTTTCTCGGTTCCATGGGTATTGTAGCGGTCTTGACTGTCTTCGCCGTGGCGCATTGGAGCAAGGCACCCTTTGCGCTTGCAGCCATCGCTATCACTGCGGTCAGTCTCGTTTTGTTTCATCGTAAAAACATTGCGTCGCACATGCGGGGCAAGGAGGCGGCAACGTGAGCCGTAGATGCAAAAGGAATTTGAGGGACTGGTGGATCAGCCCGTCTTGTCATCTGGCAAGGGGAAGTGTTTTAAGAGCATAAGCGCAGTCACGCGGGCCAGCCAACGCATAAAAATGTATGAGTACTTAGCGCCGGCCAGATACATGCCGAACATGAACACCAGATGAGAAAACAGATAGGCCAAGGGCCCGCCCACTATCGCGATCATGGGGCGTTGGTAGTGAACCGCAACCACCCCCAGAAAAGTGATGAGCGGCCAACCGACTATGTAACTCGCGGCGATGGAGGAAACCCCACAAATAACTCTCAGAGAGGGTTTTCCTTTAAAGGCGCTCAGATCGGCATTGTCTTGGAGAGCTTTTCGGAAAAAAGGCACATCGACCAGTTTGGCTACAAGTTTTTGCATGGGCTTTAATGACTCGTTCGTTGAGGTATTTGTGCGTATAAAGCGTCGAAAACAATACCGAAGGGAGCTTAAAGAATCAAGTTCTTTCAAAGCTGGATCGAGAATACAATGAACCGGACCTCTGCTTCTGACGTGTGGTCTTTTTTCGACCATATTTACTGTATCTGCCTCAAGCAGCGTGAGAAGCGGCGCCAACAGGCCGCAGCGCAGTTCGCCCTCGTTGGTCTTGGCGACCGGGTGATTTTCAGAAGCTTTGATCTACATCCAAGCGACCCCGAGGAAGGCATCTATACGTCTCACATGGCCTGCATCCGGGAAGCCCTGGCCGATGGAGCCCGCCATATCCTCATTTTTGAAGATGATATCATCTTCGAGCGATTAAACGCGGCCAGACTCCATGCGGCCCTGGCGTTTCTGCGGCATCAACGCGACTGGCAAATACTGTTCCTTGGATGCATGGTAAAGAAGAGCCGCCCAACGCAATGTCCGGCGCTAAGGGAAGTGAAGTACCGTTGCCTGGCTCATGCCTATTCTCTTAATCGCTTATGCGCCGAGGTTCTAGTTGAAAGAGCATGGAAAGGGGTGCCTTTCGATAACGTATTGTCGGATTTCACGGGTGGAACTTATGCCTGCTACCCCACCTTTGCCTTTCAGAGCAATGCCGAATCCTCAAACCGGCGTCTGCGCAGGATGGATCAATTCAGACGCTTGTGCGGAGGATTGCGGCGTCTACAGAAGTTCGACGAATGGTACAACTGCAATAAAATACTACTGATTACACTGCATTTAGTTGGCCTTGGACTGCTTCTGTGGATTGTTTGTTGCTAAGAGGGACAAGTCCATATTTAAAGAGATCATAAACCATAACAATAAACCGTGTTCTACAGTTACGAAGGGAATCGATATTTGCAATGAGTAAGTCTAAATGAAACCTAACCGTACAAATCTGCCCCTGTTGGTTGTTGTGCTCATTGCGGCTGTGGCGCTCTCGTTTTTTAGCCGGCAGCGCATTCGAATCGATTCGGACATCGTGTCTTCGGTCCCCCATGATGATCCTGTGATCAACGACGCCATGCACCTTCTTACAAATCTTCCACTCCAGGACCAATTGACAATCGACGTCGGCTTGGACCACCAAAATCCGGATGTTCTTGTCGAGTGCGGACGGGCAGTGGAAGAAGAACTCAGAAAGAGCGGATTGTTTAAAAGCGTCGGTATGGACTCAGTTTCCAAAGGTTTGCCACAACTGGTTGAGACCGTGTCAAAAAGACTGCCTGTGCTTTTTACCGGCACGGATCTCGCTAAGCAGGTAAAGCCCCTGTTAACGCCAGAGGCAATCTCTTTGCGCATGCAAGCCGTTCACAACCGTCTACTCCAAATGGACGGTATCGGGGAGGCTTCCGGGCTTTCCGTCGATCCGCTTGGCCTCAAGAACCTTATTTTAAAGCGTCTACAGTTTCTGGCCCCAACGTCGAATGCGCGCATCTACCAAGGACATCTGATTTCCGCAGACGGCCGTCATCTGTTGGTGACAGCCGTGCCGTTCGGGTCGGGGACAGACACGGCGCTGGCGCGCCGTCTCAAGCAGACGGTTGAGCAAGTAAGCGAGAGTGTGCGCAGAAGCTTTGGTCCTCGCGGTATAAGAGTGAGGCTAACGCCCGTTGGCGCCTATCGAGCGGCTCTGGATAACGAGGTCATTGTGAGAAGAGACGTCCAACGCGCTCTTTGGCTCACTACCCTGGGGGTCGCCTTGCTGCTGTTGCTCTCTTTTCCAAGACCGCTCATCGGACTTCTTTCCTTGCTTCCCGCAATGGTCGGCGCGGTAGCCGCCCTTTTTGTAATGACATTCATCTATCGCTCCATTTCCGTGATGGTTTTGGGATTCGGGGGAGCGATCATCTCCATTACCGTCGACCATGGGGTGGCCTACTTTTTGTTTATGGACCGCCCTCACGGTTCCCTTGGCTCCGAGGCGGCCAAGGAGATGAGGGCTGCCAGCCTTGTGGCCACCTTGACCACCATAGGCGCCTTTGGGGCTTTGATCTTTTCGGGTTTCCCGATTCTTAGCCAACTTGGAGTGTTCGCCGCCCTGGGACATTTTTTTTCCTTTCTCTTCATTCAGCTGATTTTTCCACGTGTTTTCCCTTCTCTGCAATCGGATGTGGAGTGTGTGCGGCCGCTTCCAAGGGTAGCCGAACGTCTTTTTTCTTTTGGGTCCAAGGGAGCATTTGCCGCACTGGTTCTATTTGTTGTGATGATGTGTTTCGCAAGGCCCGATTTCAATGTAAATATGAGTAAAATGAATACGGTAAGCAGGTCTACCCAGGCTGCCGAGCACAAGATGATGACCGTGTGGGGCAATGTTTTCGGCAAGGTATACGTAATGAGCGAGGCTCCCAGCCTCGAGGCCTTGCAGGCTAAAGACGATCAATTACTAAGCAAGCTTAAAACAGACCCCAACCCTGCCATTTTGAAGAAGGCATTTTCGCCCTCCATGGTCTTTCCCGGCCCTCGAACCTGCGCAGACAACCTTGCCTCCTGGAAAGCTTTTTGGAACCCCCAACGCATAGCGAAGGTAAGAGCCTCGATATTGAAAGCCGCCAGTGAGACCGGATTTACGGCCAATGCCTTTGACCCCTTCTTTAATCTCCTGGCGGGGCCAAAAGAGGGAAACGCTTATGAACCCATTCCCGCCGAGGATTTTACTCTTCTTGGCATTTCTGCGGGCAAACGAGCCACGCCATGGCGGGAGGTTACAAGCCTGGTGCTGCCTTCAGGCTATAGCGGCAAACAATTTTATGCCCGTTACAGCAGTCTTGCCGGCATCTTCGATCCCGTGTATTTTTCGCATCGTTTGGGCCGCATGGTTTCGACCCAATTCGTCAAGCTACTGATCACCATAACCCCTATTGTCGTACTGATAATTTTCTTCGCTTTTCTAAATCTCTATTTGACATTTGTCTCTTTGGTGCCGGTTCTATTTGCCATGACCTGCACTCTGGGGACATTACGGCTGTTGGGGCTACCGCTGGATTTACCCGCTCTGGTGCCTACCATCGTCATCCTGGGCGAGGGCGTTGAGCTTTCTCTCTACATCGTCACTTCCTATCAGCGCTATCGTCGAGCATCCCATCCATACTTCAGCCTGATTCGCACTTCCGTGCTGGTCAATTCGGGCAGTACAATGATCGCCTTTGGTGTGCTTGCCTTCTCCCAGCACACCCTTCTAAAAAGTGCGGGGATTACTTCACTGCTGGCCATAAGCTATTCGGCCCTGGGGACTTTTTTGCTTTTACCACCACTGCTTAAACAGGTTTTTGAAAAACCCGCGCAAGCCGTCCAATCGGAGGACATCAGAAAAAGGGTCTTGGACCGCTACCATTTGATGGAGGCTTTTCCCCGCATGTTTGCCCGTTTTAAGTCAAGACTCGATCCGATGTTCGCCGAATTGCCGAGTCTGCTTCCTTTCAATTTTTTCCCCAGAATCCTCATGGACATTGGGAGCGGTTATGGTGTTCCAGCATGCTGGCTGGCCGAGACCTACCCGGGGGCAAGAATCTATGGGATCGAGCCGCAGGAAGAAAGAGTTAGAGTTGCATCCAATGCCCTTGGCCTCATCGGTCAAGTGGTCCAGGGCGGCGCGCCCGATTTGCCGCCGGCGCCCGAAGGCGCCGACGGCGCCTTCATGCTGGATATGCTGCACTTCCTATCGGATGCCGAATTGATCCTCACACTTGAGCGCCTGAACGAGCGTTTGCATGCCGGGGCGCTTTTGGCGATTCGCTCTGTTATGGTGCCCGAACGCCGCATGGCATTTTTTTGGTCAATCGATCAACTCAGAAACCGGCTACACGGTATAAAAACCCATTACCGTTCGGCTGAGGCGATTAAGGCGCTCCTTAAGCAGTGCGGCTACGAGGTGACCACTACGGCTCCATCGGGAACCAAGGGAGATCTGCTGTGGATAATCTCCTTGAGAATCGAGCCCAATTGAGCTATGAAGAGCTTGCTTTTATCCTTGGTATGAGGAGTCACTCGCAAAACTCTGTGGGATTGCATGACAGACATTGCGCCTTTTAGAGCTTTGCTCTAATGAGCGAATCATAGTCCCGGGGCTATGCTATCCGGCCTCTTCGGGGCTGGTGTCCATGCAGAGGCAAGGCGGATAGAGCCTAACCCGAAGACATAGTTATTCCATAAGTTTAAGTCCCAAAAATCGACTTTTGCAAGAGCCTCTAAGCATTTGTTTTCCTTAAAAAGCCTAAGTTATGAGCAAAGGTCTCTCTTTCAGCTTGGACAGAGGGATTTTTTTTAACGCCGCGAGCAACGTCCTTGCCTTTTCGCGGATCTTTGGAGCCTTCTACCGAATTTGATACTTACTTATCGAATCGGCTGTTCATTCGTTTCGATAAATCGGCGCAAAATCGCTATCTGTAAGGCATTGGAAGAAAACCGGGTGTAATGAGGCAAAAGTGGCACGATTAAGCAGAGCAGAAAAAACCGGTTTGGCAGCACTTGTTTGCAGCGTTGCGATAGCCATGCTGAAGGTGGAGCTGGCAGCGGTTCCGGCCGCTCTATTTGTGCTTTCGTGCCTTACCGCGCCCTTTCTGTTTAAGTTCAGCTTTTATCTGCCGATTATAAGCCGAGGCCGCACGAGGAAAAAGTTCGTAGCTCTTACCTTTGATGATGGCCCTGATCCGGCCAGCACGCCACATCTTTTACGGCTACTGGCAGCTTACCAGGTACAGGCCACTTTCTTTGTTATCGGACTACGCGCCAGGGCACATCCAGAGTTGATTCAGTCCATCCTCGCGGCTGGCCACAGCATAGGCAACCACTCGTTTAGCCACGATCCTTTCGTAGCCTTTAAGGGACAAAAAAAAATCGCCGAGCAAATTCTTATGTCTCAGCAAGTGCTTGAGGATTTGGGGGTAAGCCCCATGGTCTTTAGACCGCCAAGCGGCATTACTTATCCCGGGCTGGCCCGGGTTTTGGAAAAACTGGGACTGGTGGTGGTAACCTTTAGCTGCCGGGCTGGGGACTGCTGCAATCGCCGCATTGAAAATCTGGCTGAACGCATCATCAAACGGGCACGCCCCGATGATATCATCATGCTCCACGATTACCTGCCGCAGGGTTGGTCAAAACTTTCTCAATGGTTAGGGGAAGTGGAGCGGATCCTTTTGGGGATACGGGAAAAAAGATTGGAGTTTTGTCCACTATCCGAGCTTATTGGCCGTCCGGTGGACCGTCGTCGGCCGCAGTTCCCGTTGCAAATTGGAGCGTTTGATCCGGTTGGCAATTCCGCCAGCAAAGGGGATCCGAGGCCAGATAATCACCGGTAATCTGGAAAGCCGCTCCACGGCAACCGTAGCACTCATTGGCGCGATCGCACTTACCGCAGGGGCCCTTAATGGTTTTGCGATAGTTTTTCAGATTCCGCAGCACTTGGCTCTCAGCAAGAATATCGGCCAAGGCACGCAAGCGGATATTGCCCATCGAAAGGGTGATGCCAACGCAGGGCTGCACATCGCCTTGGGCAGTCACAAGGCAGGAGAACTGGTGGCGCATGCATTTGTTGCCAACCAGCGGCGGCTGAATCTGCCATGTGCGGCCAAACAACCGTTGGTCCAGATCGGCAATGGTGCCAAAGAGCTTCTCCAATTCGGGCGGCCTTACGTAGAGCCATTCGTTCATACAGGCATTGGCCTGGGGCGTGATGATTTCAAAATAGGGAACGATGCTTTGTTCGCATAGCCACTGCCACATGCGGGGCAGCTCGGCAATGTTTTGGCGGCAGATAATCGAACTTACCGCCAGGAAATGATCCCTGGAAGGATAACCGGCCCTTCTCAGTCTGGATAATGCGGTTCGGATGATTTGGAAAGCCTGGGTATGGCCCGAGAGTTGATTTTGCAAAGCCTCGTCAAAGGAATTCATTTTGAGCACGACCCGCACATTTTCCTTGTACAGCAGTTCGGCCATATCGTCTGAGATTCCCGAGCCGTTGGTGAACATCTCCACGACTAAATCATTGGCTCGCATAAAGCGGATCAATTCCGGCGTGTCTTGATAGATCGAGGGCTCTCCACCCAATACGATAATTTTGCCGGCACCAAGCGCCTTAGCCTGCAAAATTACAGACTTGATCTCCTCGATACCGAGTTCATCCTTTAACTGGTGCTCGTGGGGCACATAGCAGTATGGACATCTGAAATTGCACCGTTTACTAAACTCAATCTCGATTGAGAGCAACTGGTTGGAACTTATTGCAAGGGCAATAGCTTCACGAGAAAATTCAAAACCCCTATTCGGCGAAGTAATGTGGCTCACAAAAAGCTCCTTTGGATTTTTTAAAGCAATGACTATCGAGCATACAGGGCTTTCTTACTGTAGCGAGCAGCTTCTGTCAAGGAAAGCAAAACCCTATAAATCAGGCTCAGGGGACCTGCTTCATTGTAAATGTTTTTTTTGCATATCCGCCCCAAAGGTATATTTCAGGAATCATGAGGCTAAAACAGCATTATCTTGAATCAAGACTTGCAACAGTTTATGGATGATCGCATCCATGTGGTTAAGCTGCGGCGGCTCTGTTTCAAAAAAACACCGAGGGTAAAAAAATGCTCTTGGGCCAAAATATTATTAAGAAGGCCCGAACAGGTTATCAATAAATGTGACTTGTCCTCGAGCGAGCGCTTTTAAAACAACGCCTCGCCGTATCCATGAAAGCCTCCAGGGCCGGGCAATGACGTTGACTTAAGGTCTGTTTGTCTCACGCGAAGTCGCGAAGGCGCAAAGCCGCGAAAAGTGAACCCGTAAAAAGCGCCATTTTGGAAAGGTCTTCGAGGGCTAATTCAGGCCTGGAGCGCTCAGGTGAATTCGGACACATTGCGTATTGTGTTTCTTTCGTCTCCTTTTTTCGCGCCTTCTCGCCTTCGCGTGAGCCTAAATCAACAACATTGCCAGGGCCGGGGAACGCCATTTATCCTTATGCTGGATCATCAGTATCCCGGTTTCGAGTTCATCCACCCATCCCACCTTGACCATTCGCCCCTCTTCGAATTCGGCCTGCACGGCAATTTCCGGGATCACGGTTACTCCCACTCCCGCCATAATCGCCTGTTTGATGGCTTCAATGCTGTTCATTTCGATCACAGTGGCCGGAGTCACCTTTTCTGAGGCCAGGGACTGTTCAAACATCATCCGGTATCCGCAGTCATTTTTCGGCAAGGTGAGCCGGAGTCACGGAGGGTGGGCGAAACGGGATCCACCCAGACCCCCTGCAGGCCATCCGCAGCAGGTCCGGCTTGTCGTAGCGGCCAGGCAGTCGACTTAAGTGCGAGCGCCCGCACCAGCGGAAAGCAACTTTCCGCATTTGGAAAAATCGGTACTGCATGGGTCCTACGTTTTATTTCCTCGTTGAAGCGCTCCAGCATGTTGGTTGATTTCATATGCTTATGGTGCTGGAGCGGCAGGCGATAGTAATTTAAGGTCTCCCCTATATTCTCCTCGACCCAGGCGCATAGCTTGGGATATTTTTGCTGCCAACGCTCAAGCCACTGGGCGAGGTCTTTGCGCGCCTCAGCCAGGTCGCGTCGATCGTAAATCCAGCGAAGCTTTTGAAGACAATCGTCGTTGGCCTTTCGCGGCAGGTGATCGAGCGCGTTGCGCAGGAAATGTACATAACAGCGTTGCCGGACAGCCTCCGGCAAGACCTCCCACACCGCCTTCCTTAGCCCCGGATGATCGTCAATGACAACGAACTAGACTCCGCGCAACCCTCGATCCTTCAGCCCCGACAAGAAGTCGCGCCAACTGCTCTCCGGTTCCCTGTTTGCAAGTTCAACCCCAAGTATCCGGCGTCGCCCTTCCTCGTTTATGCCAATCGCAATCTGGACGGCTCGGTTTCGGATCACTCCGTCCTCTCGCACTTTTTAGTAGCGGGCATCCAAAACAAGGTAGAGGTATGGTCTCTCCATTACCGCTTTGACCTTCCGCGTTGACACCCCCTGAACGTACATCTCGGCCAGGGCCAACACCAAGGCCTTCTCGGACCGTTGGTATCTTTCGAATATCTGGGTCGAAAAATGGCCCTGCCTGTCCTGCGGGACCCTAAGTTCCAGTTTCCCGACGCGGGTTATGAGGGAGCGTTGGTAGTATCCCGAACGTTATCCCAGGCGCCCCTGGGAGCGTTCACTCTTGCCCGCGCCAATCGTATCGCTCATCTCCTGTTCGAGAACCTCCTGCACTACCTCCCGCAGGATATTCTTGAGGCCGTCCGTTTCCTCGCTGAAAAGAGCTTTTAAATCCAACTGCTTGCGCTTAAACTTGTTCTCGGTCATGGCATCTCTCCCGTTGTGGGTTTTGGCTCTTTTGTCGAACAACCCGTATGCCATGACCAAATTTTTAAGTCATTCTCTTTTGCAGAACTTTTTGCACTCTACCGGGAAAAACCCCTTTCGTTTCCTCGTTGAGGTCATGACGGCCGCCTTCGCAGGCTCTCGACAGCCGCCCCTCGTCCAACCTTATGTAAAATTGGCCTGAACGGTTACAGCGTATTTGACACAAGCCGTCAGGCTCAACATCCTATCACCTGAAAAGGAATATTCGGACCATGCTGGATTGCCGTGCAGAAGGCTGAGAGCATACCGGTGAAGTCTTCGAGCACTTCGGGTTTGCATAGATAGGAAGAAGCCCCTGCCTGTTTGGCTAATTCAATGTCTTGGGCCGCTCTGGATGTAGTGAAGATGAGTATGGGAATACCCAGCAGTTGGGGATCGGATTTAATTGTTGTCAGAGCTTCACGACCATCGATTCGAGGCATATTGAGATCGAGGAGGATCAAGTTGGGCCTGGGATATTCTTCAGGATCCGAAAAGTCACCCCTGTTATAGAGGTAGTTCAACAATTCCCGCCCATCGTCTACAAAACGCAGATCGCAGGCATTGCTCATGTCCTTGAAAGCCAATTCCACGAGGAGACAATCGTCTTCGTCATCATCTGCCATCAGGACTATGAAAGAATGGCTTTGCTTTTTCATTCAGCTCCTGCCTTTTGCTCTATGGGAAGAGTTACGATAAAAGTAGCGCCTTGTCCAGGGATACTCTTAACGGTAATATCACCACCGTGCCGGTTCACTATCTTTTTGCAAATGGCGAGTCCCATGCCGGTTCCGATGTAAGGGGTATTCTTGCCGTGAAGTCGCTCAAACGGCATGAAAATTTTTTGTGAATAACATTGATCAAAACCAATCCCGTTGTCCTCGATGAATACCTGGCAGACCGAACCGGCGATACTTCCGTAAATCTTCACAAGGGGCAGTTCCGATTCTTTGCAGTACTTTACAGAATTTCCGATAAGGTTCTGAAAGAGCTGGCGCAATAGCGCGGCGTCGGCTTCCACGGCAGGCAACGCACTAATTTCCACGCTCCCGTTGCCCCTTTTGATCAACAATTCCAGGTCGGTTGCGGCGTCCCTGGCAACTTCCGTCAGGGACACACGGCTGAAGTTTAAATGATGTACGCCGGCCCTGGAGTAATCGAACAGGGATCGCAGCAATTCAGACATGCGATTGGCCGCTTTCGTAATACGTTCCAGATAA
>JBMFHI010000010.1:0-53252 GCA_049976905.1 Syntrophobacteraceae bacterium | reverse complement strand
GTAAGGAACTGGAGAGCTACTATCTCGGGGATTTGAAGGCCGTGGAAAAAGGGCTCAAACTTCCCGGGCTTGCCGACAGGCAGGTAAAACGGAAATTCAGGACTCCGGATGCTCTGGGCAATCCACACCTGGAGCTCTCAACGTTAACCCGCAATATCTATCAGAAAGTGTCCGGATCGCGATCGATCGGAGAACATTTGGACCTCGACAATAATCGCTCACCCAGCTTCTGTGCGCTATTGTCAGGGATAAAGAAGCTGGTGGAGTGTTCTTGAATGGAGACGATCTCCAATACCGTTTGGCAAAGAAAGGGCTCCTGTGTGGTCTTTGACAGAAAGAGCCTCGGCGGATTGATTTATGACGGATCCCTCATTTCACTTCGTGAGGCGATGAGCTGGTCGAAGGAAACGCCTTCCAGCCCGCCCGTTTCCGGCCGCACCCTCCTCGTCTCAGGATTGGAAACGGTCATCGAAGTCGCCGATCCCCAGGATGCTGAGGATTTTCTGACACAACGCATACGACCGCTGCTTATCAGTCTGCAAACCCGCTGGACCGATTGCGGCCTGGTCTTTGGCTTCTCATCCCATGCAAAGGCATTTGAGGAGACCTCACTCGAAGAGGAGGTGCTTTTTCGCCGGCGCGATCGCAAGACAGTGCGGCTGTCCAAAGCGCTTTGGAACGGAAGCGGCGCGCTCGACATGAGGCGCGTTGTCCGGGAGACAGATAAGCCGGGAGAAGAAACCATCGTTGGCTACTATGTCGCAAGAATTTCCTGAAATACGGCCCGGCCTAAGGGTCAGCCACGGTGAGTTCGGAGACGGGGTTGTTGTCGGTCGAGAACTGACCGGCTATGTCAGTGTCTTCTTCCAAAGCGTTGGGCAACGACAGGTCCCGGCGGAGTCTCTTGGTACGGCCGCCGATCCGTACGACCGAATCGTCGAGGGAATGGCGCC
This sequence comes from Syntrophobacteraceae bacterium, assembly GCA_049976905.1. GTDB lineage: Bacteria > Desulfobacterota > Syntrophobacteria > Syntrophobacterales > Syntrophobacteraceae > SbD1. Next base: position 52,299 of record JBMFHI010000010.1, on the reverse strand, counting down.
CGTTTCTTCCCAGCGGATGGAAAAGCTGTGGCTCGCGCTCGAAGCTGAACAGATTCCCCTGATGGAGAGCGCCGCCGTACTTACCTCGGCCAAGGTCGATCTGCTGCCTCACCAGGTGGTCCTCGTCCATCGCGTGGCCAACGCGGCCCCCAAAAGATTTCTCATAGCCGACGAGGTGGGGTTGGGAAAGACAATAGAAGCCGCGCTCATCCTCCGGGAACTGGCCTCCAGAGGCGAACTGCGGCGGGCCATGATGATCGTTCCAGCGGGGCTGGTAGAAAATTGGCGATCTGAACTAAACGATGTTTTCAATCTCGACTTCGAGGTATTCGGCAGCGAAGGCGACGTCACCGACAGAAAGACCAACGCCTTCGCCAAACACAACCGCCTGATCGTCTCCGTGGATACCCTTAAAAGGAAAACCAGGGTAAAGAAGCTGCTCGACGCGCCTCCATGGGATCTGGTGGTTTTCGACGAAGCCCATCACCTGAGCGTCTACCGCAATGGCAAAAAGGTGAGCAAGACGGAGAATTTCAAGCTCGCCGAAAATATCCGGGAACATTGCCGCGATCTCCTTTTGCTTTCCGCAACACCCCACCAGGGCGACCATTTTCGCTTCTGGATGCTGGTTCGCCTGCTTAATCCCGAGTTATTCGAAAGCGACGAGGATATGGTGCAAAACCGGCATCGCCTCAACGCCGTGGTGATACGGCGCACCAAGGCCGACGCATGCGCTCAGGATGGGAGCCCGCTCTTTGTCAGGCGAATGGTTCATACCGAGAGTTTTTCCCTGTCGCAAAAAGAGGCAGAGTTCTACGACGCCCTGCTCGACTATCTGCGGGAGGGGTACAATCTTGCGGCTCAGCAGGGGAACAAGGGGCGCGCTCTTGGTTTTGTAATGACCATATTCCAAAAGATCGCCGCGAGCAGCTTTGCCGCAATCCGCTCGACTTTGCGGCGCCGCCTGTTGATGCTGACCATCCAGGAAGGCGTCGAGCGTGACGAATTATTGGATGTGGATGGTCGTAACCGGGTTTTTGAAGAAGCAAGAGAAATTATCCGCGAAATTCACTGCCTCTCCTGTGATGCGGTGGGCAGCGCTCAAGTCGACCAGATCCTGGCCGATGCAAAGGTCCAGCTTCTCAAGAGAAGGCGCGAATCCCAGGCATTCGTGGCCACCGCGGAAAGTTGTTGCGATTCCGAATGCGCGGCCGGAGCCATGGAGGATTGCGCAGCGATGCTGGTTAACGGCGCCCTGCCGCAAGAGCGTGGGAGGATATTAAGGCTTTTGGAGCAGTGTCCGCGCGGGACCGAATCCAAGACAGCCCTGCTGGTTAACGCTCTGCGTCAGATATGGCAGCAAAATCCCGAAGAGAAAGTGGTCGTTTTCGCCACCTACCTGGGCGCGGTGGAAGCGATAAGGAGCTGCCTGAAAAGCGCCTTCCCCGAGAGGGGGGTGGAAATATTAAAAGGCGGAGACCACGGAGCAAAGACCGCGGCTCAGAGGAGATTCAGGCGCGAAGACGGCCCCGGGGTCCTTGTGTGCACGGCGGCCGGCCGCGAAGGCATCAATCTCCAATTCGCCCGGATTCTTTTCAACTATGATCTTCCCTGGAATCCGATGGACCTCGAGCAGCGGATAGGCAGAATCCACCGTTACGGCCAGGCGTCGACCGCACAGGTCTATAACCTTGTCGCGGCGGACACGATTGAAGGGCGAATATTCCTGCTTCTGGAAGAAAAACTTGGCGATATCGCCCGCGCGCTGGGCAAGCTCGACGAGCACGGTCAGATTGCCGAAGACCTTAGAACGCAGGTCCTGGGCCAGCTTGGGAGCTGCCTGAGCTATGAGAGGCTCTACCAGGAGGCAATTAGCGATCCAACGCTAAAAAGAACGCGGCAGGAACTCGATGTCGCGTTGACCAACGCCAACATGGCTCGCCAAGTTGTGTTCGAACTTTTCCAGGACTTGGAGAAATTCAATCTGGGAGATTACAGGAAATTCGACGACCACGGCAGGGGGATGCAGCGGCTGGTTGATTTTGTATCCAGGTCCGCCCGGCAGTCCGGATGGGATTTCCGAAAAGAAGACACAACCCGATGGAGTCTTGTGCGCACAGGAGAACCCAACCTGTATTTTACAACAGACCGTGATCGCGCCATTAAGGATGAGGCGCTTAACCTGCTGGGGTTGGAACACCCGGTTATCGATGGTTTGATGAAGCACTATCGTGGCCTGGATGCGGGAGCGCGCGCATTGGCCGGAAGGGTAAAAGGCATTGCCGGTGGCGGACTTCTAACCATCTGGAAGGTCGACGCTCAAGGGGATAGCGGCCAGTCAAATCAGCACATTGTCCGAATAGGCATGAACAAGGACGGCGACAGGGCGCCCCGGCTCGAACGTCTGGAAGATAAGCTACTTGCCCTGGAGCCGTTGGCGCCTTCCGCCACGGACAACTGGCGCAGAATCGCCATCGCTGGGAGGCAACGCTTGCAGGAACTCCTGCATAGAGAGCTGGTTTATTCCGGTATCATCAGAGAGGAAATGTCGTATTCGGCCCTTCCTCTGGCGATATTGGCGCTGGAAAATTAGGGATACGGCGCCAGGCCTTTTAGACCGGTTATTTATTAAGATCCTATTATGAGGAAAGTTTCTCAGTTCCCTCAATGCCATTCCAAAAACAACGGCGTGGCTATCCCTGGCGATCGCCGAACTGGAATCCGGAGCCCCTTCGGGGCGGAAGTCTTTGCAGGAGCGGGCGAAGGGAGACTTGCACGGGGGTGGGTTGACTTAAGGTCTGTTTGTCTCACGCAAAGCCGCGAAAAGTGAATCCGTAAAAAGCGGTATTTCGGACTGGTCTTCGAGGGCTAATTTTGGCCTGGAGCGCTCAGGTGAATCAGGACACATTTCCTATTGTGTTTCTTTCGTCTCTTTTCGCGTCTTCGCGTGAGGCTGAATCAATAACATTGGCTTGCACGGGGGTAGACTTAGCAAGTGGGTTCAGGTCCTGATTTTTTGATTAATTAGCTTGTGGAGGAAGGCAAAAGTTAGTAGATTGGGCTGCTGATGGAAACTATTTATACCAGATAAGTTTCCATAGGCTGAAGCCCTGGAGAGCTGAAAAACAACGCATGAATTCTAAAAACCGTGCAACTCATCCAGCGTCCGCATCCCCTGGAGATGTCCCATGAAGGGAATACTAAGGATAGCCCTCAAACTGCTCATTAACGACCGGGGAAAGTTTGCCGCGCTCATCGTTGGAATCACTTTCGCCATGTTTCTCATCGTTCAGCTTACCTCGATATTTTCCGGTATCCTTACGAAGGCCTCGGCAACCATCATCAATATAGGCTCAAAAGTCTGGGTGATGGACCCCTCGCTTCAAAATCCTCTTAACACGATCCCGATGCCGGCTTACGTGCTGGATTTGGTAAAGAGCGTAGACGGCGTAAAATATGCCGTGCCTCTCTATTCGGGAGTGGGACTTGTAAAGCTAAAAGACGGGAACTGGCAACCGGCGACCGTTCTGGGACTCGATGACGCCACCCTTGTGGGCAGACCGGCGCTTTTGGAAGGCAAAATCGATGATATCTTTGGCGCCGACGCCTTTCTCATTGCCAAGGACGAGGATTATCCCAAGCTCGAAAGCCCGAAAATCGGGACCACCTTCGAGATAAACGATCACCGGGGGGTGATCGTGGGCATAGCCAAGGCGCTGGTGGGAGGTCTTTTTGGAATCCCCACTCTTTACACCACCTACAACCGGGCGGTGCAGTATCTGCCAAACACGAGGTACACCATAGCCTACATACTGGTTGAGCCCAAGAGCGAGGCCGACATCCCCGGGATACTCAAGGCAGTTAAAAAGGCGGGGTACCTGGGGCTTACGCGTGAGCAATTCGAAAAAAAGGTCTCCAACTATTATATCTTCCAAACGGGTGTGGGGACAAACATCCTCATGATGACCTTCATAAGCTTTCTGGTGGGCATGTCTATTTCCGGCCAGACCTTCTACACTTTTGTTCTCGAAAACCTCGAAAAATTCGGAGCCCTTAAGGCAATCGGAGCGAGAAACTCCGAGTTGGTGTATATGATCCTCTACCAGGCCTCTTTTTCCGCTCTTACGGGCTTTGGGCTTGGCGTGGGCTTGAGCGCTCTGCTGATCGCCGTGGGCAAAAGATTTGTCCCGAACTATACGGCCGAGATCGGCTTCTGGAACCTTGGGCTGGCACTGATAATGGTGTTTGCGGTCGCGGCCTTTTCGAGCCTTATAGCGGTAAGAAAAGTCATGAAGGTGCAACCCTTCGATATCTTTAGAGGTTAAGCATGGCTGAGGTAGCGCTTGCGGCAACCGGGCTGGAAAAATGGTTCGGTGAGGGGGAGGCCAGGACCTGGGCGGTTCGCGGCATCAGTTTCGAAGCCTTCTTAGGCGAGATGCTCTACATCGTGGGGCCTTCGGGCAGCGGGAAAACGACCCTTCTGAGCATGATTTCGGGCATACTAAAACCCGATACCGGAAGCGTGGCCGTGGAGGGAAAAGATATCTGGAGTTCAAGCCCCAACGAGATCGCCGATTTCAGGCTAAACAAGGTAGGATTTGTCTTTCAGGACTTTCACCTGTTCCCCAAGCTCACTACGATGGAAAACGTGGCGATCCCGCTGATTTTTAAAAAAATGGACTGGGAGCGCTCGATGAAGATCGCCGTGGAATTTCTTGAGGCGGTGGGACTGGGGGGGAAGGCCGCGCTGCCTCCAAACAAGCTGAGCGGAGGCGAACAGCAAAGAGTGGCGATTGCCCGGGCCCTGGTCGGAGGACCGGATCTGCTCATTTTCGATGAGCCCACAGCCTCCCTTGACGGAACAACGGGCAAGAGGATCATCGACTTCGTAAAAAATAAATTCCTCAATAAAAACAGGTGTATTTTGATCGTCACCCACGACAGCAGAATATACGAGTATGCGGATCGCATTATCGCCATGGAAGATGGAAAAATCGTAAAAATTATGAGCGGAGGCGAGATTGAAGACTAAGCTGCTTATCGTGCTGGCAGTGATCGGGATGGCTGCCGGGCTTGTGAACGCCTATTTTTCGGGCCAGAAGAAACCGGCTCTTCCCCCCGCTTTCCACCCCGCGCAGGACCCCTATGCAAAGGGCATTTACGCCGAGGGCATAATAGAGAGCTACCAGCCCAACGGAGAAAATATCAACATATTTCCGGAAGTTGGGGGCAGGGTAACCCAGATCTATGTCCGCGAGGGGCAAAGAGTTGCCAAAGGCACGCCGCTTCTGCAAATCGACGAGTCGATCCAGTTGCCCACGGTAGCGCAGGAAAAGGCGGCGGCCAAGGCCGCGCTCGCAATGCTAAAAGAACTCAGGGCCGAACCAAGGGCAGAGGTTCTCTCGGTAAACGCGGCCCAGGTTGTCGCGGCCAAAGCAAGCCTTAAGAGCGCCAAAGACGACCTGGCGCTGATCAGGAAGTCCTATGCTCTCAGCCCCAAATCCGTAAGCACGCAACAGTTGACCGACGCGGTCAACGCGGTAAAGGTTGCCGAAGGCAACCTGCTGGTGCAGAAGAAAAATTATGAACTTACCAGGGCGGGCGCCTGGGTCTACGACATCGAAAACCAGCAACACCTCTACGAGTCGGCGGAAAAGACCTATGAAGCGGGTAAGGCCCTGCTGGCCAAATACACGGTCCGGGCGCCCGTTGACGGGGTTGTGCTTTCGATCATCGCGGCCAGGGGAAGCTTTGCATCCACCGCGGGCATTTACGAGACCTATACACAGGCCTATACCCCGGTTGTGGTCATGGGCGAGGCCAAGCCCAGCTACCAGGTCCGCTGCTTTGTAGATGAAATTCTTGTCCCGAGGCTTCCCGCCCTCTCGCAGATGAAAGCCAGAATGTATCTAAGGGGCACCGACATCAGCGTACCTCTTACGTTCGTGCGTGTGGCGCCTTATGTCATCCCCAAGGTTGAATTGTCCGATCAAAGGACAGAACTGGTGGACGTAAGGGATCTGTCGGTGCTGTTTAAGTTTAAGCCGCCAAAGGGCGTCCACCTCTATCCTGGAATACTTGTCGACGTCTATCTCCAGGCTAAGGACAGCAAACAGCCAAATAATAAGAGTTCGCGATGAATATAAGTAAATCCTTGATTCACCGGCTCACGAATTCATTTTATCTGTTCGTTTCGGCTCTTTTGATGATGGGCTGCATGGTCGGTCCCGATTTTGTGCGGCCACAGCCTCCGGCGGTGAACCGATACACGCATGAAAAAGGGGCACAAAAAACGGTTACGGCCGCGGGCGAGGCCCAGCAATTCGAAATCGGTCCAAAAATCGCCAACGACTGGTGGCTTCTGTTTAAGTCCCGTGCACTGGACGCGGTCGTAAGAAAGGCCATCGAGGGAAACCCCAGCCTCCAGGCGGCCGTCTGGACCATGAAGCAAAGCCGGGACAACCTGCGGGCGGGCTACGGGGTATTTTTCCCACAAGTTGACGGCAACTTTGGCGCCATGCGGGAGAAGTTCTCACCGGCCCAGTTCGGGGGCGCAAATTTTATCAAAAGCACCACTTTCGATCTCTACACGCTGGAGGGTACGCTCAGCTACACACTGGATGTCTTTGGAGGGGAGCGCCGCCAGGTGGAAGGCCTTGCGGCCCAGGCGCGCTATGAGGAGCAAACCGCGCGGGCGGCCTATCTCACTCTTGTGGGAAATGTAGTAAACGCGGCGATAGCGGCTTGCGCCTACCGGGCTCAAATCGCGGCCACGCGCCGGATTATCGGTTTTCAAAAAAATCAGCTCGCTATTACGCAAAGCCAGGCCGAGGGCGGCACAGTCCCCTATTCCAATGTGCTCGCGGTGCGCACCCAACTCGAAGCGACCCAGGCGAGCCTGCCGCCGCTAAAAAACAACCTCAGCCAGTCCCAACACCTGATAACGGCTCTTCTGGGCAAGCTTCCCCTGGAGTGGACGCCACCACAGCTCGATCTGGGCGAACTCTCACTCCCGGCCCACATTCCGGTGACTCTTCCCTGCGAACTGGTGCGCAGCAGGCCCGACATACTCGCGGCGGAAGCCCAGCTCCACAGCGCAAGCGCAAACATCGGAGCGGCTACCGCGGCCATGCTCCCAAACCTTACCCTGAGCGGAAATATCGGGCAAAACAGCACCAACATCACCAATCTCTTCGAAACCAGCGCGGGCTTTTGGTCCCTGGCCGCCAATGCGGCCGCGCCCCTATTCCACGGCGGCACGCTCTGGTTTGAGCGCCGCGCGGCCATCGACGCCTATAAAGCATCGCTTTACAACTACCGGCAGGTGGTTGTAAGCGCTTTCCAGCAGGTAGCCAATTCTCTTCGAGCCCTCGAATTCGATGCCCAAACCCTCAAGGCCAACGCCGATTCGCTTGAAACCGCAACGCAGAACCTAAAGCTTGTAAGCGCTAATTATGCGGCCGGAATTGCCAATTATCTCCAGCTCCTTTCCGCCGACACCCAGTACCAGCAGGCAAGAATCGGCTGTATCGAGGCGCGCGCGCTTCGCCTCCAGGACACAGCTGCCCTTTTCGTGGCCCTTGGGGGCGTCTTGTGGTCACCGCCCCAGGACTAAATCCGGAGTACACCGTTCATCTAAGGCCTTAAAAACCGGCAACCGGCCGCCCTGCACCTTTGGGCCAGTTCGTTGTCCGGGCCCTGATGGTCGCGCTGCATGTAAAAATTTAGCCAGGACGAGGTTTTATTTAGCTCCCACATGCGCGGCGGCACGCACCCTTCCATCATCTCATGGGAGGTATTGTCGCAAGCCATCCGGTTATAGGCGCGATCCCATACACAGGGCCGCTCCGGGTACACCTCGCAGCGGCCGTCCCTGCTGCCTCCGCAGGCCCCGTTTCGGCAATGCTTGGCGCACTGGGATTCAGGGCAAAGGAAACCCACGTGCTGAATCGCGCAGTCGCCGCACCTGCGGCAGCGAAGCATGATTCGCTTGGGGATATCTTCCAGGAGGCTCATCAAGAGCTCGCCGGCCGGCGTGCGGTCCACCGGTTCAAATATTTTGCGATAGGTGGGAGCAAGGGGGTGAGCGGAGTTGAAAAACATATCATGGGTTTTTCGAAGGATCCAATAGCGGAGGCGTTCGATCCTGTCGATGTCGGGAGGCTTTTTGCCAAAGCGGCAAGCCCCGTTAGAGTCCTCTGATTTGGCGGCACAAGCGTAGAACCCACCAGGTTGAGGGAAGTCAAAATCGGGCAGAAAATCCCTCCATTGGCCTTCAATTTCCGCGAAACGGTCCAGGATGCGGCCCGCCGTATCGAATCTGCGATGTATTCCCCCGATGTGGATCCCCGCGTATCCCAGACCCTTTAGAACGGCGGCAAGCCGCGCGGCCCTCTCAATCGAAGCCCTGCGCCCCTCGGCCTTGTCTTGCCACTCTTTTTCGATTCGCTTTAAAAGCGGGTCGGTTACCACCGCTCCCGGCACATTGCCCGCGTTTATGATGCGCGCAACTTTGGGGGTTAGCACATAGACCGAACCCAAAGTCGGGAGGTTAAGCCCCATGGCCTTTTCAACCTGGATCAATTCCTTGAATTTCCGGGCGTCGTAGCCCAGTTGCGTTATCACGAACTGAGCGCCCGCGGCGGCCTTTCGCCACAATTTGGCATACTGGGCAAAACACTCGCCCTCTTTTCTCTTAAAAGGCGATACCGCACAGCCTGTAAAAAATCCGTCAGGATCTCCCGCGGCGTTGATACGCTCGGAAAGAAGTCCCAGAAGCATCTGCAACTGCACCGAATCGAGATCGAAAACCGGAGCGCCCTGGCCGCCAAACCCTTTTCCGGAATAGTCTCCGTTTAGAGCCAGGATGTTTTTCATTCCCATCATGGCCAGTTGCAGAGCACGGCTCTCCATGCCCACGCGGTTTGCATCGCGGCATGTAAAATGAACTATTACGTCCATACCGATTTCAAAAATGTTGTAGCCAAGCACATCGGGACTAAGCGAGGGGTTGCCGCCCGGGTTGTCTGTAATGGAAACGGCTGATACGCGACCGTCGCTGAAAGCGTCGCGGGCAATGGACATGACGGTATCAACGGTCCTTCCGAAAGCTTCGCGCCCCGGAACAAGCTCGAGAGTGACAGTGAAATGATCCGGGTTGCTGATTTCAAGCGGTAAACTGCGGATCATTTCGGTATCCATACGGAGCATACTCGATATCCTTTACCTGGAAATAAAGTGGCTGGTGTGGCATTCCGTAAATTCGCCGATATTTTCCGCTACGTTGGTGGGCGCGAAAACCGGTACCCACCTTACGCCTTGAGCCGCTTGGAATATCATGGAACTTAAAGGACGTCGCACTAGACTACCATGAAAATTGTAAACCCTACCTTAACACTATAGTATACTCCCAATCGGGGGCGAGGAACAGAAACTATTGCTTCCAGGAAGCAGTATTGTTCGTCAACGAAGCGGAAAATATCGGCACTATCGCATGCCGCGACTTTAGAATAGAAGCCCTTTTGCAGCGTTTCGTCCCGAGTGGCTTTGGGCCGCTGCCGGCGTAAGGGTTTTTTTTGACTGGATCGTATTCGAGATGCCTGAGTTTTCCGAGATGTAGTTTCCGACCGAAAGATCGCCATAGTGTATCGAGTGTGGCGAACAATGCGTCGAGGGTGGTGTCAACCGGCTGGCGCAGCCCAATGCTGTTGATTTAGGCTCACGTGGCGTGTACCAAGCGTCACCGCTTCACCGCAGATTCGCTCGATGACATCGACCGTTGGCAGGATGACTCGCTGGCGCCGCAGCTACTCGACGAGTGCTTCGGCAACCACGATGGCCCGGTCGGTCTGCCGGGCCCGGTCGGCGAGTTGGTGGACGATGGGGCGGTAGTTCGACGCTGGGAACATGGTCATGCCGAGCCATGTTTGCAGCTCCACCAGGTGCTCGTGTCGAGTTTGCTCACGCCGGCGGTACTCATCCCAGCTTTCGACTTGCACTTTGAGCTGATCGGCATCCAGTTTCAGTAGTGGCGGGAACGGCGACTGATCGACGCTGAGGATGATGCCCGGAAAGTGCTGGTAGCAAAGCTTAACGGCGAAGCCTAAACGGGTTGCAGTACGTCGATGCTGGCTAGGTCTGCTTCGCTGAAGGTATAGTGACGGATTAATTCATCCTGAGTGCCGGGTAAAGCCAACAGGTTTTCTCGCTCGGCGGCGGAGAGGATCGAGCGACGGGGCATGCATGCTCCTTCTTCTCATAAACATAGGTTTCTGATAAGCCGTTCCAACACACTGTTGAGGCACACAAATTCAAGACCCTCTTTTTCTCGAAAATGGTCTTGAAATATTATTCTCGATTGACTACTGTTTCGATGAGTTTCGATAAAAGGAGATGCCCATGGGACAATTTGACCGTATCACCCAACAGCCCGCTATTATGGGTGGCAAAGCATGCATCCGCGGCATGCGGGTCACGGTGGGAATGATCGTCGGCCAGATCGGCGCCGGTCACAATATCGAGGAGATACTCTCTGACTATCCGTATCTGGAACGTGAGGATATCATGCAGGCACTGCGCTATGCGGCGTGGCGGTCCGAAGAGCGCGAGATCGAGTTGACCGGGGCATGAAACTGCTGATCGATATGAATTTGTCCCCGCTCTGGGTTAGTGTACTGCTGGAAGCTGGTTTCGACGCGGTCCACTGGTCGACTCTTGGAAGAAGTAACGCGCTCGATACTGAAATCATGGATTTCGCCAAAGCCAACGGATATGTCGTGCTCACACACGATCTGGACTTTGGTGCGATCCTTGCTGCCACACACGGTGAGAAACCCAGCGTCGTGCAAATCCGCTCTGAGGATATCAGCCCGGACGTAATCGGCAAGTCGGTCATTTTTGCCTTAAGGCAGATGACATCGGAGTTGGATGAGGGAGCCTTGCTCACTCTCGATCCAAACCGCCCGCGTTTGCGCATGCTGCCGTTGCCTCCCAAATAGAGTTTTGTACCCTGGAATACCAGGATGAGCCGAAGTCGCCGAAAAACACCCATTGTTAGTCACACGACCTGCTGTGCAGCATCGGTTTAAGTGTGTGGTCGATGGGCAAGGATGGACATACTTATTGGTCCGTGGATTGTCAGACCCTGTTGGCCGAGGGACTCTCAAATCACAAAGGGCATAGTTCGCAAGAACGTTCGTCGTTAAAAAAAGGCTACTGCACAAGTGGATGGGCAAATGAGTGCATCTAGTATAGGGATCTCCGCCGACAAGCCGAGGAGCAAGCCGTGTTGATCGGTTATGCGCGTGTTTCGACTCATGATCAGAATCTTGAACTTCAAAAAGAAGCCTTGACCAAGGCAGGGTGCCCGAAGATCTTTGAGGACAAAGTGAGCGGTACCCGGGCTGAGCGACCAGGCCTGGTCGGAGCACTTGAAATTCTGCGTGAGGATGACACGCTCGTTGTCTGGAAATTGGATCGTCTGGGGCGCAGTGTGAAACAACTGGTTGAACTGGTCGGCAACTTGCACAAACAAGGCATCCAGTTCAAAAGCCTCACAGATGCAATTGATACCGGATCTCCATCAGGCCGATTCTTCTTCCATGTAATGGCCAGCCTGGCCGAAATGGAACGTGAGTTGACTGTCGAGCGAACTCGCGCGGGCTTGGAAGTCGCTCGCCAGCTTGGCCGCAAGGGCGGCCGAAAGCCCAAGATGACCAACAGCAAGATCGAGTCGGCCAGGAGGCTGCTAGCCAGTGGCATTCCTCCAAGGGATGTGGCCAATAACCTGGGCGTGTCAATTCCCACGCTGTACCGTTGGGTGCCTGCCTCTGCGCACGCTTAAGGGGTTCCGGCGTAAACCCCCTAAGCGTGCTATTATCTTCGTTTCGTGAGCAGCCCCCTTTTACAGCACCGTTTTCCACTGTCACACAAACGATCGTTCTGGATTGATTTGTTCTCGGTCTGTGAAGGAGAACAACTCAGTGCTGCAAGATGGGCAGAGCAATCGCACGAAATTTCCGCGCGATGCGCGCAGGCGGGACGGAAGCGAACCCCGGGGCCGCTGTTGGACCCCTTGCGGGGTCGCTTCCTTCTTTATGGTTTTTAAATTCTTAAGAACAGCACATGGTCAACACCGGAATAAGGGAGGTCCCCTCAATTTTGCTTTTAAAACCGACAGCTTCGGCTACCGCCGCCGGTTCATTTTCCAGCAAAAACCCGAGCGCCCTGATTTTTTCGCCAACGGGCAAGTCCGAATCAACCGCGATCCAGTCATGTCCATCCCTGGTAAAGCGCACGCCTTTTCTAAGATCGAGGCCTCGCGCCTCTATGCAGGTGACATTGCGAGACCTTGCAAGGTCTTGCAGCGTCGTATAATCCAGTCTGCTTGCTTTTCGCTCTCTATTTTCCATAATAGCGCTCCCTTTTGGAAGTAAACTCTTTAGCACAAGATTTGAGTAATCACTTAATCGAGGCTGCGCCACAGGAAAAGAGCTCTTAGGCCGTTTCGGGCTCAAAGGCCACAACGTCGTCGAGGCTCCCGGCCCCCGAGACAAGCATGACAAACCGGTCGACCCCGAAGGCGATACCCGCGCAGGGGGGAAGGTTTTCAAGGCTTGAGAGGAACTGTTCGGGCATGGGATAGACTGTTTGCTCCAGGCGGGTTTTGGTCTCGAGGGCGGCGCTAAAGCGCAGCCTTTGCTCGCGGGGGTCGGTCAGTTCGCTAAAACCGTTGGCAAGTTCGACCCCGGCCCAGAAAAGCTCGAACCTTTCGGCCACTTCGGGCTCTTCGGGTTTTATCCTGGCCAGGGCCGCCAGAGTGGCCGGGTAGTCTTCGAGGATGCACGGGGTTGGAAAACCGAGGTTTTTTTGAACCTTTAGAGACATATCAAGATCGAAGCGGTCTTCGTCGGGCCCTGGGCCCGGATCCCAGCCCGCGAATTTTTGGAAGGCCTGCCTTACCGATAAAGACTCCCAACGGCCCTCGAAATCGAGGCGGGTACCGCAAAAAACAAAGCCCTCCCCCTGGGCGAGGCTGCCGCAGATAAAGCGCACCAGCTTTTGACAGTCCCGCTGCAAGTCCTTATAATCCGCCCCGGAGCGATACCACTCGAGAATGGTGAATTCAGGATGGTGGAATCTTCCGCGTTCACCCGCGCGGAACGCGCGGGTTATCTGGAATATCTTTTCGAACCCGGCGGCAAGCAGGCGCTTCATGTGCAGTTCGGGACTGGTGGACAAAAAATGGGAAGGGCCGGCCGCAATCGGGCTTATGTGGGCCTCGGGAGCCGGAGCGGCGGTAAGAAGGGGCGTCTGAACTTCGAGAAACCCCTCGCCTTCAAAAAAGGCGCGAATAAGCCTGAGAACGTGGCAACGGATCTCAAGAAAACGTCTTTTACCGCCGAGGACCTCTTTTTCATTTGTTCGCATCAGCCTTTGACGCGCTCCACATACTGGCCCGATCTTGTATCGATGCGGACCAGCTCGCCTTCTTCGACGAACAGGGGAACCTGTATGACATGGCCGGTGGAAAGGGTTGCGGGTTTTGTAGCCCCCGAGGCCGTGTCGCCCTTTATTCCGGGGGCCGAGGAGACGATTTGGAGTTCGACGAAATTGGGAACCGTAATCCCAATGGGGCGTCCCTGGAACAGTAGAACGCTTACCAGTAGATTTTCGGAAAGAAAGTTTGCCGCATCCCCAACGGTCTCGCCTGCCATCTCGATTTGCTCATAGCTCGACATGTTCATGAAATGGAAGCCCTGAGCGTCATTGTAGAGATACTGCATTTCCTGTTCTTCAAGATCGGCGGAAGTAAATTTGTCGCCGGAGCGATAGGTGCGATCAAATTGAATGCCGGTGATCATGTTTTTTAATCGGCAGCGGTAGAGCGCCTGACCTTTGCCGGGTTTTGTGAATTCAAAGTCCGTGATGAGGTAAGGTTCCCCATCTATTTCGAGTTTTGCGCCCTTTCGCAGTTCGCCGGCGGTGAGAATGGAAGCCATCAGAGGTCCTTTCGCAATATTAAATTGATTTAAACTTTATATTATAATAGTAATTTAACAAAATGGTCAATGCAGTTGTCTACTATCCTTAAGAAACAAGGAGGAAGAATATGAGTGAGGTCCTTTCGGTTAAGGCAAGAGAGATCCTTGATTCGCGTGGAAATCCCACGATCGAGGCAGAAGTTTTGCTCGACAGCGGCTTTATGGGAAGCGCGGCCGTTCCATCGGGAGCCTCGACGGGCTCCCGGGAAGCCCTGGAGCTTCGCGACGGCGATCCGGACCGTTTTATGGGAAAGGGAGTCCTTACGGCCGTAAAGAATGTAAACGATGAGATCGGTCCCAAGCTCATCGGCATGCAGGCAAGCGACCAGACGGGTATAGATCGTTTCATGATCGACCTGGATGGAACGGAAAACAAGAGCCGCCTTGGCGCAAACGCCATCCTCTCGGTCAGCATGGCGGTGGCCAGGGCCGCGGCCGCGGAAAGAGAACTGCCCCTCTACCGCTACCTTGGAGGGGTCTCGGCCTCTCTTTTGCCCGTGCCTCTTATGAACGTTTTAAACGGAGGCGCCCATGCCGACAACAATATCGATATCCAGGAATTCATGATAGTTCCCGCGGGCGCGCCCACTTTTCGCGAGGCGCTGCGCATGGGGGCCGAGACTTTTCACAATCTCAAAAAAGTGCTCAAAGCCAAGGGGCTTAGCACCTCGGTTGGCGACGAAGGCGGCTTTGCCCCAAACCTTCGCTCCAACGAAGAGGCCATGGAAGTGCTCATGCAGGCTATAGAGGCCGCAGGCTACAAACCGGGAGAAGATATCTTCATAGCCCTGGACGCGGCGGCAAGCGAGTTCTACGAAGAGGGCTCCTATATACTCAAGGCGGAGGCCAAGCAGAAAAAGAGCTCTCAGGAAATGGTTGAATTCTACAGCGGCTGGGTTGAGCGCTACCCCGTGATCTCGATTGAAGACGGGCTGGCCGAAGGCGACTGGGAGGGCTGGAAGGTCCTTACCGATAAGCTTGGAGAGGATATTCAGCTGGTTGGAGACGATATCTTCGTAACCAACACGAAGATACTTTCCAAGGGCATAGCCGAGGGCATCGCCAATTCGGTTTTAATCAAGCTAAACCAGATCGGCACGATAACCGAGACCATGGAGGCCATAGACATGGCTCACCGGGCGGGCTATACGACCGTGATATCGCACCGCTCGGGCGAAACCGAGGATACGACCATCGCGGATCTGGCCGTAGCCGTTGGCAGCGGCCAGATAAAGACAGGCTCGCTTTCCAGGTCCGACAGGCTCGCCAAATACAATCAACTGCTTCGAATCGAGGAAGAACTTGACGCTTCGGGCTACTATGCGGGGCTTTCAGGTTTCAAGCTGGTTCAGGGTTGAGGCTAAAAGGGGTTTTTGTCCCGCTTGCCGATCTTTTTATTGAGGCTTGACCTTAAGCCTTTTTTCGAGTAGATATATTGGATTGCTAAGGCGGCATACCCAAGTGGCAAGGGAGCGGTCTGCAAAACCGTTATACAGCGGTTCAAATCCGCTTGCCGCCTCCAGAAAATAAAAGGGATTGGCTTTTTAGGAGCCAATCCCTTTTTGCTGTCCATAAAGTCCCGCGGATACTGAATCCGACCGCCTTACCAGACTTCCGGATAGGCTATCGAGGTATAGATTTCTTCCAATCTCACCTTGTGGGCTTTTTCCATGTTTGCCAAAGCCACGAATGTTTCTTTTTGCTCTGCTTGCGTACTGGCATCGGAGAGCTTGAGGTAGAATTGCATGGCCTCTTCTTCGGCTTTCATGGCCAAACCGATTGCGTCAGCGGGCTTCATCTCGATCGAGAGCCTGGGCCTATCGATACTTTCGGTCACCTTGAAATCGATTACCTCTACAAAATGGAAGGGTTTTTTCCCCGTTAAATATCCTTCAAGGAAAATCTTGTGTTTGTGTTCCTCTTCGGCCAACTCGGAGAATATCTGCTTAAGACTTGGATCGCTTGTCTTTTCGGAAACGGTTTTGTAGAAATCGTGCGCAGCTATCTCGTCTTCTATTGCCATGGCAAGAATTTTCCTGTACCCCTCACTGTCCATTTTGTCTCCCTTCAACATTTATAAAAGGCCAAGAGAGCCCTTTATTTTGAACCAAGCGTTTTTTTGGCTATATCCCGCCCATAATCCTGAGCCATAGTCGCCCCGCCGCCCAGGGCGGCCGACTTGAGCCTGAGCGGTTCCCCCACCATATTCATCTTAAAGACATGGTTCATGGTTTCGAAAATGCGCCCTGGGGCCTCCCCGCTCCATCCAAACGCCCCGAAGGCCCCGCCGGCTTTGCCTTCAAGGTTTGCCTTCTCCGCGGAAAAAAGGAAGGTTTTCATTGATTGGAGCATCTCCCCATGATAGGTGGCCGATCCAAGGACAACGGCATCGTAGCCGTTTAAGGCTTCTTCTGTATTGGTTTGGTTGACATTGAGCACATCGACGTCCAGGCCTTCAAAACGCATCCCTTCGGCGATCAGTTGAGCAATCTTTTGAGTCTGGTTGGTTCGCGTCGCATAGATTACGGCTCCCTTTGCCATCTTTAGTGTCTCCTCTAGGTTTGATCGGCCAAGGTTAAGGCAGGCATGCCCCAATCAAGCGCCGGCCGTTTGGAAAAAATATCGATTCCACTAAGATCTCTTTGTAAATTTTGAATCAATTTAGAACCGTTCTAACTTGGAGTCAAGCTCCAGAATGACCACTATCGAAAATCAAAGAAAAAACCAGGATAATGAGCCCCTTGCAAAACTCAATTCTTAACAGGATAACCGCATGAAGAAAACAGCAGACCGGGCAGGGATACTCCGATACTTAGCAAACCGTACAGGGCGTGAACACCTAACCGCAGAAACAGTGTGGAGAAGGAAACGATTGAGGAGAGCATCTTCAAAACAATAAAGGAGGGAAACCGGCTCATTTTTGAGTACGCAAGTGGGGGAGGTGGTCAGACTTAGTCCGGAAGATGTTTTGAGGCCAAGGGGCCGGAACCGGCCCCCGGTTTGCCTATCTTTGGTGCATCTGGTCGATCACAGCGCCGCCCACGGCACCCGCGGCCGCCCCGGCGGCAGCTCCTACGAGCAGCGGAGCCCCGATTATGGCAGCAGCCCCCAGACCGGCAGCCGAGCCTATGGCGCCGCCGCTAAGCACCCGTTGATTGGTAGCGCTCATGTCCGCGCAGCCGCAGGTGCAGCAGACAAGCCCCAGCACTACCACCCACTTTAGAACCTTCATCTTTTCCCCCTCCTTCATAAAATAGCGCTGCCAGGGGCGGCATTGTCAGGCCGCCAGCGCTTCCATACCAGCTTTGGTTTTGCAAGATTCGGGATAGGCCAGCAGCCCTTTTACCAAACTAAGATCGAAAGGTTTTTGGAAAAAGCGGCACACGCCCAATCTCAATGCTTCCCGCCTGATCCATGGGTCGAGGTTGCCGCTCATCAGTATGAACGGCAGCCCCGGTCGCCTGTAGGAAAGGAAGCGAAAAAGTTCCAGACCGGATTCGCCCGGCATCTGCAAATCGGATATCACCAGGTCATAGTCGCAGGTAAAAATCCGTTTCCGCGCCTGGGAAGCACTCGTTGCGCAATCGCATTCGATACCGTTCATGCTGAGGTATTCCGCGATGATAAAGAGGAGGTCTTCATCGTCGTCGACCACCAGTACTTTTTTCATACCCGGCTCCTTTAGTTCCCAAATCTTTATTGGGCGGCCGAAGCCGCCCGGTCTGCAATTGAGTCAATGAAACTCAACCAAAATCTGAGAGTTAAAGTAAGCATATAGTATGCCATTGTGGGAATGCTCGCGGGGAGCGGATTTCCCGGTTTTACAATCGGCAAATCGTATGGTTTAAGCTACAGGGGCGAAGGGATTAAGCATCAGGATTGTGGGCCTTTAAAATCGGAGGGGTTCATGCCGTGTTTGCGCATCATTTTGTAGAGTTCGGCACGGTACCTGCCCGCCAGGGTCGCGGCCCGGGAAACATTTCCGCCGGTTTCGGTAAGAATCTGGGTAAGATAGGCCCTGTCGTGCTCTTCTCTTGCCTCATCGAGGGGCATGAGTCTTTTGGAAGTAATCGCCTCTGCGCCTCCCAGGAAAAGCGAGTCAATACTGATCACATCGTTAGTTGAAAGCGCCACGGCCCTTTCGACCACGTTGGCCAGTTCCCGTACGTTACCGGGCCAGGCGTGAAGCATGAGCCTCTGCATGACCTCGGGCGAAAAGCCCTTTACGCTTTTGTTCATCTCCTGGTTGAAGTGCTGGAGAAAGTGGTTTGCAAGAAGCGGCACATCTTCGATCCTTTCGCGCAAAGGCGGCAGGAATATGGGTATGACATGGATGCGGTAGTAGAGGTCCTCGCGGAATTTGCCCTCCTGGATAGCTTTCCACAGGTCCCGGTTGGTTGCGGTTACCAGGCGGACATCGATTTTTACAGGCTTTAGCCCGCCTACGCAAAAAAATTCGCGGTCCTGGAAGACCCGCAGCAGCTTGACCTGGAGGGGCATGGAGAGTTCGGCGATTTCATCCATGAAAAGCGTGCCGCCGTCGGCCATTTGGAGCAGCCCCTTCTTTGGCCCGTCGGCGCTGGTGAAGGCACCTTTGGCGTGGCCGAAGAGTTCGCTTTCCAGAAGCCCTTCGGGGATAGCCCCGCAGTTTATAGCCACAAAGGGGCCTTTGGAACGCGGGCTGCTAAGGTGAATCGCCTTGGCCATGAGCTCCTTGCCCGTGCCGCTCTCGCCGTAGAGACAAACGGTGGAATCGGTTGAGGAAATCTGGGCCACCTGGTTAAGGATGGTTTGCATCTTCTCGCTCGATGCGATTATATTGTCGAAGCGGTACCTCTGTTTTACTATGTGGCGCAGCCGATCGACCTCGACTTTTAACCGGCCCACTTCCAGAGCTTTTTCGATCCGGTACAAAAGGTCCTTGGCCTCGAAAGGCTTGGTCAAAAAATCATAGGCGCCCTTCTTGGTGGCTTCCACGGCCCGCTCTATAGTTCCGTGAGCGGTAAGAATGATCACCGGAAGATAGGGCTGGATTTTTAAGAGCCGTTCCATAAGGGCGATACCGTCCATGTCCTCCATCTTGAAGTCCAGGATGGCTGCGCTAAAGATATTCTCGCTTGCGCAGGCAACGGCTTCCTCGCCCCCGGAGGAAAGAACAACATCGTATTTGGCCGCCTCAAGGCGGGCTTTCATCAAGGTTAGCAGCCCCGGGTCGTCATCAACGGCCAGAATTTTCGCCTTATCCATCAGCACCTGCCTCGTACAAAGATTTGGAAACGATCTCCTGCGCCCCGAAGCAGAAGTGATACCTTCAGTGCAATTTCGATCAATGTAGGAGCCTCTTTTCCTTTTTTTCCATTTCGCGGTCGATTTTTTGAGAGCCTTTGATCTGCTTGGAAAGCTCTTGGATGATTTGGTCTTTGGACTTGATTTCATCTTGGAGGATCTGTCGATCGACCTGCCAGTTCTTTTCCTCGGCCGCTTTGCTTTCTAAATCGGCCTGTTTGGACATAAGGCTCTCGCGCGCTGTCCGGCGGCGAAGGCTTTGCTCCCGTATTTGCTTTAAGATTAAGCCCCGCCAGACCATGGCCTGGGCTGCCCAGGGGCTTTGGGGCGCCTTGGCCTGGAGTTGCGCTATATGCCGGAGGGCCTTTGGCGGGTCATAGTAGGGACTTTTGCTGTAGCAGTAAAGAAAACTGAGGTTGAAATGGGCCAGGGCGCATGCGTCCGGCTGGGAACAGGATTTCAAGGCCGCCACATTTTGAGCGAAAAAGGTTCGATAGTCGCCCGACTGCATGACGGCCTGGGGGGGAAATAAAGGCGGAGCCTGTTGTTGACTGGTCCTGAGATGCGACGTCATGCACCCGGCAAGGAGTGCAAGCATAAGAAAAACAGCCCCCTGGCGCGCAATTCTCTTCATTTTAGCCATTGGCGGCTCCCAGCGCATGGGTTGAAGGATTGGGGGCCAAAGGAGATATTCTGGCTTCGATCGGCAAAACCACATGGAAGGTAGCGCCGCACCCGATTTTACTTTCCGCCCAGATCCTTCCCCGGTGCGCTTCGACTATGTGCCGGGCGATAGCCAGGCCAAGACCGGTGCCCTGCCGGCTCTTTGTATGCTGGTTCCTGCTCTGGTAGAAATGTTTGAAGATATTATTTATTTCTTCCCCCGGAATGCCCGGCCCCTGGTCCGAGACCCGAATCTCCACGGCCACGGGACCCTGGTTGGCGTTTTCAATGGGGAAGGCTTCCACGCGGATCTCGGCCCCGGATGGAGAAAACTTTAAAGCGTTGCTCAGCAGGTTGTCGAAAACCTGCCGGACTCTGTTCTCATCGGCCTCAAACATCGGAATCGTCTCTTTGACGCTGCAGCTAAACGTGACATCCTTTTTGCGGGCGATCAGGTCGACCGACTCGATGGATTTAGCGATAAGAGTTTGTAAATCGCACATCGTAAATTCGTAGTCCATCATCTCGGCTTCCATCTTGGAAAGATCGAGCATCGAGGAGATACTTTGGTAGAGGCGCTGGCTGTGATTTCTTACCACCTCCAGGATCTCCTGCTGAGATTTGGTAAGCGGCCCCGAGATCCCTTCAAGCAAGAGCGCTGTTCCTTCGCGAATGGCGGTTAGAGGGGTGCGCAATTCGTGGGAGACGTGGGCGGTAAAATCAGCTTTTAGCCTGTCGAGGTGTTCGAGTTCCTCGGCCATACGATTAAAGGATTTGGCCAGTTGAATAATCTCGGCCGGCCCCTCGACACGGGCCGAGCGGAAAAATTCCCCCCGGCCGATGGCTCGCATTTCCCGCGCAAGCCCCCTTAGCGGACGGCTGATCCCACGAGCATTAACGAAAGCCATGACAAAAGCCCCGCCAATTCCGCACAAAGCAAGCCAGAACATCACTCGCGCAGCCGATGCCGCATTGTCCCTGGCCTCGGCCATCTTATGGGAAGCCGCCTCTTGGCGCAGCCGAATCATCTCCTGGATCTTGCCAACGATTTGGTCGCCAAGCCTCGATCTTGTCTGCTCCGAGCCCCTGCGGCCAAAATCCATCAGGTCGCTTTGGTCGATGTAGCTCTCATGCAGCGCCACGACCTGGCTGAGCAGAGCCTGCTCGTTTTTGGAGCCGATAGTCTGCCGGATCTGGGCAACAGCCTTCGCGAACTCTTCTCTATTTATTCTGCAAGCGTCGCGAAAGGACAGATCGCGCATCAGAAAATATTCTTCGGCGTTTCTCATTTCGTCTAGAAAGCACTTTAGAAGCACTTTTTCCTCGCCAACGCATCGAGCGTCAACGGTAACCGCCCGGGTATTGAGCTCGGAGACCAGGCGAAGCTTGCCCACGGCAAAAATACTTATAGCGATGATGATCATTATAAGCGTACTCTGGGCGATCATCACCCGTGAAAAAATGGTCATTCTCATACGTGCCTGGTGGTTTAAGACGACTTTTTCAGACAGTAAAGGCAAAAGATTGTCCAATGAAAATTTGGTGTAAACCATAGTTTAGTTTCTCGCCCATGTCAATAGGGGTGTATGCATCTGAAGACTGTCCCTGGCTTAAAGCAAGATTAGAGCCAAGCGGCTTAGGCTCTTGGCCTGCCTTGCAGGGGAGGGCGCTCAGTGTATGGAAAGGACTGCATAGTTTTCAGGTACAAACAGGAAAGACCTGGGTTGGGGGACGCCGCTCTTCTGACATTTTTGGAGGATTTTTTTTAGAAGGCGGGGCGGGTGGGGGGGGAGAACCGGCGCTTGTGCGGGATCCGGCCTGGGGAAAACGGCCCGATGGCAGCTCTGATCAAAAAAACGGCGCCATCTTAGTTCTATCGGCTGCCCGCTTCGACATGAAAAGAGCGCCCCTGCGGGTTCATATAGATGTATCCCCGGCCGCGCATCGTTTTTATACGCTCGATTTCGCCCAGTCTATGTCCAAGTTTCTTTCGAAGATTACTCACATGCACGCTCACGCTTCGGTCGAATGCCAAAAGCTCCCGGCCCAAAACACCCGCGGCAAGTTGTTCGCTCGTTATCACCTGCCCGGCCGAGCCCAGCAGCATTTCGAGAAACCCGAATTCAACGGAAGTCAAATTGAGCCTCACCCCGCAACGGTTGGCCACACGGCTTTTGGTATCCAGTTCGACATCGCCCACAAGGATTGTCCCAGGCTTTAAGCTTTGCCGCTCCCAAAGTGTCCCCTGGGTGCGGCGAAGAATTGCCCGTGCATGGGCCACAAGCACCCGGGGATTGAAGGGCTTGAGCATAAAGGCATCCGCGCCCATCTCCAGTGCCCTGATACCGTCCATTTTTTTGTAACGGTCCGCAAACACCACGATCGGGGTAGGGAGTCGAGAACGAATAGCTTTAAGAAGCTCAAAGCCGCTTATTGCGGAAAGCATTAGAGAGAGCACTATCAAGTCGTAGTGGCCCTCTTCAAAGAGAGTCGTTTTTAAAAGGGGAGCAGCTTCCATTATGCAAGTGGTCTCAAAGAGTTCGGCTTGCAAACTTTTCGCCGCCACTTCACACGACTCACTGTCTTCGTCGATAATCAGGACGCGGCCCTTTTGCTTAGCGCGAACGGGCCCGCCCAAACCGGCCCGTTCCACGGCAAGGGGTTTAAAAATTTGCCCGTTTTCGCACCCGGCCGCAAACGCGCGCTTAGTACACTCAGTTGGTTGACGCTCTTCCATGGTTTAACATCTCCAGGACCTCAGCGGTTGAGGTCGTCTCACCGAGCCTTGGAAAAATCTTCTCCACACTGTGGCTGTGCGCCTGCGCATCGCGGTCCGTCATGGCATCCAGGACCAGCACGACGTTGTAGCCGTGATCGTAGGCGCAGCGAGCGGTTGATTCCACACCGATGCTCGTTGAAATACCAGCCAGGAAGAGCTGCGTTACACCACGCCCGAGCAGATATTGCTGCAAAGGGGTGCCAATAAAGGCGCCCCATCTCTGCTTGGTCACTACGAAGTCACTTCGATCCTGCTCCAATTGAGCAACCAGCTCCGTCCAGTCGGGTGGAAGGGAAAGTTTTGGAGCCCCCATGTCCGTGCGGCCCGGCGCCATACCCGACACATGCACGAGAACGACAGGAAAAGAGCGTTGACGAAAGGCGCGCGCAAGCTCTGCGGTGCGGCTGACGATCTCGCCGGCCGGGTGCAGGGTCGGAAGACCCACGATGCCTTTTTGCAGGTCGATTACGACCAGGGCCGGAACTGCATCAAGTTTTGTAAGCGGCATGTTTTTTCCTTTCAGGTCGAATAAATTGCGGATTTTTCCCCTGTATCGCTCCGGCGGGAAACGGGCTCCTTTTGCCTTGCGGGCAAAAGTCCCGCCGCCTGGTAAACCGGCCGCATCACGGCCTTTATTTTTGGCAATTCGAAGGTAAACCAGAGCGAGCCCGCCACACAAAAAGTTCCGGAAATGATTACCGTGGCCGGGGCTCCGATCCGGTGGGCCAGCGAACTGGCCAGAAGACTGCCCATCGGGGCCGCGCCGAAAAAAGCCATCATGTAATAGCTCATTACCCGCGCTCGTTTATCTTCGGCTACGAGCGTCTGAATGATCGTATTGCTTACGGCCGCCGCCTGAATAAAGCCAAATCCGATAAAGACCATCATTAGAAGCGACAGCCAAAGAGTGTGTGAGAATCCAAACAGAATGAGCGCCCCTCCCAGCAGCGCGGCCGCGACCTGGAGCATGTTTGTAAGCCCCAAAACCGATTTTCGCAAAGCAAGGGAAATGGCCGAGACAAGCGCGCCGCATCCCGAGGCCCCGGTCAACCACCCCAGGGTGGTCGCTCCTCCGCCAAGAACCCGACCGGCGAAAATGGGCAGAAGCACGGTGTAGGAATAGCCCATGAGGCTTAGAAGCATAAGGAGCGCCAGTATGGAGCGGATGGGGCGAAAGGTTCGCACATAATCCCAGCCCTCGCGCATTTGCTCGAACATGTTGCCGGCCTTGCGCTCGACATTTTCAGGCCCGATATGCATCAAAAGGAGAGAGGCGATCACAGCGAAGTAACTTATGCCGTCGATTAGAAAGCACCAGCCTTCCCCAAGGGAGGCGACTATTACGCCCGCGATGGCGGGACCGATCAGCCGTGCCCCGTTTACCATGGAGGAATTGAGGGCAATGGCGTTGCCCAGGTCGTTTCGGTCTTCGACCATGCGTATTAGAAAAGACTGGCGTCCGGGCATGTCGAAGGCATTGATGACCCCCTGGAGAAAGCTAAGGGCGAGGATGTCGCCAAAGGTGATGCTATGCGAGAGCGTCAGCGCGGCCAGGGCAAGCGACTGCACGGCCGCCGCCGATTGGGTGCCTACCAGCAACCTGCGGCGATTTACCCTTTCGACCCACACGCCGGCAAAAGCTTACCACCCCCAGCATCAGGGCCGAATGCGTCAGTTGATAGACCAGCCAGGCCGTCGCCAGCCGGGTCATCCAGGTGCCGATCAGCGATATGCCCTGACCGGCGAAAAAAAGTTTGAAGTTGCGATGTCGCAGCGCCCGCCACGCATAAGACATGGAACCTCCGGGCCGGTAATTTCCCTTGGCTTTGGTACTCATTTATCCACCATCCCGGAAATGATCCTGCCGGCGGCAAAAAGCGTTTCGCGCTGCTTCTCATCGAGTTTGCCGACAACCCCTACCAGCCATGCAAGCTTGGCATCCCGTGCTCTATTGCGCACCTCCATCCCCCTGGCGCTCACTTCGATGTTTACCTGCCTACCGTCTGTGGGATGAGGCCTGCGCTCAACCAAACCCAGTTTTTCAAGTGTCGCCACGGCCGTTCCCATTGACTGGGGTTTCATGGCTTCGGCGCGCGCCAGTTCGGCCGTCGTTGCGGGTCCATGTTGGGCTAGCCGCCACAAGACGACCGACTCCGTCCACGAAAGCTCATGGGAAGCCGCCGCGGCTCGCGTGCGGCGCACAAGCAACCCGATCGACTGAATAAATTCGGCTACAGCGATTTCAAGATTTTCCGGCATTACGATTCCCCTTCACGGCAGGCTGGATTGAAGAGTAACAATTAACAGGTAAACTGGCAAGAAATTATTGGAAGTTTAACTGTTAAGTTTTGTAAAGTAAATCTCGCAGCTTTTGGCTATCCGGGGCAATAACAGGTGGATCAAAAGGAGAAAGCCAGGTGGGAGGGACCTGGCTTTCGAAGAGAGAAACATGAGATGGTTTAGCTAAGTGACTCTAATATATCCATTACCCGGAAAATTCATATGAGGTGAAATATGTAGTTTGCCGCTTGGCCGACAGTATTTTTTTACGCAGATGCGAAAACGACACATCTGCGGGTCTTGCAAAACGCAAGGGTCTTAAAACCCTATTTCCCCTGCCAGAGTTTCATCCTCCGATATCGCCCGGTGAGACGTTGGCGTAGAGGTCGTTAAAGATGCCTTTGAGATCGCCGAACTTAGTCTCCATTTCTATCTGATCTGCTTTATAATCTGTGGGACATTGCGTCCTCAGGCGAGTCACCCTGTTTTCCAGTTCTTCGATGAATACATGCAGGTCGTTTATCTGATCGAGCAGATTGGCCTTGGCGCCGGAGGGCAGTTTGTCGAAGGCTCTTACTATGTCATAGGCTTTGGCTTTCCAAACGCTTAGCTCGGTCACCACATTGTCGCAGTAGTTCTGTACGTCGTTCATGGTTTTATCCTTTCTGTTCGTGTTTGGGTTCGCATCGAAGCTTGCAACACTGTAGTAATGAATCTAAGTATCAACCAGCGCGTCGGCTTGAGAAAAGGGGGCGCAATGAAAGGTAAGAGGCTTTTTTTTGCTGATTATGCGGCCGTGGTGAAAGGGGAGCGTCTTTCCGAATGCCGGGAGTGTTGGCTGCAATATTCAAGGGAACCGCCAAAGGAAACGGTTGCGGCCACCATGTGAAAAAGAAAAATGGTTGGCAAGCGATGCCTTGTCTTCTTTTTTCATGCGGAAACCTCCTTTGGATGGAATAATCCAGGGCAGCTTGTCACGGTTTAAGGCCTATGCTTAGCACGATTACGCGCGATTGCCCCGCCTGGGTCCAGCCTTCCAATTGACTGGCTATCTAAAAGAGTTTAGAGTAAAATATTTGAAAATAGTCTTAAAAGTTAATGGTATTGCTTATTTCAACCTGCCTTCGATGTGGAGAAAAATGAGATTTTTGCGCTCCGTCTTTTTTTACATACTTTTTATTCTGTCCACCGTTATCCTGGGTTCTTCGGCCGTAATAGGCTCTTTTGTAAGCCGGGCATGGCCGACTTTCATGGCCAGGCTCTGGGGAAACGTCAACCTTTGGGCCGCGGGGGTCAAGGTAATTGTTACCGGTGCGCAGAACTTAGATGGGGGCCCCTATATCCTGGTTAGCAATCACCAGGGGTGGTTCGATATTTTTGCGGCCCTTGGAAAGCTGCCCATAAAGTTTAGCTGGCTGGCAAAAGAGGAACTCTTTAAAGTACCGATTCTGGGTAATGCAATGGCTCGGGCAGGCTATATTCCCATCGACCGAAGGGACCGCAGGAAGGCTATTGCAAGCATGAACGTTGTCGCAGATGTCGTGCGGGCCGGCACCTCGGTCTTCATTTTTCCCGAAGGCACAAGGAGTTCCGACGGTATTATAAGGGAATTCAAGAAGGGCGCCTTTATCATGGCGGTAAAATCCGCACAGCCTATCGTTCCCATCAGCATAAGCGGTTCTTACCGGATACTTCCCAAAAGCAGCTGGATGATCCATCCGGGTCCCATACTTTTTTCCATCGGCGCTCCTGTCTACAGTGCGGGTGCCGATGCCCAACACCGGGATCTGCTCATGCAAGAGGTCCGGGAAGCAATTCGCGCCAAACTCACACCGGAAGAAGCGGGCAGTGAAAGCCAAACGTGCCCCCAAACCCCGAGCGGGATGCTTCAAAGCGGGGGGGGCAACTAAAAAGATGTGTGAAAAAACTCCCGGCTCGGCTTTAAAGGTTATCGCCCTGGGCGGACTTGGCGAAATCGGCCTCAATATGATGGTCTTCGAATATGAGGACTCCATCGTGCTGGTCGATTGCGGCCTCATGTTTCCCGAAGAAGAAATGCTTGGCGTCGACATTGTCATTCCCGATTTCAGCTATCTTCTTGCCAGAAAAGAAAAGGTGGCTGCCCTGGTTGTAACCCACGGCCATGAAGACCATATCGGCGCCATTCCCTTTCTTGTCCGCGAGTTTTCCATCCCTATATATGGCACGGCCCTGACCCTTGCCCTTATCCGGGAAAAACTGCGCGAACACAACTTGCTAGACAGAGTCGAACTTATCCAGATCGTACCCCGCCAGATTGCTGCTATCGGCCCCTTTGCCTTCGAATTCATACGGGTATGCCACTCCATCCCCGATGGCGTTGGACTGGCGATTCGCACTCCCGTTGGCGTTCTCATCCACTCGGGCGACTTTAAAATCGACAACACCCCCGTGGACGGCCAACGCTTGGATATACCAAGGCTTGGCGCCTACGGCGAAGAAGGCGTTTTAGCCCTCTTTTCCGATTCGACCAATGTGGAGCGCGCGGGCTACACGGTTTCGGAAAAGGAAGTGGGCGTAACGCTTCGCAATGTTATCCGGGAAAAGTCCGGCAGGGTCATTGTGGCCGTATTCGCCAGCAATCTCCACCGCATACAGCAGGTTATCCACATTGCCCGCGAGTTTGGCCGCAAGGTGCTTCTAAGCGGCAAGTCTATGATTACAAACGTGCGTCTTGCGCGCGAACTGGGCTATCTGGACTTTACCAAAGAGGACGAAATATCAATCCAGGACCTCCCCTACATGCCCGACTCCCAGGTGCTCATGCTTACCACCGGGACCCAGGGCGAGCCTATGAGCGCTCTTAGCCGTATGGCCTTTAATGATCACAAAAAGCTAAAAGTAGGCCAGGGCGATACGATAATACTGTCGTCGCGTTTCATTCCGGGAAACGAACGCACCATTCAAAACATCATTAACCACCTCTACAGAAACGGCGCGGAGGTCATACACGAACAGGTAAAGGACATCCATGTCTCGGGACATGCCTGCCAGGAAGAGCTAAAGATACTCATAAATGTCGTAAAACCGCGCTTTTTCATCCCCATTCACGGCGAATTCCGCCACCTTGTAAAGCACAGAAAGCTTGCGATGTCTGTTGGAATTGCTGCCTCAAACTGTCTGCTTATGGAAAACGGCCGTGTTATGTGCTTTAGCCGCGAAGAGGTGTGTACAAAGGACAGGGTCGAGACGGGCAGGGTCTTTGTCGACGGAAAAGGTGTGGGAGATATCGGCGGCCTGGTTTTGCGCGACCGCAGGCATTTATCCGAAGACGGGCTTGTGATCGTATCCCTGGTAGTGGACAAGGAGAGCCATGAAATCTTAAGCGGCCCGGATATTTTCAGCAGGGGCTTCATTCATGAGGAGACCAAACCTGAAATTCTCTACGAGGGGCAATGCATAATCTATGAAAACATCGACAGGCAAATGGCGGAAGCCCACGAGCTGGACTGCGCGCTTCTCCAGGAGCAGATCCGCCGAGACCTCAAGCGCTTCTTTATTCGCCTGCTCGACAGAAGGCCCGTTATCTATCCGATCGTGGTGGAAATTTAACCGGGTAGGGCTCCTAAGCGTTGGTTTCCCGCCTGCGACAGCGCCTTGAACGGGCGCGATTTTTTTATGAGATCACCAGGGGGCTTCGGCCATGAGTGAAAAGAAACATGAAATATGGGCATTGGGCCTTTTGACGGCCTCGCTCCTGGTGCTTTGCAGTATTTTGTCCTACAGCGCAAGCGATCCTACTTTGTTTCACTCCAGCTCCCAACCTGCCGCAAACCTGGTGGGAAGATTCGGAGCAAATATCGCCTGGCCGCTCATCCTTTTTTTTGGAATCGGGGCCTACGGGTTTGCAATCGCGGGACTGTGGACAAGCTGGCGCCTCTTTAAGGACTCTACCCTTGAGGGCTTGTGGATTCGCCTCCTGGGGTCCTTTCTCCTGATTGTTAGCCTAATGACTATTGGCGGACTGGACTGGCCTTCCATAACGCTCTTTGGCCAAAAAATGAAAACAGGAGGTTTTTTTGGCGCGCTTTTGGCCGACTTTTTTCAAGCGCGCCTTTCGATGGTGGGTACCCATATACTTCTTACAGGAACGCTTCTTATCTCGCTTCTGCTTGCAACTCCCCTGACAATCAAGGCCGCGATCGGCCAGTTCATGACTCTGGCGGTCTCGACCTACAGGTGGCTGGCGGCCGAGACCAAAGTCCAGGGAGACCAGGACGAGGAACTCCTGGTCCAACCAAACATTTCCGTCCCCAAAAGGACAAAAAAGAAAGAGAGCCCCACATCTGCTCCGGCCCAGGTGGAGATTGTGGCCAAAAAACAGGCCGGAAAGGAACCTGATTTTCCTGCCCCCGTTCAGGTCGCGCCCGGGCAGTATGTGCATCCCGACCTGGGGCTTCTCGATGTCTATGAAACCGAAAACGTAAAACCCGACTGGAAAAAGCTCGAACAAAACGGAGCCGTTCTTGAGGAAAAACTCGCCGACTTTGGCGTTCAGGGCAAGGTCGTAGCCATAAATCCCGGGCCCGTCATTACCATGTATGAATACGTCCCCGCCTCCGGCATAAAGATCAGCCGCATTGTCGGCCTGGCCGATGATCTTTCCATGGCGCTAAAGGCTATCAGCATCCGGGTGGTTGCCCCCATTCCCGGCAAGGCCGCCGTGGGCATCGAGATCCCAAATAGTAAAAGGGAGCTGGTGTCCCTAAGGGCGGTGCTCGAAGCCGAGGCATTTACCGGTGCGGGAGCCCCGCTCTCGATCGCTCTTGGCAAAGACATCGCCGGTAAGCCGGTTGCGGCAAATCTTGCCAGAATGCCTCACCTTCTCATTGCCGGGGCCACCGGGACCGGTAAGAGCGTCTGCATCAATACGCTTTTAACCAGCCTGCTTTTTAAAAACAGCCCGGAAGATTTGCGCCTTCTTCTTATCGATCCCAAAAGAATTGAGCTCAGCAGCTATGAAGGCATACCGCATTTGATACACCCCGTGGTGACCGACGCCAAGATGGCCACCAGGGCCCTGCGCTGGGCCGTAGAGGAAATGGAGCTTCGCTATAAGCTCCTGGCCGATAAAAACGCTAGAAACATCGAAGGCTACAACCGGGCGCTGGCGCGGGAAAAAAACCTGGAGCCCAAAGAGAGGCCAAAGGAAACGGAGACCTCCTCCGAGGAGGTCCTCCACCACTATCGGTTGCCTTACGTGGTTATAATAATCGACGAACTGGCCGATCTTATGATGGTCGCCTCCCGTGAGGTCGAAGAATTCATTACCCGTCTGGCGCAGATGGCGCGAGCTGCCGGCATCCATCTTATCCTTGCCACCCAGAGACCGTCTGTGGACGTTTTGACCGGAATAATCAAGGCCAATATTCCCACGCGCATCTCCTTTCAGGTCTCCTCGAAAATCGATTCGAGGACCATCCTGGACGGCTCGGGGGCCGAGACTCTGCTGGGTTCGGGCGATATGCTCTTTTTGCCCCCCGGAACGGCCAAACTCCAGCGCATCCACGGCTCCTTTGTCTCCGATGCCGAGATCGAAAGACTAACCCAGCACTGGAGAGCCCAGAAGCTTCTGGAAGACCCCCTTGGCGCAAGGATTGACTTGCGCGAGGAGGGCGGCTCCGCCCAGGTCGCCGATCAGGATCTGGATGAAAAATATGACGAAGCAGTCCAGATGGTGTTAGAAACCAGGCAGGCTTCCATATCCATGCTGCAAAGAAGGCTGCGGGTGGGCTACAATCGGGCCGCGCGAATGATAGAGGTGATGGAGCAGCAGGGGATTGTGTCGCCTACTGACGGGATAAAGCCTCGAGAGGTGCTCGGGCGTGGGCGCTAAGGACGCTTTGAGCGCCCAACGGTTGCGGCCTTTGGCTTTGCCTGCGCTCTGCGGGCAGGCTGGAAGATTTTTGTATAAAATTTCCCGCGCTGACCTTGCGAGGGCAATCGAACTTTTCGTGGTCCAGGGCCCTTGCCGCCCCTGGCGTCCAAAAATGATCGGGGGCGGTCCCAAATAACTTACAAGACTATATGGTGCATATTATGACTCACTCTGGAAAGAACTTCTTGCGGCTTTTACTTTCGTCTCTTTTTGCAACTGTTCTGCTTTTGTGTTCGCCTGGCGCGGCGCGCGCCGCCACGGCCCGCTCCATAGGCCAAATACTTTCCAAAACCGAAGCCAATTACCAGACCATTCATGCTTTTACCGCCGTTTTTACCCAGAAAACGGTATCGGCGGCCGCAACGACCCTGGGGGCGCAAATAGCGGAAGGAAGGCTCTATTACGCCAAGCCCCGCCAGATGCGCTGGGAGTATGACAAACCCGAAAAGCAGGTCTTCGTTGCCAACAATAACTTCGCCTGGCTCTATTCGGAAAGCGAAAACCGCATCACTACCTTTGATGCCAAAAAGCTTTTCGCCTCGCCTCTGGCCAGCACCTTTTTCGATGGTGCCATGAGGCTGCGCGACCATTTCAGCGTGACTCTAGACCCTGCAATGTCTACCCCTCAAACGGCCGTTTTGCAGCTAAGGCCCCTGCGCCACGATCCCAGCATAAAGCTTGCCTATATCTGGATAGATCGGCGAAGCTTTCTGATTTCCCGCGTGCAAACCAAAGACCTTCTTGGAAATACAAACGAGATCACGCTAAGTTCTTTTACGCCGCGCCCAAATCTTAGCCCTGGACTCTTCCTGCTGCAGGTTCCCGCAAAGGCCGGAGTTTGCGACGCAAACGGCCGCATGCTTACACCTGAGCAGATAAGACAGCTCCAGGTTAGTATTTCTTCCGGAGCCGGGAATTAAAAAGGTGCCGAATTTTTAGCATCCGGCTCTTTTGGGCATTTAAATACCGGTAGAGCCCAGTTGAAAATCGCACTGCTGTAGTATGCCCTCCAGTGTGACTCGCAGGGGCTTTGTCATCAAGGCAAAGCCGGTGAAGTCTTTGGATCTTGGCAAATCAAAGGGCTATACTCCAGCAGGAAAGGGACTATCGTGGATTTTTGGACAGGGTTTTTCCTAGGCTATTTCGGATGTTTGGTCTCGGTTGTCCTGGCCCTTGTCGCGGGCTCCTTAATGCGGGACAAAACAAAGGACTTCGATCTGGAATTGGGAACCGACCCCAAAGAAGCCGCCGAGCTCATAAGGCTTTTGAGTAACTGAAAGGTCTTGTCTGGATTAGGGTTCTCCCCCCCTTTTTGTGGTTTCAAAAAGCATTGTATCGAGGGTAGTGCCTCTAGGAGCTTGCTTGAGGCAATGCTCCCCTTCGGTTCTGATTAATTTCCCCGCGCAAAGCCGATCCCGCAAGGTTTGGGGCCAGACTTGCCGCTGGCTCTATTGCAACGTTTTGGCCCCTTATTCCGATATTTTTTCACGATCTGTGCCTGGAGCACATTTTACCGCATTTCGCCCCGGTCTACCCCACCTCTATTGCCTGGTGTTAAAATCGTACTTAGAAATATCTTTACCAAATCCGTTAAAAATATCATCATGAAATGGAGATTTTCAAATGGAAGGCGAACAACAGATCAGGGAAACCCTGTATGGCATATTGGGAGAAGAGGGGTGCGGCATAGCCTGTGAGGACGATGCCGACATTTTCTACGATGGGGGAGTCTGGAAGCTAATGCTCTGCGGATTCATGGAGCCGTGGCCGCTTGGCGCGAACGTTGAGCAAGCCAGGGTTAGTCTTGAAAAGCTTGGTGCCATGCGATTTGGCCTCTCCTGAAGCCGCGAGCCGAGCGCGGCCGAAATCGTGTCTTTAGAGCGCGCGCCGATGCGCGCTTGTGGCAGGTAAATGTCTTTCATCAAAAAAGAGGAGCTGAAAAATGACTACACCGCAGCACTGTCCCGGGTTCGAACAGTTTAAGAACCTCCAATCTTTTTCCTGTGTGTGTCCGGAATGCGGAGAGGAAAAGGAAATTTTTTCCGATGAGTTCGATAAGAAGCAAATCTGCGCAAAATGCGGCAAGCAAATTGACTTTACCAAATGTACGCTGCAGGCGGGAGGTTCGGTCGCAGCTCCTCGTTAGCTTTTTTGATCCCTAAAGAGATGTCCTGAAAAACGAAAACCCCCCGGATGCGCATCTTAACCGCACCCGGGGGGTCTGGTTCAAAATCTCCAAACTTCACCTCTTAGTTAGAGTTATCGCCAGTCCAAGTCCCCTCGCCAATTACTCGCCACTGCGTCTTGCCTTGGGCGCGAGGCGCTTTCCCCGGCAAACGGAATCCCCTCTTTCGGGGACCGCGCAGGAATTTGGCAGGAAGCTTGTTACAGATACTCTAACAACTCTTTGTAAAAATTCAATTGGTCGAAAGGCTAAAATTTGGCTCCCAATTTATGCCGGGCGCCCTGGCTAAAAGACCAGGTTAGAACAATGCCCTGGTAAATTCCTCGGCATCGAAGGTCCGCAGGTCCTCTACGCTTTCTCCAATCCCGATATAGCGGACCGGCACCTGGAGTTCTTCGCAGATCGCCGCCACAACCCCGCCCTTGGCCGTACCGTCCAGCTTGGTGAGGATGAGGCCCGTAAGACCTATGCCCTCCTTGAAAAGCTTGGCCTGCGAGAGGGCGTTTTGTCCCGTGGAACCATCGAGCACCAGGAAGACTTCGTGAGGCGCTCCGGGCATCTTTTTTTCCACAACCCGGTAGATTTTTTTCAACTCCTCCATAAGATTTACCTTGGTGTGCATGCGGCCTGCCGTGTCGATTAGCACGACGTCGATATCGCGTGAAAGCGCTGCGTCCAGAGCGTCGAAAGCGACCGAGGAAGGATCTGAGCCGCTCTTTTGCTTTACCACCGGCACTCCGATGCGCTCTGCCCAAATCGAGAGCTGTTCGACCGCCGCGGCCCGGAAGGTGTCGCAGGCCACAAGCATCGGTTTAAGACCCTGCTGTTTTAACTGTGCGGCCAGTTTTCCCGTCGTCGTGGTCTTTCCCGTGCCGTTTACGCCAACGATCAAGATGATAAGCGGTTTGTGAGCGCGATAGTCCAGGGCTGGGGCTTCGATCTCAAGAGCTGCCCTGATTTGTGTGCGTATCTGTTCGCGCAGCTTGCCCGGATCGCTCAACTCCTTTCTCTTTACCTTGTCGGCCACCTTGCCAAGAATCGTGGTGGTGGTTTTTACTCCCAAATCGGAAGTAATGAGAATTTCCTCCAGTTCATCGAGTAGATCCTCGTCTATTACTTTCCTGCCCAAAACCAACCGGTCTATCCGGTTGGCAAATCTTTGGCGCGTACCCTTTAGCCGGTTTCGAAGGCGCTTAAAAAGGCCCCTTCTGGGAACGTCCCCTTCCCCGAGTTCTTCCTCCTCCTCCTCCGGTTCCACTTCGTCGTCCATGGCGTATTGGCTATCCGAGGTCTCGCTTTGCTCCTGTGTTTCCCACTCCGTTTGCGGCCGAGGAGTTCCCTGGGCCCGGGCACCAATCTCATCGGCCGCTGAGGCTGGCGACTCGCTGGCAGACTCCTCCACGGACTCGATCTCTTCAGCCGGCTCCTTATCGTTTTTTTCGCCCTCTTTATTTTTCTTCCTTTTAAACCACTTGATCATATCTTTTCTTCTCCTCCAAAGCCCCTGTTGGGTCTAAATTATAGTCTCTAAAAGAGTTAATGCCCGTTTAAACGGCGCAACCGGCCAAACCGGTTAAAACAGCAGGATTTTGGAGGGCCTTTGATGGATAGTCAAGAGATGAATTTGCGTTTGCAAATGGTAGAGGTCTGCAAAAAGCTCCACAGCGGAGGGCTAATTGCCGCAGGTGACGGCAATGTGAGCTACAGGTTGGATAAGGACCTTATCCTGATAACTCCGGGAGGGGTTTCAAAAGCAGACATTGCACCCGAAGAGGTCGCAAAAACAGGGATGGACGCCACACTTCTGGAAGGTCCGCTAAAGCCTTCAAGCGAAATACGAATGCATTTGCTGGTCTATAAAATGAGGCCCGACGTTTCGGCCATCGTTCATGCGCATCCCCCGATAGCCACGGCCTTTACCCTTGCCGGGCTTCCGTTTGAGTCGAAGGTTTTACCCGAGGTATGGCTCATGCTTGGCAATGTTCCCGTTGCCCCCTACGCGACTCCGGCAACCGAGGAAGTCGCCCGGGCAATCGAACCCCATGTGCCAAACAGCCGGGCAATTCTGCTGGAAAGACACGGGGCGGTGACTTTTGGCCAGGATCTCTCCCAGGCCTGGATGCGCATGGAAAAGCTCGAACACTTCGCCAGGACTCTTTTCCATGCCTCGATGCTTAGAGGCCGCAAAGCCCCGGAGAGCTTGACGCAGAAGCAACTCTTAAGGCTTGGCGTCATCGGGTAGGGACCGCTCGCAGGGCTGGAAAAGGCAAAAGCGGGGAAGGGGCGTACGCCCCTTCCCCGCGCGGCCGAGTTTTTGCAACCCCAAGTCCGACCCGACCGGCAATTTCCTCCTATGGGATCCATTGGTCCTCGAAAAGCTATCAAACCAATAAGCGGCCCACGTCCCGCGCCTCATACAGCCTCGACGCGGCACGGCACATACCTGTGCATGGGCGTTCCCAGGTGGTCCCGGTGGGTGTTCTTGGTAAGGCGGTTTACGTTTACTCCGCCAATTTTTCCCTCATACATAAGCCCGAAGCCGTGAGGCATGCTCACCTGTCCCTTTCGGGCCGTGGTTGTAATTTCCAGTTCCACAAGCTCGGAGCCCGCCTCCGTTGTAACCCGCGCCATATGGCCGTCTTCGAGCTTAAGGGCCTTTGCGTCCTCGGGGTGCATGGCGAGAGTGCACCCTCTCCACCCCTTGATCCAGGCCGGGTTTCGCATAAGAGTATTGGCGTTTGTGCCGGTATGCTTTCCGGCCATGAGAATCAGGGGAAACCCCGGCAAGGGCTTTAAAGATTGTTCCTCGCTTTCCCCATCCAGCCTTTTTATGGTCTCGACAAGCTCGGGGATGTGCATACACACGCGAACGTCTTGAGTCTTTAGCTGCTCGAAGTTTCGCTCGGGGTCAAGCTCGCCCGCCCATATTCCTTCGGGGTGGTCGAGGATTTTGCGAAAAATCTCCTCCCCCTGCCCCGGACCGGGCTCGAACCCGCAACGGGCGGCCGCCTGTCTAAAAGAGGCGGGCGCGGTTTGAAGCATTCCCCACAAGGCTGCAAGATGAACGGAGCCAAGGGCTTTGCCCAGCGTTTTTGCCACAATAAAGGGAAGACTTCTCGCCGCTCCCGGCGCCTTTGCGATATGCTCGCCCAACGCCCCGGCAAACCTTTCGCGCCCCGCCCGGGCAGCTTCATGCAGGCTGTCGGGAATTGGCGGGATCAGTCCCAACCGATCAGCCAGCCGCACGAAGATTTCGCCCGATTCGAGCGCTTCTCCCTCAGGTTCCACGATCGGTCGGCGCATCTGGAAAAAAATTCCGGGAAACGTCATGGCGAAAAACGTCCCGTCCCAGGATTCATAGCCGCTTCTGGCAGGAAGCACATAGTGGGACAGGCGCGCTGTTTCGGTCATGGCCACCTCGGTTGTGACCAGTAGATCGAGCCGTTTGAAAGCCTGCTCGTAAGCCGTAGTGTCGGCATAGGAGCGAAGAGGATTGGCCCCCGAAACTATAACGGCGCGCAGCCGCTCGGGGCTCTCGGACAAGATCTCCTCGGGCATGCAGTTTGGCGGGTAAGTCCCGGCGACGGGGAAAAAACCCGTGGCCACGGTCCTCCACGTTTTCGGGTTGAATTCATCGGAGCTAGACCCCATGGGCATAATGTGGCCTGGAATAACGGAGCCGCCCTTTACTCCTATTCTTCCACACAGCGCCTGAAAAATGAGCGCAAGATAGGAGGCGGCTGCGCTGTGCCGGTTCATCATCACTCCCAGATCGTAGCGAAGGCAGGATTTGCGGGAAGAAAAAAGGCGGCAGACCTCGCGGACGCGGTCGAAATCGAGTTCACAGGTCGCTATAGCGGCCCTGTAGTCGAAGTTTTCAAAAATCGGCCTGATAATGTCGAAACTGGAAGTGTGCTCCTCCAGGTAAGCTTTGTTTTCCCACCCTTCACGAAGAACCAGGGCGATCATCGCCTTTAGTAAAAGGGCGTCGGCGCCCGGGCGGATCGCAAGATGGATGTCGGCGATTTTCGCCGTTTCCGAAAGACGCGGATCGATGACAATGAGGAGTTTGTCCGGATCTTTTGACAATCTTTGGAGCCGCCGGGGCGCCTGCGGAATTTGATGGCTCTGCATTCCGTTCCAGCCGATCGCGACCATGAGATCCGTATTGTCTATATCGGGAATCAGATGGATGTATTGACGGCCCAGAGTGCGTCCGTGAACCCAAAACATCCCGGAAAATTCCTGCGCCAGGGCGCTGTAATGATACTGCGAACCCAGTGCCCGAAGCAGCCGCACGCCAAAGGCTGCCTCGAAATGGCAGCCCTGGCCGCCCCCGCCCATGTAGGCCAGGGAGCGTGGACCGTTAACGGCCACGATTTCCTTTAGCCTGACGGCGATCTCGTCTATCGCCTGTTCCCAGGAAATTCTTTCAAAACCGTTTTCGGTCCGCTTCAAGGGGAACTTGAGCCTGTCGGAGTTATGCTGGTGCATGGCTACGTTTAGACCTTTGCGGCAGGCATAGCCATTGCTTCGCGCATTGGCGCCGTCCCCCCTGGTCTTGACTATACGGTTATCCTGGACCAGCGCATCGAGCCCGCAGTTTTGGGCGCAGAGCACGCAACTTGTCTTGTGGATCTCGGCCATGGCTCCTCCTTTTGCTTTTGTCTTGCTGGTTCTGTACGTTTGCGGTCCTAAAATCAGCGTTTAAACCCTCAGATCCTTTTGTGCCGTTCCAGTTTGTCGGTAAGATCGGCTTTTGCCTGCGCCCTTAGTTTGGCTCTAAGCATATGCGCCTCCACCTGGTTTTTGGGGACCCTCGGTTGCTCTTCTTCAGACTTTCTTACGAGCCTTAGGGCCTCGACCGGGCAGGTGGAGACGCAAAGCCCGCACCCTATGCACCTTTCCGGTTTCAGGAGCGCATGGTCGTCCTTTAAGGAAAAGGCCTCCATCTGGCAGCGCTCCACGCAGAGCCCGCATCCGATGCATTCGCCTTCGTTTAACTCGACCCGGAAGGAAGTCGCCGCGATAGAGGCCGGAGCGGGATGCGCTTTCAAGCTCCGCAGGATCCCGCAGCAATCCCCGCAACAACAGCAGATATTGACGATTTCCTGGGAATTGCTCGGCTGGAGCACCAAACCCTCTTCATCAGCCTTTCGAATGATCTCCAGGGTCTCTTCCAGAGTTATCACCCGCCCCAGACCGTTTCTCTCGTAATAGTCGGCCCCCCAGCCAAACACCAGACAAGCCTCCATCAACTTGGAGCATCCCTCCCCCTTTAATTGGTGCTCGCGCCGGCAGATGCACGGGGCGACCAGAAATTTTTTCTGGTTTTTCACCAACTCCTCCGCCTGCTCGTAGGCAAGAACCTTGATGTCGGCCTGGATGCTCCTTCCAACGGGTATGGTCCTTAGCTGAGGCAATGTTTCAAACGACTCCGCGGCTAGAATCGGGAAGTACTCTTCGACGTCTTTTACAAAACTTTCGTCAAGGTCGTTTACATGATATTCCCAGATACCTATGATGAACTGAGCGGCCATGTAAAAGCTGGGGTGCCCCGACTTTTCCACGCTGAATATAAGACCCCTTCCGGCCATTTTATCGAGCAGTTCTCCGGCTTTTTTCTCCTCCATCCCGGCCCTTTTGGCTATGTCCCGGCTCGTTTCCAGTTTCATGGCCAAAAAGAGCGCCATCTGCGCCTCCTCCGGCGTGAAAAGCCTTTTTAAAATCCGCAGCTCCACTCCGCTTTCGGTCGCCGGATACCCCCCCGGCAGACTGTCCAAATGTTTTCTTAGCCTTTCGTAAACTCCATTCGCTCTATCTTCTGCCTCGGATGTCCCGGTCATAATGCCTCCATGTTTTTTATGAGATATTGCCTTCCGCTGACAAGATTTAGGTTCTTCGATCCGCACTGCGGGCAGCAAACCTCTTGAGTTTTGCCGATTTCAAAAGATGCTCCGCAATCGGCGCAGCCCATCACCGCGGGGGGGCGTTCGATGACCAGCCTGGCTCCTTCGGCTATCCCCCCCTTGCTTATAAAATCGAAGTAATGCTGCATCCATTGGTCTTCCAGATCCGAGAAAGCGCCCACTTCAAGATGGATGGCCGTGATTTTTCGCACCTTGTGGATCGCCGCGTGCTTTAAGACGATCTGATGGATGCTGCTTATTACCGAAAGTTCATGCATGCTGTTGTCCCCTTTTAAAAGGGTGGGCGATCTCTGAGATTACGCTATAAAAATACCAGGCGGTATAAAAAAGGACGGAAAAACTATTCCTCTACCCTCGCTTGAGCGATCAGCTGTTCGATCAAGTCAATTGAATTCATCAGGAAAGATTTTTCTCCGGTTGCCTTGGAGAGAAAACTGCCCCCTTCGATTAGCGAGATGATGACTTCGCAGAGTTTTTCCGCATCAACGTCTGCCTTGATTTCCGCGCTCTTTTGTCCGCAAACAATTAAACCCGAAATCGTTTCCTTTAGAGACCCGATTGCCTCAACGGCAAGTTTTCCTAAAACCTGGTTGGTGTCGTCGGCTTCGGTGGCGCAATTTAGAAGAGGGCAGCCGCCAAATTCGACCATGTTTTTGTAAAGCTTTCTGTAGGCGCCCGCAATTGCCTGAAGTTTTTCAACCGCGCTCTTTGCCTGCTCCATCTCACGGGACAAAAAGTTTATAAGGTTGTTTATGTTGTATTTGAAAACAGATGCGGCCACATCGTCTTTATCCTTGAAGTTGCCGTAAATGCTTCCCTTTGTAAGCCCCGTGGCGCGGGTAAGATCGGAGAGGGAGGTCCCCGCGAATCCTTTCTTATTAAAAACCGGCGCGGACTTTTCGATAATGAACTGTCTGGTGAGTTCCGATTTTTGAAAAATGTTTTTTCCCATGGATTCTATAAATACCGAACGGTATATTTTATGTCAAGCGCAAAAGTCCCGCACCCCCAGTGAGCTACCCTTGTCGTCTCGGGTGGCGGGGGGGTGCGGCAATGCTGTTGCTTCTGGCTCACGCGAAGACGCGAAGGCGCGAAAAAAGAGATGAAAGAAACACAGTACGAAATGTGTCGGAATTAACCTTAAGGCTCCAGGCCTTAATTAGCCCTGGAAGACCACTCCAAAATGGCGCTTTTTACGGGTTTAATTTTTGCGGCTTCGCGTCTTCGCGTGAGATAAAAAGACCTTAAGTCAACTCCATTGCGGGCCAAGGAGAGCTGAAGCGAGATGCTTTTTCTCACCGATTATGAAAAACAGGCAAACTTGAATAAAGCTATTTAGAAAGATCTAAAAAATTCCGATATACCCTAGAATATAGGGTCTAAAAATGGAATTAGAGAAATCGAGAACGCCAAAAGAAGCAGGACGAGTTCTGCCTTCTTGCTGAAGGGATAAGGGAAAATGAACTCTTTAGCAAAAGGGAAGCCTTTCGGGGTGGGTCGGTTTGTTTAACCATGGCGATGATCGGCCCCCGGGTGCAAAGAAGCGAGCGCTCATAGAAAAGGGCCCGATAATGGAAAATAAATACCGAAAATTTTTTGAGAGCCCCAATTTTATATTCCTTGGAATGGACATTCTTGGAAACGTCACTTTTATTAACGATTTCGCGCAACGCTTTTTTGGCTACACCCAAGACGAACTGGTTGGCGAAAACGTTGTAGGAACCATTGTGCCTTCCGTTGAAACAACCGGTCGCGATCTGGAAACCATGATCAGGGAGATCGGGCATGCTCCTGAGCGCTACGCCAGCAATATCAACGAAAATATTTGCCGAAACGGAGAAAGAGTCTGGGTCGCCTGGGTCAATACGCCTGTTTTGGACAAGGATGGACGCGTCGTAGAGATCTTTAGCGTCGGTTTTGACGTTACCGAATACAGGCAGATCACAAAAGAGCGCGAACTGGTGGTCGAGCTTTTCCGGATTATAAATGAAAGCGCAACGACCCGTGACCTGGCGCGTGAGGTAACGGGCTTTTTGCAAAAATGCTTTGGATTCGAGGCGGTTGGGATCAGGCTCAAACGGGAAAACGACTATCTCTATTTTGAGACCAGGGGATTTTCGGCCGAGTTCGTTCGGCTTGAAAGCAGTCTTTGCACGAACGGTAAAAACGGCAGGCCCATTGCCGACGCAAACGGAAACCCCATATTGGAGTGCATGTGCGGTAGCGTCATTCTCGGAAGGGCAGACCCCTCAAAGCCTTTCTTTACGTCCAACGGGAGCTTTTGGACCAACAGCACGACCCAACTGCTTGCCTCAACCAGCGAGGCCGATCGCAAGGCTCGCACCCGCAACCGCTGTAACGGCGAGGGCTATGAGTCCGTTGCCCTGATCTGCCTTAAAGCCGGCGATGAGACACTCGGGTTGCTCCAGCTAAACGACAGCCGGAAAAACCGCCTTACGCCGGCTACTGTTTCCCTGTTGGAGAGGCTTTCGAGCCACCTGTCGATTGCCTTGTCGAAATTTCTTGTCCGGGAGGCTCTTAGCCAAAGCGAGCAAAGATACCGTGAGCTCTTTGAGGCCGGTTCCGATGCAATTCTTTTTGTCGACAGCGACACCGAATTTATTATCGACGCCAACAGCTCGGCCTCGGCCATGTTTGGCTACAGCCGGGAGGAGATGCTTGCAAAAAAAAACTGGGAGCTTTCCGCGGAGCCGGAAATGACCAGGAAAATTACCCATGCCGCACAGCATATGTGCGGCGAGGTTATAACTGTTCCCCTCCGGTACGTGCGCGGAAAGGACGGGACCGTTTTCCCCGTGGAGATAACGGGCCGCGCTTTTCTTTGGAATGAGCGCCCTGTTTTTATCGCCTCTTTTCGCGATATTTCCGAGAGGAAAAAGGCCGAGGAGGATCAGGCGAGGTTGGCGGCGATCGTGGAGTTTTCCGCCGACGCCATAATAGGGGAAACATTGGATGGTACGATAGTCTCCTGGAGTATGGGGGCTCAAAACATCTACCAGTATAGGGCTCAGGAGGTGCTCGGCCGCTCCATCGGCATGCTCGTACCCGGAAGTATTACCGGTGACGCCCACGCGATCCTTGAAGAGGTAAAATCCGGCCGGGTGGTGAGACAATACGAGACCGTGCGCAGGCGAAAGGATGGCTGCAACATAGATGTGTCGATTACCCTTTCGCCGATCCGGGATGGCTTGGGAAAGATAATCGGAGCTTCGGGCGTTTGCCGCGACATAACAAGTGAAAAGCGTGTTCGGGATGCTCTCATGGAAAGCGAAGCCAGGATGAAGAGTATCTTCAAGGTCGCGCCGATTGGAATAGGTTTAAGTTCCGGCCGGATCATACTGGATGCAAACGATCAACTGTGCACTATCGCCGGATGTTCAAGGGAGGAAATCGTAGGCAGCGATTCGAGATTATTTTACCAAAGTGAGCAAGATTACCGAAATGTTCGCATGGAGGTAGACAGACAGGTGCGGGCGCAGGGGGGCTGTACGCTTGAAACGCGCCTCAGACGCAGAGACGGAAAGATTATAGATGCGCTTATGAGCACCAGTCTCATCGATTCGGGCAATCTCAACTCGGGCCTGATGTTTACCGTCCAGGACATCACAGAGCGCAAAAGAATCGAACGGGAACGGGCAATGATCGAGAGCAAATTGCGCCAGTCCCAGAAAATGGAAGCCCTTGGCACTCTGGCCGGAGGTATCGCACATGATTTTAACAACATCCTTGGCATTATCTCGGGTTTTACCGAACTGAGCCTGATGGCCCTGGAAAATCAGGACGAGGTTAGGGAAAATCTGGCCGAAGTGCTCACTGCAAGCAACAGGGCCAAAGAGCTGATAAAACAGATTTTGACCTTTAGCAGGCAAGGCGTGCAGGAAAAACAGTCCGTCCAGGCAGGGCCGATAGTAAAGGAAACAGTGAAGCTGCTTCGGGCATCCCTTCCGGCTACAGTCGAGATCAGGGAAAATATTTCGTCCATGGCCTTTGTCTACGCCGATCCTACCCAGCTTCACCAACTGCTTATGAACCTCTGCACTAATGGCTATCAAGCCATGCTCGATGCGGGCGGCGTTTTGGAAGTGGGCCTCTGCGAGCTAGACCTCGAAGCTGAAGCGATTGGCAAGCGTTCGGGCCTCATGCCCGGTCGGTATCTAAAGCTGTGCGTAAACGACACGGGAACCGGTATTGACCCTTCCGTAATGGAGAAAATCTTTGATCCTTTCTTTACGACCAAGGGACTGGGGGCGGGTACGGGGTGGGGCTGGCCGTTGTCCACGGCATTGTGGAAAGTCTTGGAGGCTTTGTCGATGTGGAAAGTGTTGCCGGCAGGGGGACAAGGTTTGAGGTCTTTCTGCCCGTG
Organism: Syntrophobacteraceae bacterium; assembly: GCA_049976905.1. GTDB lineage: Bacteria > Desulfobacterota > Syntrophobacteria > Syntrophobacterales > Syntrophobacteraceae > SbD1. The sequence goes on along the minus strand of JBMFHI010000010.1, from coordinate 8,833 downwards.
CTCGAAAATCCCGAAGAAGCCCCGATCCAGGCGGTTACGACTCTGCCCGGGGGATCTGAGCGCATTTTAATAGTGGAGGACGAACCCACCCTCGCCCGGGCCATGTCCAGGATGCTCCAAAGCCTGGGGTATGGCGTCCAGACCCGGGCCAACGGAGAACAGGCACTGCAGGTCTTTCGCAGCCAGGTGGGAGAAAATCCGTTCGATCTGGTGATTACGGATATGACCATGCCCAAGATGACCGGAGCTGAACTTGTCAAAGAGATTTTATCCCTTAAGCCCGATCAGCCTATAATTTTATGTACCGGATTCAGTGAGAAGATAGACCTTGAAAAAGCAAGAGCCCTGGGGATTGGAGGGTTTCTCATGAAGCCGGTTGCAGTCGAAGAGCTTGCCGCTCTTGTGCGCAGCCTTCTTGATAAGCAAATGTCCCGGATTTAACCTGATTTTTCTTCGAAATTATCGGAGGAGGGGGGCGGCACAAAAAAATGTTGTGATGTCCTGGGAAATATTGGTTTTGGTTATAATCCTGCATCGTTTCCGCCCGCTATTTTTGCTACAATTGTGTTGCACCATCGCCACATTGCTCCGGATGACTTTAATTTTGCTGCCAACCGCTGCGAGTTTTGACCATGAAAGAGATTTCAAATCCCGAGCTTGCGCTGGCCCACGATTTTGTCGAGTACACCGATCGCAACGTTTTCCTTACGGGCAGGGCCGGGACCGGCAAGACCACCTTTCTTCACAACCTCAAAAAGAACACCCGAAAACGAATGGTCGTAGCCGCCCCGACGGGTGTGGCCGCGATCAACGCCGGCGGGGTTACCCTCCATTCTTTTTTCCAGTTGCCCTTCGGTCCCCGCGTGCCGGGCAACGGGGTTTACGACCGCGCCAATCAATACCGGTTCAGCCGGGAGAAAATGAATGTCATAAAGAGCATGGACCTGCTGGTTATCGATGAGATCAGCATGGTGCGGGCTGATTTGCTGGACGGAGTCGATGGGGTCCTCAGGCGCTGCCGGCGAAACGACCTGCCGTTTGGCGGGGTGCAGCTTCTCATGATCGGCGACCTCAAGCAGCTCTCCCCGGTTGTAAAGGAAGAGGAGCTGGCGATTCTCAAACAGTTTTATGATTCCCTCTATTTTTTCGGCAGCCTCGCCCTGGGACTTTCCGAATTTGTGACAATCGAGCTAAAACACATCTACCGTCAGTCGGATCCCGGCTTTATAGAACTTCTTAACCGTGTGCGAGACAACCAGCTCGATGAGGCTACGCTGCAAAAACTAAACAGCCGCTGCCGCGGGGATTTTCTGCCTGAAGATGACGAGGGCTATATAACTCTTTGTACTCACAATAGAGTCGCCGATGGCGTAAACCAGGCAAGGCTTAAGGGGTTGCCGGATGAACCGCGTCTATTTCAGGCCAAAATCGAGGGCGATTTCCCGGAATATTCCTATCCCACCTTGTCGTCCCTGACGCTTAAAAAGGGCGCTCAGGTGATGTTTGTAAGAAACGATTCTTCCCCCGAAAAGCTCTATTTTAACGGCAAGATCGGGACGATTGCAGGGATCGGGAAAAGCTCGGTTAGCGTCAAGTGCCCCGGAGATGAGGGGCAGATCGAGGCCGAGCCGGCGATCTGGGAAAATATCAAGTACCATCTGGACCCCGCCACGGGGGAGATAGCCGGGGAAAAGACCGGCAGTTTCGAGCAGCTTCCTCTAAAGCCCGCCTGGGCCATCACCATTCACAAAAGCCAGGGGCTTACCTTTGAGCGGGCCCTGATCGATGCCGGCGCTGCTTTCGCCCACGGCCAGGTCTATGTGGCTTTGAGCCGCTGCAAGAGCTTCGAAGGTGTTGTGCTCACTTCCCCAATCCCATCCCATGTCGTAAAGACCGACGCGGCCGTGTCCCGATTTATAGCGGAGACCACCGGGGACCCTCCTTCCGGGCAGAAGCTCAAAACCGCTCAGATGCTCTATCAACAGCGCTTGCTTTCTGAATGCTTCGACTTCTCGCGGCTGCGTTTTTTGCTGGACCGCTTTATTCGCATTACCGCTGAAAACAGTGCTTCGCTAAGGGTCTCGGGCGCGCCCGACCTTCGGCAACTCCAGGAAAGGGCGCAAGCGCAGATCTTTTTCGTGGCCGAAAAGTTCCAAAACCAGCTGCGCGGGCTTTTCACCCCGGATACCCCCCCGGAAGAAGATCCCGTCGTGCTCGAGCGCTCAACTAAAGCCGGGATTTATTTCGAGGAAAGGCTAAACTCCATTTTGGGCAGCCTCCTTGCCGGCCTTCGCATAGAAACCGACAATAAGGAGATCGCAAAAATCGCCACGGCCAGGCTGGAAGAACTGAAAAAAGAAGCGGCCGCAAAGCTTGCAGCGGTAAAAAGCTCCCAATCCGGTTTCTCTACGGGCCTCTACCTGCGCGCCCTGTCGTCTGTCCAGATAGACTTTAAGCCCCGAACGGAAAAAAAGAGTCAGGCACCCGAATATAGCGAATCCGAAATCGGCCACCCGGAACTTTTTCAGACTCTTAAAAGTTGGCGAGCGGCCCTGGCTGAGGCATCCGGTGTTGCCAACTACCAGATTCTTCACCAGAGCGTGTTGATTCAGATTGCAGCAACGCTTCCCGAAAACCCCGAGGAGCTAAAGCGCATCAGGGGTATGGGCAAAAGGTTGTATGAAAAGTACGGCGGGCAGATCCTGGAACTCGTTTGCTCCTACCGGCAAAAGCATGGAATTGACCGGACTTTCGAGCCTGCTCCGGCCTTGGCGCTCAAGGCTCGTGCCGGGGAAGCTAACAAAGCCGCGGCAAAAGATACGAGGCAAATCAGCTTCGACCTTTTTAAAAGCGGGCGCGGCGTTTCCGAGGTTGCCCGGGAGCGGGGGCTTACCGCCTCGACCATCGTGGGCCATCTGGCCGCTTTCGTGGAAACCGGGCAGATCGAAATCGCAAACCTTCTTAGCCCGGAAAAACTCGAACTCATCGAGCGAAAGCTAACGGAGATGCAAAACCGGCCCCTGGGTGAGATTAAACAAACCTTGGGCGAGAGCTGTAGCTATGGAGACATCAGGCTGGTCCAGGCCCACCAAAAATTTCTGGCTGCCCGGAAAAAGGCCTGAAACCGGGGCTCTAATCCATCGTGTTAACGATGCGATGGATAGTGAGCGTTTGCAAGAGCGGAAAGCAAACGAGCATCCAGGCCTAAGAAGGCGGGGATGCTCGAAGAAAGCAAAGAGGTTGAATTAAAAAACTGCCCAAACTTGCCCTGGTCCTCAGGCTATGGCGAAAAGCTCCGAGGAAATATAGTGCTGTGGAATTGTGAGCGGCATTTGATCCGTATGGCCTTTTGCATCCATCAGCTTGGCAAGAAAACGGCTGTGGAGCGTGTGGCCGGCTTTTCGGATCTCGAATTTTCCAAGCACAGGCAGGCCGGTAAGAGCCAGATCGCCGATAAAATCGAGAATCTTATGGCGCACGCATTCGTCCGAATAGCGGAAACCATGGACATTTAAAACTTCGTTATCGTCGAAAACCACCGCGTTGGAAAGCGAACCTCCCCGGATCAGTCCCATTTGCTGGAGGCGCAGGACGTCTTTTAAAAAACCGAAAGTCCGCGCCTTGGCAATTTCCCTGCTGAAACTGCCATTTGTCAATTCCCAGGAATATTGCTGCTTGCCAACCCGAGGATGGGGAAACTCAATTTCGTAGTGCACCTGGAACTGGTCGGAAGGTGTGGCGATGATGGACGAATCGCCTTCCTTTACCACTACGGGTTTTCTGATGGTCAGATACCGTCTTGTCCCCTCTTGCTCTACTATGGAGGCCCTTTGTATCAGCTTGACATAAGGGGCCGCGCTTCCGTCGAAAATCGGCGCCTCGGGGCCGTTTAGCTCCACGAGCGCATTATCGACTCCGCAGCCGTAAAGGGCCGCCATGAGATGTTCGACGGTGGATACGGCCATGCTGGACGAGCCGATGGTTGTGGCCTGAAATGTATCGATGACATTGTTGTAGTGCGCGTTAATAGTGGGATTGCCCGCAAGATCCGTTCGCCGAAAACGGATTCCGTGATCCGCAGGCGCCGGCTTCAAGACCATGGAAACCTTTAGCCCTGAATGCAGTCCTACTCCGCTGCACCATACCGATTGACCGATGGTGTGTTGTTTGTGATGTGTCACGCCCCCTATACCCTCCCGGCCTCGGTCCTAGAGCATCTTTCGTGCCAAAAGTCTTTCCATGGTCACGCCTTGCCCTAAAGCCAATATGGGGGCTACTCTTACATCTATCGGAAAAAAATAGCAATACTTGAATCAAAAATGCGACTGTGGCAAAAAAAATACACGGAAATACCACGTGTCGTTTTTTTGCAACAGTTTCGCGGTTCCCAACAAGTGCGGGAAATGGACAAGTGAGCATCCGCTTTGCGTATCCCTTGATTATTGCCATGAAATATTTGATACTTGCCAGGTCGGGCCCGATCTGTTTCCCGTGCGGCCATAAATTGGAGCGCACCATTTGTGATTTATCCGGAGTTGGCATGAAATTAGACCAGTTTCCCCCTGAAATGCAATCCCTGGTTATCCCCAAGGTAAGCGGCAGATATCTCTACCGCTGTCTTGGGTGCGCGGAGCTTTTCGGTATCGAAGAGCTTCTCTACACCTGTCCCAGGTGCGGTTCGGTCCTCCTTATTGAAGATATGCAGTGGGAGCGGCTCAAGGAAATCCCCGGCCAAAAATGGCGAAAGATCTTCGATTACAGAAAAATGTCCAATCTCGCACCTCTTAAGGGCATTTACCTTTTCCATGAACTCATCGGCTCGATAATTCCCCTGGAAGACATAGTGTATCTGGGCGAAGCCCATACGCCCGTTGTCGGCGCCAATGCGGTCATGAGAGAGTGGGTCGGGATGGATATCTGCTTTAAAAACGACGGCCAAAATCCCAGCGCTTCCTTTAAAGACCGGGGGATGGCGAGCGCTTTCAGCTATCTTAATTATCTCATAAACACGCGGGGTGTTCGCGATGTTTTGGCGATCTGCGCTTCAACCGGCGATACGTCCGCGGCAGCGGCTCTTTATGCCTCCTATCTTTGCGGCAAAGTAAAGTCGGCCGTGCTTTTGCCCTCGGGCAAGGTCACTGCGCAGCAACTCGGCCAACCCCTTGGAAGCGGAGCCCGGGTTATCGAGATCCCCGGCGTATTCGACGATTGCATGAAGGTCGTCGAATATCTTTCGGAAAATTTCTCCGTTGCCCTTATGAATTCCAAAAACGCCTGGCGCATTCTCGGGCAGGAATCTTACAGCTATGAAGTAGCTCAGAGTTTCGACTACGAGGTCGGCGCTCTGGCAATTGTCGCACCGATCGGAAACGCGGGCAACATTACGGCGATAATGGCGGGCTTTCTCAAAATGTATGACCTTGGCATAATAGAGGCTCTTCCCGCTGTGATAGGAGTGCAATCCGAGCATGCCAACCCGGTTTATCTCTATTACCTCGAACCGGAAAAAAGCAGACGGGAGTTTCACCCGGTGACCGTGCGACCAAGCGTGGCCCAGGCGGCCATGATCGGCAATCCGGTTTCCATGCCTCGGGTGATAAAGCTGGTCGAAGACTACCGTAAGATCGGCGGCGAGGAGTCCGTGCGGTTCCTTCAGGTATCCGAGCAGGAAATCATGGACTCGATGCTGTTTGCAAACCGAAACGGCCATATCGCCTGCACCCAGGGGGGAGAATGCCTGGCGGGCATAAGAAAGGCCGTGGCTGAAAACCTCGTCGACGTCAAGCGCACGGCGGTGCTCGATGCGACCGCGCACGCGTTAAAATTTGCGGTTTTTCAGGACAAATACTTCGCCGACGCTTTTGAGCCCCAATTCGAGGTCGTGCCCAAAAAGCCAATGCAAAACGCACCCTTTTCCATTAGCCTTCCCGATTCCGTGCCCAATCCGGCAGGCGGGAGCCTGGAGGCAGAAGAGTTCAATAAGTTTGTCCAATACAGTGCCTCGGTCATTGCGGATATGCTGGGGTTAAAACCGCTTGGCTAAAAGGCGCCGGGAGATTTTCCCCCGGCGTTCTTGCCTGGATACGGCCCCAAACTCAGCTCCACCGCTCGCGGCTGTTGGGATGAAGGTGCAGGTCGCTGGGCGTTGGCACGACCCCCGCGACGATTCCCCTTTCGATCAGTTCGCGGGCGGCTGTGTCCAGGGCCTCCCTGGTTCCGCTCCACTTAACGGAGGCGTTTTCAAGCGTGGGATCTTCTCCCGCGTCCATTAGCGCGCAAAGCAGTATGTAGAGCGAGGTCGCCTCGACGCTGATGTTGAGGTCGAATATGGCGCGGTCCATGTTCATGTCCCCATGCATTTTTCTACTCCAATCGATTCCTTCAAGGTTTTTAAAAGCTCGCCGCCGAGGCCAGCAAAGCCTGGATAAAGACATTTACAAGTGCCCAGACAAGGTCCAGGGAGCTAAAGTGCGCCGCAATCGTCTCATCGAAGAGCAAATGGCAGGAAGAAGCGAATTCTTCATCTCCTTCCCAAAATATTAAAAGAAACGCAATCCTTGGCAAGACGCTGAAACGGTAGCTAAGAGCCGCTATATCGGTTTTTTGGCCCCCTATGCCAAGGGCCGCTTTCTCGAGTAAATCCGGACGGCCGTCGAAGGCCGCTACCAGAAGATCCATCGGAAGAGCATGGGCGGCGGTGAAAAAGAGGCTCCCACCCGGTAAATCCTTCTCGCTTACCCATTTATCGGCCGCGACCTTGTTTTGCGCATACAGCAGATAATGAACAACGGCCAGGCTAAGCTGAAAATCCCGCGAAAAAAAGGAGGGCTCTCCGATCGGCTCGATCTGTTGGCTCCAGGGGCTGCACAAAACCGCGCCGTTAAGAATCGGGACGATATAGCCGTTTTTTTGCGGGTCGAATTCGACTGCGGCCCTCGATGCAACCTCCCCGGGGTCGGCTTGCCTCAAAGCCTCCCATAAACCGGGTTCGATTTGCAAAGCGGCGAGCTGTTCGGTAACCTGGCTAAGTCTTTGCCCGTAACTTCCCGGCCGCGCGGGGCCGGCTTGCTCGATTTCCGATTGCCCGGAAGGTCTAAGGTCTTCCTCTTTCCACATCCGGGTAAACTCCGATATTATTTGGCGAGCGAGTTCCGCCTTTTGCCTTGGCGCCAGGATGTATCCCCAACCTTTTTGAGCAACGAAAATGTTGGAATAGGCCGTTTCCGTAAACAGCCTGACCATCACCTCTATGCCTTCCTGCTCCAGGGCGTTGGCGATCACATCCGCTTCAAAGCGGTCCGAGAGGGTGTGCACTTTTACATATTCGATTTCCAGTTCGTCCAATCTCTTGCGTCCTTTTTCCTATAATGTTTTCTAATTGTATTACCGCAGCCGTTAAAACTCAAATATTTGCGCCAAACTTCGTGGAATTTGCCTCGCAAGGGGGCTGGCGATAAGCGCTATTTTAATGTATACAGGCAAAAAGAACGCTATTTCCAAGGTAGGCAGGAGACATTATGAATATTCTGGTTACAGGTGGTGCGGGCTACATCGGTTCCCATACCTCGAAACTTTTGCGCAAGGCCGGACACCTTCCGGTTGTCTTCGATAATCTTTCAAACGGCTGGGCCGAATGGGTAAAATTCGGCCCTTTAGCTTTCGGAGACATCCGCGACGAGGAGGCCCTCTTTCGGGCTTTGACCGGTTTTAAAATTGAAGCGGTCATCCATTTTGCGGCAAAAGCCTACGTTGAAGAATCTACCCGCTTGCCTGAGATCTACTTCGATAACAATGTAAACGGTACGATCTCACTTCTAAAAGCGATGAAGCGGGCAGGAACCAGGCTCCTGGTATTTTCAAGTTCCTGCGCTACATACGGAAATGCCCAAACCCCGACAATCCGGGAAGATCATCAACAGGTGCCCACAAACCCCTATGGCCTCTCCAAGCTGATGTGTGAGCAGGTGATAGCGACGACGGGGCCGGTTTTCGGACTTCGCTACGCAATGCTGCGCTATTTTAACGTAATAGGCAACGATCCCGAGGGTGAGATTTTCGAGCGCCACGAGCCGGAAACCCACGTTCTGCCAAACCTTATAAGCGCTGCAATGTCGGGAGGCGGTTTCAGCCTTTTTGGAACAGACCATGCCACCCCGGATGGAACGGCGGTGCGCGATTATGTGCACGTAATGGACCTGGGGCTTGCCCACATAAGGGCGATCTCGGAACTCTCGGTCCGGGAGCGGCTGGTCTCAAATGTCGGGACCGGCGCGGGCGTCTCCGTGCGCCAACTGGTGAGCAATGTTGAAAAGGAACTGGGCGTTAAGGTAAATGTCGAGGAAAAGCCGATCAGGCCCGGAGATCCGCCCTGCCTTGTTGCGGACAACGGATATCTGCGCACTTGGTTTGATCACGATTTTAAATCCGTTGGCCAGGCCGTGCGGGAAATGGATGCTACCCGGCGCACGCGGAGTTAAAAATCGTGAAAATGCTATCTACTGAGTCTGACACGAAGAAGCGAGGTCTATTCGACCTCGCACCCCTTCAAAAGTCGATTTTGGAAGAGGACTTTAAGCGGTAACCATCACTTCTGGGCTAAGCATTGTTCACACCTGTTTTGTAAATCGCTTTCCCGGTAAAGAAAAATTTTCCCAGATTTTCACGCGCATTTAGTGTCGATCTTACACGATGAGCTTGCAAATGAGGCCAAATTGAGGCACGATACGCTCCGAAGTGTCTTATCCCTCGAAAAATCGCCGGCCGAAATGGAGGCGTCGAAAATGATCGCTGCTCTTTCCTCGGAAAAGAAAAAAACGGCTCTCTATTTTTATAG
>JBMFHI010000009.1:0-53840 GCA_049976905.1 Syntrophobacteraceae bacterium | reverse complement strand
CGAAAAGCTGTGCCACCCTACGTTTTTGGCCGGTTTGAATATCATAGAACTTAAGGGACGTCACACTAGCTGTGTTCCCGGGTCTTTTTGAAAGAAATCGCGGGCCAGTCTTCCATGACAAAATCCAGGCGCCAGGCGCTGGGGGCAAGGTAGGTCAGATGCCCCTCCGAATCGTGGGCCAGATTAGACAGGTGCTTTCTTTCGAATTCTTCGAGCTTTTTTTTGTCATCGCAGCCAATCCAGCGGGCCGCGGAAAAGCCTACCGGCTCATAGGTAGCATCCACGCCGTATTCGGCCTGGAGCCTTGCAACGGTAACATCGAACTGCAAGACCCCGACCGCCCCGAGGATGTAATCAGCGCCCTGGATCGGGCGAAAATACTGTACGGCGCCTTCCTCAGCGAGCTGAGTCAACCCCTTCTGCAGTTGTTTTACTTTAAAAGGATTTTTAAGAATTACTCTTCGAAAATGTTCCGGGGCAAAGTTTGGGATTCCGGTAAATTGCAGGGGCTCTTTCTGGGTGAAAGTGTCTCCGATCTTTATGGTGCCGTGATTGTAGAGACCGATGATATCCCCCGCGTAGGCCTCCTCCACATTGGACCTGTCCTGGGCCATGAAGGTGGTTGCATTGGCCAGGGTGATTTCCTTGCCGACCCGGTGGTGAATGACCTTCATTCCCCGCGTGAACTTTCCCGAACAGATCCTTAAAAAAGCGATCCGGTCCCGGTGAGCCGGGTCCATATTCGCCTGGATTTTAAAAACAAAGCCGGAAAAAGATTCCTCAAACGGGAAGACATCCCTTGTGGCAGCGGCTCTAACCCCGGGGGTGGGAGACATCTCAACGATCGCGTCGAGAAGCTCCATTACCCCGAAATTATTGAGGGCGCTTCCGAAAAACACCGGCGACTGGTTGCCCCGGAGGTAGTGGTCGAGCTCGAAAGGATTGGCCGCTCCTTCCAGAAGTTCCACATCCGAGCGCAGATCTTTGGCCTGCCGGCCCAAAAGGGTGTCGAGCTGCGGATCGTCCAGGCTTTTTATCAGTATCCCGTCCTGTTTTCTGGTTTCCTGGCCGGGGGTGAAAAGAAAGAGTTCCTTGCGGTAGAGATTGTAGACGCCCTTGAAATTTTTGCCCATGCCGATGGGCCAGGATAGCGGGGTGCACTCGATTTGGAGTTTGTCTTCGATTTCGCTTAGAATATCGAGCGGAGCCATGCCTTCCCGGTCGAGCTTGTTTATGAAGGTGATGATCGGAGTGTTGCGCATCCGGCAGACCTCCATCAGCTTCTCGGTTTGGGACTCGACGCCTTTGCCGCTGTCTATAACCATCAGGGCGCTATCGACCGCGGTGAGCACCCGGTAGGTATCTTCGGAAAAATCCTGGTGGCCCGGCGTATCGAGAAGGTTCATCTCAAAGTCGCGGTAGTTGAACTTCATAACCGAGGTTGTTACCGAAATCCCTCTTTCCTTCTCTATGGACATCCAGTCGCTTGTGGCGTGGCGGGCGGCCCTCCGCGCCTTTACGGCCCCCGCTATCTGGATTGCCCCGCCGAAAAGAAGCAGTTTTTCGGTAAGGGTGGTCTTGCCCGCATCGGGATGGCTTATTATTCCAAAGGTTCTTCGCCTTTTGATTTCTTTTTGATAAGGATAATGAGGCACTTGAAATTTCCTCCGGAAAGATTGCGGCTTTACGATAAATCCGGTCCGACTCTCCGAGTTTTAAGACAAAAGGGATGTTTCCCGCCGGCCAACTCCGCGTGTTTTTGTACCGCGATCATCCAGGAGTTTTGGGCTATCGCTGCGGGAAGCCGGTTACCTGGGCTCGATTAAGTGAGGTCTTTTCAATCAGGGTGGATCCCCATGGACCGGCGGGCTCAAGGGTAGACAGGGTCTTGCGCTTCTATGGAGAACAGAAATCACTAATCTTTATCCTCACAAAAAAAGGGAAAACTTCACCTATAAAAAACCGGCTGAAAGCTGCCGGGATGTGGCCCGAGTATAATCCACCGAAGCGGTCATGGTCAACGTGGAAAGCCGGAATTTCCCTGTGTCTTTCATACTGTTTAAAAATAGGGAATTCTCATGGTAATTAGCCATTGATGATCGAAGGCGCGATTGGAGGTAGCGGCAAACTGATATGCCGCGCCCACTACGAAGTAGACGTGCTCGGTTAGCTGAAAGCGCCCGATGTTTATTCCCGGCGCGAGGTAGACCTGTTGGCCCCCGCAGTTTTCACCGTTGGGATAGGAAACCCAGGTGACTTCGAAATCGGGCCACAGAGGGACCTCGTAGCCGAAAAAACTGAACCGGTTTCCGTATTGAAAGGCGCTGTTCCATGTAATGGGCGTACCGACTTTGGAAAATTCCGCGCTGGGTATGGAGGGGCCGACCGTGGCCTGATAATCGAATTCCCCGAGGGAAGTTTTAAATCCTTTTCCAAAACCAAGCATAGGGGTCACAATATCGTAGCCGGCGCTAATGTCGTTTGAACCCGTGGCAAAGGAGGTGGAAAGAAGGAAGGTGACGATGTAGTTTCCCTCCGTGCTGGGAGAAGAAAACAGGCGGTATTTCAAAGTCGAGGACCAATCGGCCCAGCCCGCCGCTTGCCTGTTTTTGGCAAACTCCCTGGTATCCCAGGTGGGATTTCCGAAAAGCACTTCCGTATTCTCCGTGGGGATAACCTCGAGGCCCCGGCTTAAAAAAGTATCCGAATCCAGGCCTCTAAAGGAACTCAAGCCGTAATCGGTTCGCAGCTGCTGCTGGAGCGTCGCGGGAAGAGTAACGATGGGGGCCATCCAGTCGGGCTGTTCCTTTTCGTGGGTGTGGCGCACCATGTCGAGCCAGGCGTGATACCTGGCTTTAAGAGCAACCGGCGGGCAATAGACCTCGCTTGGTCCCTGCTGGCCGCCGTTTTCATCGGAAAGGGCGGCGGCGCCTGCGAACGGGGAACTTAGAAAGGCCACGGTCAATAAAACCATGGCAAAAGCGATCGGACATTTCTTCATGCTCTTTTCTTCACTCCTTTAAACGAACTGATCCAGCCGAAAAAAGTAAGGGTCCATGCCAGCAGCGCCACGTAGATGAAGTAATGCGCAATGTTTGAAAGAAACCGCAGGCCGGTGATTTTGTGCAGCCACCAGGTGCAGGTCGTATACATCCCCAGGGGGAAGACCATGCCCCAGTAGGTCGGCTCGTAGACGAAGGGGTCGTGGTTGATAAAAAACCGCCATACGCCAAGCATGAGAAGCAGCGGAATCCACCAGGTGGCAGCAGACCAGGAAAGGAGTGTGAGCCCCAGGATAAAGGGATGCAATTGGGCGAGAAAGGGCACGGACCTGCCGTTCCAGACAAGGCCCGTCCCGGCCAGAGTCGTTATGGCCACCGCCCCCATGTTGATCCAGTAGGAGTGGCTCAACTCCATGGGGCTAAGCTTAAAGAACAGGAACCGGTAGAAAATCAGGGTAATGATTAAAACGTAGAGCATGCAGCCGATAAGAAACATGCACAGGGAAAAGAAAAGAAGCGGCAACCGGAAATCGGGTTCAAGATGGGAGGAAATCATTGCGCTCAGGATCGAAATTGATTGAGTGCTCACTATGGAAACCAGCCACAGCCCGTTTATGCCCTCTTCAAGGGAGGGCTTGTGAGCCGAAATGATTAGAAGGGTAAAGACCACGTAGATCAGAAAAAGCCACAGAAAAACGCCCAGGCCCAGCAGCGCCAGGGAGGTCCGCAGGGCGTGGTGAAGGAGCAGCGCCTGGCTTCCAAGAATGCAGGTCCCGGCAACCACGGTAAAATAACCCACGCTACGGTTGTGGTCGCCCAGGTCGGCGGCCGCAGGGGCTGGGTAGAGGATCAGGCGTGCTATGTAGAGGAGCCACAGGCCCGCGTAAAGGGCCGTATTCAACCAGAAAAGAAACGCCGCGATCAGTGCGAAACCCATGAGGTGCGAACAGATCGAAACGATGCCCGTAGCCATCACCATGGCGAAATAGCTTGGCGGAAGCTGGGCCAGGTTGGTTTTTATTCGTTTAAATGGTTGGGGCATGAATCACTCCACCCGTCGCTGCCTGAAAACGATCTGACTGCGGAAGAGATAGGGGACCGGAACGCTCCAGATGTGGATAAGGCGGCTGAAGGGCGAAAATCCGAGCAGCGCCAGTGCGGCCACAACGTGGAGCCTGTAGGTGAAAGGAACCGAAGAGAGGAGACCCGGGTCGGGAGAAAAGGTCAGAATGCTTCGAATCCAGGGGGCGACGGTATCGAGGACATCGCAATGGGCAAAGAAAACGTTATAGGTCCCAAGGGCGATTACAAGAGCGACCAGGACCAAAGTGACCACGTCGTTCGCGCTCGAGCGCAGAAAAACCCTTTTTTGCCCCAGCCTGCGTTTGAGCAATAAAACGGCGCCCACCAGGGCGAGAAGGCCGAAGAGCATGCCGGAAATAAGCGCAATGCGCATGTGAATGGCCGGGGTTATGCCCAGGGAAGTGAGGAATTTTTGCGGGATGAGAAGACCGGCAAAATGGCCGAAAAAAGTGAACACCACCCCGTAGTGGAACAGCACCGATGCGTATTTTAGCCTCTCTTTTTCCAGGATCTCGCTTGATCGGGAATTCCAGTGAAAAGGATCGGCCGCATACCGGTAAGCATGTCCGAGCGTAAAGACGGTGAGGCAAATGTAGGGGAAAACCACAAACGCCAGAGTATTCCAGTTCATAGTCTCTCCTTTGAGCTTTGACCCGAGGCAAGACTTTCCACTTCGGAAAGCAGGGCAAAAAGCACCTCATAGGGACTTTGGCTTTCTTTGAGCCTCAGGCGAAGCTTTTCAATTTCGGGACTAAAGTCGCGAAGCAATTCCAAGCCGCCATCACCTGGACAAATCGAGGCAAATTCGAGGATCATCGGCAGATAATCGGGCAAATCCTCAGCCACGCACTCCAGGCCTTCACTGCGATAGAGGCCGCTAAGACGCGCCAGCTCCGCTCCTCGCTCCTTGCTTTCTCCCAAACGATGCCAGCTAAGATAGAGGCAGGTGGTGGGGCTAAGATCGAAGGTCCTTGTGTAGTATTCCTGAGCGCGCAGAAGCGGGGTTGCCCGTAAATAGGGCAGAAAGCTTCCCCCGATGAGTTCCTCGCACCTCTGGGATACCTCGGCCGAGAGAGCCTCGATCTCGCCCAGACTGTCCATAAGTAAGCTGTCGGGATAGTGGAGCAATACCGAAAGGAGCTTAAAGAGCAAGCGGCTGGACTCAGTCATCCGCGCCCCCCTGACTTTTGGGCGGAAACCCGCATGTGCCCCGGTCCCGGTGCAGATTTTGGACCTCTTCCCTTCGAACCGTGGGAATAACAAAGCGGTCGCCGTATTTGGCCAGGGCAAGCAGCCGGTACATCTCCTCTGTCGCCTCGCGGGTAAGCCCCACTTCTTCCAGGGCAGCCACGGACGCGCCGGGCGAATTTGGATCGGCGCCACCCGGCCCCGGCGACTCGACGGCGGTTGCCCTCATATAGGCGCGCAGGGCCAGGAGCCTTTTTAGCGCGAGCCTTACCGGAGCCTCATCGCCCGCGGCCAGCAGGTTGGCCAGATACTTTACCGGTATCCGCAGCCGGTCGATGAGCTCCGCCCCGTTGGGTTGATGCTCAAGACACGCCAGAGGGCTTAAAGGGGGAATATACCAGACCATGGGAAGCGTTCGGAACTCGGGATGGAGCGGAAGGGCCAGCCCCCATTTAACGGCGAGCTTATAGACAGGCGAGTTTTTTGCCGCATCGATCATATGCGTGGCAATCCCGGCTGCGGCGGCCTCGCAGGCAACCGCCGGATCGTTTGGGTCCAGGAACAGATCGGTTTGCGCTCTGTAGAGGTCCGATTGCTCCACGGCCGCGGCCGCTTCCGGGACACGATCGGCGTCGTAGAGCATCACGCCCACATACCGGATACGCCCCACGCAGCTTTCCGCGCAAAGGGTCGGAAGCCCTGCTTCGATGCGCGGGTAGCAGAACAAACATTTTTCCGACCGCGAGGTTTTCCAGTTGTAATAGACTTTTTTATAGGGGCAGCCCGAAACGCAGTAGCGCCATCCGCGGCACCGCTCCTGATCGACCAGCACGATGCCGTCTTCCTCGCGTTTGTAGAGCGCTCCCGAAGGGCAGGAGGCCACGCAGCCCGGGTTCAGGCAATGCTCGCAGATCCTTGGCAGATAGAGCATGAAAACATTTTTAAACTGCAGGTAGATCTCTTTTTCGAGCCCGGCGAAATTGACGTCTTCGCGGCCTGTCACATTGGCGCCCGCCAGGTCGTCTTCCCAGTTAGGTCCCCACTTGATCCGCATGTTTTCCCCGGTTATGAGCGATTTGGGACGAACCGAAGGCTGATGCTTTTGCCGGGGGCTGCTGGTGAGCTTTTCGTAGTCATAGCTCCAGGGTTCGTAGTAATCGTCTATAAGGGGCAGGTCCGGGTTATAGAAAATTTTGGCAAATTTCGCGGAGTGATTGCCTGAGCGTAAACCCAGCTTTTTTCCGCGAAGGCTCCAGCCGCCCTTCCAGTGCTTCTGGTTTTCCCAGCTTTTGGGATATCCCATGCCCGGCTTTGTTTCCACGTTGTTATACCAGATGTATTCGGCCCCCTCGCGGTTGGTCCAGACGTTTTTGCAGGGGATGCTGCAGGTGTGGCAGCCAAGACATTTGTCCAGGTTCATGACCATGGCCATTTGCGCTTTAATCTTCATACCAGTCCACCTCGCCGGCCTTTCTTACAATCACCGTTTCGTCCCTTTGAGCCCCCGTGGGCCCGTAATAGTTGAACCCGTAGCTAAGATGGGCGTACCCGCCGATCATCTGGGTAGGTTTCATGAAGATGCGGGTAACGGAGTTGTGGGTGCCTCCGCGCTGTTTGGAGATATTGGAGCCCGGAGTGTTTATAAGCCTTTCCTGGGCGTGGTACATAAAGGCCTTGCCGCGCGGGATCCTGTGGCTTACCACGGCCTTGGCCATGACAATGCCGTTTGCGTTGTAACACTCCAGCCAGTCGTTATCCTGTATCTCTATGGCCGCCGCGTCTTCGTTGTTTATCCAGATGGCTTCCCCACCCCGAAAGAGGGTTAGAAGCGTCAAGGTGTCTGAATAGGTGCTGTGGATGGACCATTTGGAATGGGGCGTGAGGTAATTAAGAACCAGTTCCTTTCCTTTTCGCCTCAAACCATCGAGCCTTGCCGATTCGAGAATGCGCGTGTCAAGAGGCGGGCGAAAAACCGGGAGCCCCTCGCCGAAGGCCAGCATCCATTCATGGTCCTGGTAGAATTGAGCCCTTCCGGTGAGGGTTCGAAAGGGGATTTTTTCTTCAATATTTATCACAAAAGGAGAATAGGAACGGGTCTCGCTTTCCACTCCGCTCCAGGTTGGGGTGGTAAGGACCTTGCGAGGTTGAGCGTCGATATCAGCAAAGCGAAGGCTTTCCCCGCCATTTGCCCCCGATTCTGCGGCGCGGCCGAAATGGCCAAGATCCAGGCCTGTGGCTTCCTCCATGCTTCGCCATGCCCTGGCCGCCACTTCCGGATTGGTCTCGGGCGACAGTGTGAGAATCGTTTCGGCAACCTGCCTGGCCGTATCCAGGTCGGGAAGCCCCCGGCTTATGCCTTCGGCCCTTACCGTACCCAGGATATCCTTGAGGCGCCGGTATTCTTCGCTGCTGTTCCAGGAGACCCCCTTTACGCCTATACCGATATTTTCAACCAGGGGTCCAAGGGCGGTCATCATCTTGTACGCATTTGGAAAATCGCGGCTGACAACCTGCAGTTTGGGCATGGTGCGACCCGGGAGAGCCTCGATTTCGCCTTTTTTCCAATCTTTTACCTTTCCCAGGGGTTGAGCCAGTTCCGCGGGCGTATCGTGGGCAAGAGGCGTTGCGACCAGGTCTTTTTGAACTCCCAGGTGTTTGGCGGAAAGCTCGGAAAATCTCTTGGCGATCGCTTTGAACTGTTCCCAGTTGGTTTTGGTCTCCCAGGCCGGATCCGCTGCCGGATTGAAAGGATGGACGAAGGGGTGCAGATCGGTCGTGCTGATATCGTGCATTTCATACCAGGTGGCAGCCGGCAGGATGATATCCGAGTAGAGAGCGCTCGTGTTCATGCGAAATTCAAGCGTTACAAGCAAATCGAGTTTCCCGTCGGGATCGGCGGGTTTTGCCTCCATCTCCTCGATGCGTGAAACTTTTTCGTTTTCTTCGTTAAGCAGGCTGTTTTCAACCCCCAGCAGGTGTTTTAAGAAATATTCATGTCCCTTGCCGCTTGCGCCTAGAAGGTTGGAGCGCCACAAGAATAAAATCCGGGGGTAATTGGCCGGATCCCCCGGATCTTCCATTGCGAACCCGAGGTCGCCGTTTTTTAGCTTTTCCGTGGCATACTCAATAATCTGCTCGTCTTTGCGGGCACCTTCTTCCATGGCCTTGCGACAAATATCGAGCGGGTTTTGGTCAAACTGCGGATAGGAGGGAAGCCAGCCAAGCCTTGCGGCAAGCACGTTATAATCGGCCAGGTGTTTTGGTTCGTGCCGGCCAAAGGCCGGAGAGATTAAAGCGGCGGGATCGATATTTTCGTAGCGCCACTGGTCGGTTGCAAAGTAGAAAAAGGAAGTTCCGTTATGCTGGCGAGGAGGCCGCAGCCAGTCGAGTCCGAAGGCCACGTTTGTCCAGCCCGCAAGAGGGCGCACCTTTTCCTGGCCCACGTAGTGAGCCCAGCCCCCGCCGTTTACCCCCTGGCAGCCGCAGAGTTCGGTAAGGCCGATGATGGTCCTGTAGCTCATATCGCTGTGGTACCAGTGGTTTGAACCAGCCCCGAGAAAGATCATCGATCTGCCGCGGGTCATTTCGGCGTTTTGGGCAAATTCGCGCGCCACCCGGATCGCATCCTCTTTTGGAACCCCGGTGATTTTTTCCTGCCATGCGGGCGTATAGGGCGCGGGGTCGTCGTAGTCCCTGGCGCAATCTCCTCCCTGGCCGCGATCGAGCCCAAGATTGGCCGCCATGAGATCGAAAACCGTTGTAACCAGGACTTCTTCACCCTCTACCTCGATCTTTTTTACCGGAACGCTTCCCTCCCTTATCCTGGCCCCACCGGTCTCGAAGAAAGGAAAACCCACGGCAGTCCACTGGGCACAATCCTGGGCAAAGCTTAACAAAGGCTCAAGGAGCGCTCCGCTCTCGGAGTCTTCGAGCTTTATGTTCCACTTGCCCTTTTTTTCCCAGCGAAACCCGATACTGCCGTTTGGAACCGCAAAAGCCTTGCCCTTTCCGTCAAAGACCACGGTTTTCCATTCTCCGTGCTCGCTATCGGGACTAAAGTCGGATGCGCGCAGAAAACGGTCGCATACATAGCGGCCGTCCTGTTTTCGCAGCATAACGACAAAGGGAAGGTCGGTGTATTGCCGGGCATAGTCGACAAAATAGGGCACTGTCCTGTCCAGGTAGAATTCCTTTACGATTACGAAGGTCATGGCCATGGCCAGCGCGCCGTCGGTGCCGGCCCGGGCGGGCAGCCAGGTATCGGCGAACTTTACGTACTCGGCATAGTCGGGGGCCACGGCAGCCACCTTTGCCCCCCTGTAGCGGGCTTCGGTGTAGAAATGGGCGTCCGGGGTGCGGGTCATGGGCAGGTTCGTACCCCAAACGATCATGTAGCTTGCGTTAAACCAGTCGCCGCTAACGGGCACATCGGTCTGGTCTCCCCAGATTTGAGGCGAGGCCGGAGGCAGGTCGCAATACCAGTCATAAAAGCTCACCATGGAAGCGCCGATGAGGGAAAGAAACCGGGCCCCCGATGCGTAGCAGACCATGGACATGGCTGGAATGGGGCTAAAGCCGAAGATGCGGTCGGGACCGTATTTTTGAATCGTGTACACAAGAGAGGCGGCGATGAGGTCCACCGCCTGGTCCCAGGAAACCCGCACCAGGCCGCCTTTACCCCGGGCCAACTTGTACTCCCGCGTCTTTGCCGGATCCTCTACGATGCTTTTCCAGGCCGCAACCGGGTCGCAGTGTTTTTTTAGCCCCTCCTGCCACAGTTGCAAAAGCTCCGAGCGCATATAGGGGTACTTTACCCGCAGCGGGCTGTAGACGTACCAGGAAAAGGTCGCCCCTCTGGGGCAGCCTCGCGGTTCGTAGTCGGGGCTGTCGGCGCCGCACCCGGGATAATCTCCGCGCTGAGTCTCCCAGACGATGATGCCGTCCTTTACATAGACGTTCCAGGAGCATGACCCGGTGCAGTTTACCCCATGGGTGGAGCGTACGACCTTGTCATACTGCCAGCGCCTTCGGTGATAATCCTCCCAGGAACGGCCGCCCGTACGCACCTCCGTCCAGCCCTGGGCAAGCTTTTGCTTTTTACCGCGCTCCCTTGCCTCGCAGGGCTTAAAGAAGCGCCAACCGGATAATAGACCCTGTTTTCCCATCGGCTTGCTCCAATCTTTAACCTTCTTTGCGGCGGATATGTCCGCGCCCACCGATTTGGCAGCGGTGCAAGGCGCCCCCCGGCCCTCAATGTTGATTTAGGCTCACGCGAAGACGCGAAGCCGCAAAAACAAGCAGAAAAGCTTCCCGCCAAAAGGGGGGCGGAGTTGAATCTCTTCGCGGCTTTAACATTGCCGGCCCCACGCCGGTTATTCGCCAACGCCAACGCCGCCGACCTGGTTATAGTCGATCTTTCCCGTCTTCATGCGCTGGTTGTAGATCGCCTGAAGGATCCTAAGACTTTGCTGCAGTTCAAAAACCCCGTGCCAGTGCGAATAGTCAGGGCCTTCCATGGCCGCGCCCTGGCGCATCCTTCTGCCCTCATGATGCCACATGTAGTAATAGGTCCTGAAGGCCGGATCGGCCCAGGGGTCTTTCATCATGAGGTTTTTCTTTTGAAGGGTGGCAATCATCTCCGAGGCCGCGTGAGCGTATTTATTGAAGAGTTCCACCTGTTTGTCGGCCATGCCCAGATAGTTTTGGCCAAATTCGGTGGAATGGCAGGCCGCGCAAACCTGGAGCATATCCTTTCTTGCGGCCTGGGGACCCTGGGGATTTCCGGCCAGGGGATTCCCAGCCGTGAGCTTGCCCGTTTTCATAAAAGTTTCGGCCGCTGTGTCGAAGCCGCCCGTTCTTTGGTTGGAAACGGGAGCCCAGAGATTCCATTTGAGCCTTAAATCCACGTTGTGAGTGGGCTGGAGGCCGTTTATACCGCTCATGTGGCATGTGGCGCAGGTCGGAGCCGAATAGTCGGCCAAAGGCTGCCATCCGCCCGGAGGACTGTTCCAATGCCATTTCGCCCCTCTGGCTTCAAAGAGCATCCCGTGAACCGACTGCTTGTAAATCTCGATGTCGGGGTGGTCGGGACCAAGATGGCACGTACCGCACGCAGAGGGTTTTCGCGCCTGGGCTATCGAAAACTGGTGGTTTAGATGGCAGGCCGTGCAGTTGCCCACACTTCCATCGGGATAGATCGTACCGATCCCGTGAACAGGCCAGGAACCGGCCTCAGGCATGTGATCGGAGCCGACCTTTATTACCGACCCGTGGCACTGGGCGCAGCCGGTCATAAATACGGCGTCTTTAAATTCCGGCATGTTCATGTCTTCGTGGGCAAGAAGGGCCTGGTTCAACGGCTGGCTAACGGCCTGTATCGCGGCTCGCGCATGCCCGCTTTGCCGAAAAGCCTTCACCTCGTTTGGATGGCATTTTTCGCAGGTTGCCGATGAGACAAGGGAGCTTACGTATAGGCCGGTTCCCGCCACGCCCGGGCATTTCTGGTTGGCCATGGGGCTGTCTTTGGATACCGTGTGGCAGTCAAAACAACTTACTCCCGCATGGGCCATAACGCTTTTGGACCAATCGTTAACGATTTCGGGGGTCTTTTGGGAATGGCAGGCTATGCACTGCGCGGCTTGTTTGGTCATCCCGGTGCCTTTTGCAACGGTCATTTTCTCTTTGAAGGCAATGTTTGGATAGCGCAGGTATTGGCTGGAGGGCGCAGGCTGGGCTGGAGCGCCGGCCGGTTTGTCGGCCGCCGTAGGGTTGCTGTCGGCAGCCATTGCCATGTGCCAAAAAACGCTTCCCAGTATAACCAGGAAGAAAACCGATACCGCACCCGCCGCTTTTCGCATAAAGACCTCCCTTGCTATTCTTTGATAAATTCGGTCAAATGTTTGTGACCCGCGTTGGCGTGACAATCCGCGCAGGTTTTAGTCGTTGTTTTGGAAAAGTAGAGCCTGTGAGGCAGAAAGGCGCGAGGATTGCTCAAAGTCTTATTCTCCAAATCGGCATGGCAGGAAAGGCATCCGCTGTCATAGACGAAGCGGTCTCCCCCTTTTAATTTTTTGCGCCAATCGATTTTATCGGTATTATCGAAGGTCTCGACCCAGATGTCGTTGGTGCTCGATTTGACTTTGACAAGAAAATAATGAGCCAGGCCGTCGTGGGGAAGATGGCAGTCGTTGCACTCGGCCTGGAACCCCAACCTGTTGTCGCCACCGTGGACGTGGATTTTAAAGGCCGATACGAAGGGCTTCATCGTGTGGCAGGAACCGCAAAAGTTTGCGCCGGCGGTTTTTTGCGACCCCTCATATACCGCAAACGAAAAACCGACGCCGATTAGGGCTCCGATCAGTAACAAAAGGCCTGTTGCCCGCATCCCTGTCGCCTTTGGCATAGAAAATCCTTACCTCAGAGCCCTCAAAAGCCACGAAAAATCAAAGCAAGGCGGTATAAGAAATTGCCCCCAATTGGCCGTAACGTTTCCGCGCCCATCTGTTGGGCCGGGTTATGCGAAAGGAACGCTCCTTTTCGGAAAACGCCGGGCTCGCTAGATACTTTTATCAAACGATCATGTTTATAACCGTAAAAACGCACAATGCCCCGACACTGACATAGATGGAGAGCAACGCAGCCTTCTCCCATCTTTTTATGCGCATCGAATCGGGCAGCAACCGCACCGCAAGAATAAAGAGAAAAGCCAGTATAAGCGGCAGCATCAAAGTGTTTACGATTTCAACGAAAATGGTAAGTTCCACCAGGTGTGAGCCTTTCAGGACAAAAAGCCCCGCGGCGATAATGCCGCAGCTGTAGGCGGCATAAAATCCTGGAGCTTCCTTTATGCTCATATTGAAACTTTTCCCCGCTCCCAGCATTTCGCTAACTCCCCAGGCGGCTGCCAGGGAGGCTACAATCGAGGCAATAAGGGCCGCGCTGGTAATTCCCACGGCAAAAAGGATTATCCCACCCAGGCGTCCCAATAGAGGGGTGACGGCATAGGCGATCTGCTGAACGCTTTGAAGAGGCGCGTCAGGGTTTATCCTGCCGATGGTTGCAGCGGTCAAAACGAGGGCCCCGGCCATCACAACCTGAGCGAAAACCGAGCCTAGCGCCGTATCCAGGCGGCAGCATTTGTAGTTATCCTCGCATGCTGCGCACAGCCCCTTGTCTATAATGGCGCTCTGCTGGTAGAAAATCATCCACGGCATGATGACCGCGCCCACATTTGCCGCGACAAGATTCATATACTCATGATTCGTAATGGGTATACTTAAAAACTGGCTCCCGATCGTGTCGATATCCGGGTGGGCCATGAAGGCGGCTACAAGCAGGGCGAGTTCGAAAAACCCCACCCCGATCCCGATGCGCTCGACCCTGCCGTAGCTTCCGGTAAGCACGATCCCCAGGAGGAAAACCACGCCAAGCCCCACGCTGTAGACCGCCTTGATGTGAAAGAGGGACCCGGCCGCGGCAATGCCGATAAATTCAGTGACAAGGGCTCCTATGGCCGAAACGAAAAGAACGATTCCGGTAAACCATGCCCAGTTTCGTCCGAAGTTTTCCCTGATAAGACTGCCCTGCCCCTTTCCGGTCGATAGCCCCAGCCTCACGGTAAGCTCCTGGACCATAAAAAGAACGGGGATCAGAAGAAACTGAAGCCAGAGCAACCGGTAGCCCCACCTGGCCCCCGATTGCGCCGCCGTTACGATCGAGCCCGCATCGGTGTCGGCCAGCATGGCCATGCATCCTGGGCCGGCTATGACGAAAAAATGGAGCAGCCTCGTTTTCCAGGAACAATTGGCCAGGGAGCATAAGGCCGATTCTTGTTTGTATGCTTGCGCCATTGGAGCCCATGGTTATAAAGCCGGTATTGAAAACAGCCGGAGGGCGCAAAAAACTTGCCGCCCTCCAAAACGAGGCTGCGACTATTTACCCGCCATCATGGCCGCAACGTCTTCGGCCGGCGTCGCGATAGGTTTGAGGTTGAACTTTTCGATTAAAACATTGGCTACGTTCGGGGAAAGAAAGCCCGGCAGGGTCGGGCCCAGCCGAATTCCCTTTACTCCAAGGAAAAGAAGCGCCAGGAGCACGGCAACCGCCTTTTGCTCATACCAGGCGATGTCGTAGGAAATCGGCAGGTCGTTTATATCGGCAAGACCGAAGACTTCTTTTAGCTTTAAAGCGATCAGGGCCAGGGAGTAGGAATCGTTGCACTGACCGGCGTCCAGCACCCGGGGAATGCCTCCGATATCGCCCAGGTCGAGTTTGTTGTAACGGTATTTGGCGCAGCCCGCGGTAAGGATCACCGTGTCCTTTGGCAAGGTTTCGGCAACCGTCGTGTAATACTCGCGTCCCTTCTGGCGACCGTCACAGCCGGCCATGACCACAAAACGCTTTATCGCCCCGGATTTTACCGCGTCGACGACCTTGTCGGCAAGCGCCAGCACCTGGTTGTGGGCAAAGCCGCCAACGATGGAACCGGTTTCTATTTGCGTGGGGGCAGAGCAGGTCTTTGCCTTTGCGATAAGGGCGGAAAAATCCTTGGCGCCTCCAGGGGCCCTGTCTGGAATGTGGGTTGCGCCCTCATAGCCGACGACGCCTGTTGTGTAGAGCCGGTCGAGGTAGGTGTTTTCCTTCTTTAACGGCACGAGGCAGTTGGTGGTAAGAAGGATTGGGCCGTTAAAGGATTCGAATTCCTGGTTTTGATGCCACCAGGAACTGCCGTAGTTTCCGGCAAAGTGTTCGTGTTTCTTAAACGCCGGGTAGTAGTTTGCCGGAAGCATCTCGCCGTGGGTGTATACGTCGACGCCTGTGCCCTTTGTTTGTTCGAGCAGTTCGGCCATGTCCTTCAAGTCGTGGCCGCTGATGAGAATCCCCGGATTTTTGCCAACCCCTATGTTTACCCGGGTAATCTCCGGGTGACCGTAGGTTGAGGTATTGGCCTCATCGAGCAGCGCCATGGCCGCTACCGCTGTTTCTCCGGCCTTCATTACCAGCCCCACCATGTCATCTACCGACAGATCCTTTGTGGTCGAGGAAAGGGCCTCCATCAGGAAGTCGTAGATTTGCTGCTTTTCAAACCCCAGAATAGCCGCATGGTCCGCGTAGGCCGCAATGCCTTTAAGCCCTATCACCAGAAGCTCGCGCAAAGACCGCACATCTTCATTTGCCGTGCTTAGAACACCTACCGTCCTGGCCTTTTGGGCAAACGCCGCGGCGTCCTCGCCAAACCAGGTGGCGCTATCGGGGAGCGCTTCACCAAATTCCCGGCCGTTTTTTTCCCTGTAGGCGGCGACGAACCTTGTGCGCAAAGCCTCACGCAGTCTAAGCGCCTCTTTGATCATCGCAACAAACCGGGCCTGGTCCCAGTTGACATTGGTAATGGTTGCAAACAACCCTTTTGCCACAAACAGGCCGGTTTCTTTATCGACTCCGCCAAAACTTTTCAGGCGTTCGCCATAGACGGCGATTCCCTTGAGGCAATAGATGAAAAGATCTTGCAGGTTAGCGGTTTCTTCCGGTTTTCCGCAAACGCCCCTGATGGTGCAACCCGTGTTCTTGGCCGTCTCCTGACACTGGAAACAAAACATTTCCTCTCCTTTTAACCTGGTGTTGACAAGTGTATGGCTTTTCGATTGACCGTCATGTGAGGCTAACTTAAGACAATCGGGTCCAAGAAACATTGACCCAGGTCAAATTTAGCGGGGGCAGCGAAGAAATTTTCCAATAAACAATCAAATGGGAGGCGAAATGACGACCAGCAACCGTAAATCCGTTTTAGCCCTTAGTCCGTGGGGCTCGCTTATATCCGTAATCAAAACGTCTCCGGCTTTTGCCGGGATTGTCGCGCCGTCTTTTCCCAAAAACTCCCCCTCGCCCTCCATTACCGTAAGGCTCGCCTGCCCCTCTATATCGTGTGAGTGCACGGGCAGTTCCTGGCCTGCCTTG
Source organism: Syntrophobacteraceae bacterium (assembly GCA_049976905.1). GTDB lineage: Bacteria > Desulfobacterota > Syntrophobacteria > Syntrophobacterales > Syntrophobacteraceae > SbD1. The sequence goes on along the minus strand of JBMFHI010000009.1, from coordinate 37,614 downwards.
AAGTTAAAGTTTAAGATTTTGAAATACGGGGAGTCATGAACCAGAAGGTTCTTAAAGGCTTTGTCCGAAAATCCATTGGCTTCGTAGAGATTTATTTTCTTCATCGTATTCTCCTGCTACCGGCGGCACGAAAGTTTTGCTCTCTTGTTAAGGAAGAGCCGGTCAAGCCTTGCGAAACTAAATTTAGCCAAATCCCCGGCAATCATCCGAGACTGTTGCCAGGAAGAGACAGAATTATTTCTCCGAAGTCGATTTTTCTATTTCGCCCATAAGCAGTTCGCACGTCCCGGGAACAGCCCTCCTTACGGGTTCGGAAAGCCCGGGCCTTACTTCCTCGGGTATCGACTCAATCTGTACCACAAAGATTTGCACATCGAGTTGCGCATGATCTTTTAATTCTTTTAACATATTTACTGTCGGGAACTGGTGCATCGAAAAATCGGAAACTTTCTTGGCGGGCACACCCTCAACGGGTATTTCGAAAACCTCCCCGGCAGTTCGGTCCGGGTAATCCACCGCATCGATTACTATGACCTTTCGCGGCTTTTTTTCGACCAGCATCAGGTCGAAGAGAATACCCCGGATGCCCGTTCCAACATCCATAGCCGAAACAGTGGAAGGCAGCTCGAAATTTTTGGTCAGGTATTCGATCACCGCCGGACCAAAACCATCGTCTCCAAGCAGGCTATTGCCGCAGCCAAATATAAGGACGTCTTTATCAAACATGTTAAAACCTTAATTGTTCCTGATGGTTAAAGATAATTCTTCGCTGGTCAGGACCTGCAGCAGCGGATAGAGGGGAGTCTTGCGGTACCCGTTCAGGATGGCCTCATGGTCTTGGGGCCTATGGGCCGCACAACAGTCCTCGACGATTACGGCGCGAAAATCATGGCTTACGGCATCCAGGGCGGTAGTCAAAACGCAGATCGGCGTAGCGATGCCGGTAACGAGGACCGTATCGGCTTGAAGGGTTCGAAGCGTCACGTCAAGATCGGTTTTAAAAAAAGAGCTAAACCGTCTCTTTGGCAGCAGCAGGTCCTGGGGCTCTCGGTTTAGCTCCTCCCAAACATCCGCCCCGGGAGTTCCTCGAAGGCTATGGGGCTTCATTTTCCCTTTAAAGATGAAATCCTGCGCCATGAAGCTGTCGCAGGCAAAGACCACCGGAAGGCCGCATTGGTGGAACGTGTCGATTAGCGCATTCAGCCGGGGCCTGAAGGCCCTGGCCGCCTCCACGATGGCGGACCTGGGATGGTTTTGGAAAGTATCCCTCAAAAGATCGACAACAATCAGCGCCGGTTTCATCGCGAGCCTCCCTTAAGGGTCCCAATGACAATCTCGAAGAGCGTGTCGCTCAATTTGCACGGAATTGCTACCGATAAAAATGTTTTTGCCGACTAGCCCGGGCTTTGGCAAAGGCAATTAAGACGGTGGGCACAAAAAAGCCTTGCCCAATGTCTTGCTTACTTTTTCTTGTACCACACCCCAGCCGGGCTTACCCAGAGGATTTCGTCTGGAGTGGGTTTTTCTCTCACTTGGGCTGATCGCAATTGATTCGGGTCAAAACCACGGCGGGCAAAACCGATCGGGCGTACCAGCAACTTCGTGCCCCGAACTCATGGGGCGTAAGAGATCCTGTTGCAGCCCTCCAACCTGGCCCTGTAGAGCGCCTGCGCGGAGGCATCGAGCAAGCTTTCGACCGTATCTTTTTCCTTCCGGCATGCAACACCCGCACTGACCTCAAGGGAAAGAGGTCCGGCGCCAGTTTGCAATTGAGCCCCTCTGATGACTCTAAACAAGCGTTCATAAATATCTTTTTCCGTTGTATCCGTTTTACCCGGGGTGATAAGAAGGAATTTTTCCCCGCCGTATCGGCCCACACAGTCGTAGATTCGAATATTGCTCTCTATTAGCCGAACCAGAGCGCAAAGGACCTCGTCGCCCACCCGATGACCGAAGGTGTCATTGATTTTCTTGAAATGATCTATATCCAGAAGACCAATGCTCAACGAGGAACCCTCTCGTAAAGAGCGGGTGAACTCCTTTTCGAGCACATTCAAAATCGCGCCCCTGTTCAGGGTGGAAGTCAGAGGGTCGTGGGCGGCTTCGTAAATCAGAGCGCTTTTCACCCTGTTCATTTCCGCCTGCATCTCCACCACGCGCCTTCCCACCTTTATCCTGGCGTAGAGTTCAGCATTATCATAAGGCTTTGCGAAGTAATCGTCTGCCCCGGCCTCAAGGCCCGAAAGAATATCCTCCTCCCGCCCCCTGGAGGTAAGAAGAATTATATACGGCGGTTCCGGTATGTTTAAGCGTCTTACTTGACGGCATACTTCCAGCCCGTTTATCCCGGGCATGCTCCATTCCAAAATAGCCAGCCTGGGTGCGCCCGGGTACTGGACGATCTCCCAGGCGGCGTTTCCGTCACTTACGAGCACGGGTGTAAAACCCCAGTCTTTCAGTACGGCGGCAAGGATCATTCGAGAGGTCCGACTCTGGTCGGCAACCAGAATTCTCATAAGATATCCTCGTATTTTCTTCCGATCCAGGGGCTAACCCCTAACAAAGCTCTTCCTCAACGTGATTAAAGTTCTAAGACCGGCTTAAGGGTTAAAGCGGCCGGTATTTAGATACTTCGGAAAAAACAGGTCAACACTTAATAGGTTTTCAACGAAAAAGGCAGCCTGGGAGCTAAGCGGCCAACCAACAGCGAAAAGAAAAATCCAATACCCACTAAATTTTGCGCATGCGGACCCTCAGAGCCGGCAAAAAAGCCCGCGCCACTTCAGCTCGAAGGTGGATTCGCCCTGCTTTGGGCAAGGCGAAAAAATACCCGTCGCTGGATCGAAGGATGCTTTGCATAGAGGAGCTAAAAGTAATAGGATCTAAACCTTTAACGTTTTAACGGGCTCGTGTGGCTTCCTGTAAATTCGCCGATATTTTCCGCTACGTTGCAGGGGACAAAAAACGGTACCCACTTTCGCTTTGAGCTGATTGGAATATCATAGAACTTAAGGGAGGTCACACTATTTTGCCTTTTCGCGTCGAAGCGGGAATCCGAATGAAATCCAGAAGGAAAGTTTCCTTTGCATCTTTTGATAAAGGTTTTACCAAAAAATGGGCTCTTTTGAAATAAACGTTGGAGCAGGAAATACCGGAGACTCCGGCATGAGCCGGTCACTCGTTTTTATAATGGCCGCAGGGGCCGGGTTGACGGTCGCAAGCATCTATTACGCCCAACCCCTTCTGGAACTTATGCGTCGAAGCCTTGGGATGTCGCTTTTCCAAACGGGTCTTATCATCACGGCGTCCCAGCTGGGTTATGGTTTAGGGCTTACTTTTCTCGTACCTCTGGGAGATCTCATGGAACGCAGGCGCCTGGTGGTCGCTATGACCCTTGGGCTCTCTATGTGTCTAGCCGCAATGGCCCTTGCTCCTTTTGCCTGGCTGCTGCTTGCCGCGGCCTTCATGGGGGGAGCTCTCTCGGCGGTCGCTCAGGTGCTCGTGGCCTTCGCGGCCACTCTGGCCGCTCCCGCCCAAAGAGGCCGGGTAGTGGGCACCGTGATGAGCGGGCTCCTGCTAGGGATCCTTCTAGCCAGGACCGCGGCAGGGTATCTGGCTCAAATCGGAAGCTGGAGAGCGGTTTTTGCCCTCGCCTCCGCAACCATGATCGCTCTTGCTCTGGTGTTTTACCGAGGCTTGCCTGCCTACCGGGCCCATGTCGGGATAGGCTACCTGGCCTTGATAAGGTCGGTTTTCTCCCTGCTCGCCCATGAACCCCGACTGCGCCTTCGCTCCATTTACGGCGCGATTGGCTTCGCTGCCTTCAGCGTGCTGTGGACCCCCATAGCTCTTATGCTTTCACGGCCCCCCTTCCAGTTTGGTTCGGCAACGATCGGCATGTTTGGCCTGGCCGGTGTTGCCGGAACGCTTTCGGCATCTCTTGCCGGACGGATGTCGGACATGGGCATGGCTCCCCTTATGACAGGGATAACCTCGGCGTTTCTTGTGCTCTCATGGCTTCCCTTAAAACTGGGCGATCACTCGGTTTTGATACTTATTTTGGGCATAGTGCTGCTTGACTTTGCCGTCCAGGGACTGCACATAACCAACCAGGGCGAAATTTACAGCCTGCGGCCCGAAGCGCGCAGCCGAATCACCTCGGCCTACATGGCAAGCTATTTTGCCGGTGGAGTCTTCGGCTCGGCATTCTCTTCCATGGCTTACGCCCGTTTCGGATGGAGTGGAGTTTGTTCGCTGGGAGCCTCTCTTGGAGCGGTTGCCACCCTTCTATGGCTTTATAGTCTCCGTAAAAAGAGTTTATAATTTTAGAACAATGCTATATGATCCCAGGTTGTGTCGGAGACCAGACGGGAGTCAAGGCCGAAAGCGAGCAACCACAATAACGATTTCATGCTTTTGATGGACGATTCTAAAATCGAATCCTTAAAACTTGCCTTTACCCTTATAACAATATCGAGATAGCCATCTATGAGACTCTTTATTAGTAAAACACTCGTTAGACTGGGCGTTAACAAAGACCACCTGAACGAGATTGCCAAGCTGATACGGCCACATTGGAAAAAGCTTGCACTTTCGATCTTATGCATGATTGGAGTAGGTTGGGCCTCGGCGGGCACCGCCTACTTGATCAAACCGGTCCTTGACAAGATATTCGTAAACAAGGACACAACCATGCTAAAGATTCTGCCCCTTGTCGTCCTGGCTCTTGTGACCGGCAAGGGCATGTTTTTATGGGGCAACGCCTACCTGACCAGTTTCGTAGGCCAATCCGTGGTGGCCGAACTGCGCAGAAAGCTCCATGATCATATACAGGTCCTTCCACTGTCCTTTTTCGACAACAATAAGACGGGCGACCTGATGTCCCGCATGCTAAACGACGTCGATTTCCTCCAAAACGTGGCAACAAGCTCCCTTACCGGAATTGTGCGAGACGGTTTCAGCGCCATGGGCCTTCTCTACGTGGTCTTCTACCAAAATTGGCGTCTTGCCCTCATCGCCCTTGCGCTTCTTCCTGTCGGTTTCTACCCTCTTTTCAAGATAACAAAGGTGATACGCAACCTTGCAACGAAGGCTCTTGTATACATGTCCGAGATCACCATTCGACTCCACGAGTCCCTTGGCAGCGTTCGAATAGTAAAAGCATTCGGAATGGAAGAGTACGAAAAGAAGCGCTTCAAGGCCGTAAATGACCTGAATTTGAAATTTTCGATAAAAATAACTTCGGTAACGGCTCTCTCCTCACCCATTATGGAGTTTCTGGGCGGCCTGGTCATAGTCTTCACCGTTTGGTACGGCGGATGGGCAGTCATCCATGGCAAAACCACCCCTGGAGCCTTCTTTTCCTTCATAGCCGCGCTACTCATGCTCTACGAACCGATAAAAAGGATCAATAAAACGGTGGGGCTGCTGCCTGTTGGCCTGATGGCTGCTTCGCGGGTTTTCGACATATTAAAAATACCCGTGGAAATTTTCGATAGCGAGGGCGCTCTTGAGTTGGCGACCATAAGAAGGGGCATCGAGTTCAAAAATGTCGGCTTTACCTACGGCGGCAATCAGGTGCTGACCAATATCAATATAAGTGTGCGCACAGGCGAGGTCATTGCGCTGGTTGGCATGAGCGGAGCGGGAAAAACGACTCTGGTAAATCTTATCCCTCGTTTCTATGATGTGAGCGAAGGGGCAATATTGATCGACGGCATCGATATTCGCCAGTTCAAGTTGTCTAGCCTTCGCTCCATGATCGCGATGGTCACCCAACAATCCATCCTCTTTAACGATACCATAAGAAACAATATCGCCTATGGCGATATAACCCGAAGCGAAGAGGAAATTATCGCGGCGGCAAAGGCGGCAAATGCTTACGATTTTATCATGAAGTTGCCCCTGGGCTTTGATGCTTACATAGGCGACCAGGGAGTGAGGCTCTCCGGCGGAGAAAGGCAACGGATATGCATTGCGAGAGCCCTTTTAAAAAATGCCCCTATTCTTATTCTCGACGAAGCGACCTCCTCTCTTGACAGCGGCTCTGAAAATGAAGTCCAGTCGGCTCTGGATAACCTGATGGTTGGAAGAACCACTTTTGTTATCGCCCATCGTCTTTCCACCATTCGAAATGCCGATCGAATATTTGCCTTAAACGATGGAAGGATCCTCGAAGAGGGCCGCCACGACGAACTTTTGAAAAAGGGGGGCGAATACAGCCGCCTCTACGAACTCCAGTTTGCACAGCTTCAATAGTTTGAGGTCCGGCAGGGCAGGCTTTTTCTTAAGATGTCGTATCGCCAAGTTGGGCCGGAGCGAAAAATTTGGAGGCGAGCCAAGTGGGCAATAGATGCAGGAAGCCTTCGAAGAGACAGCCACGGCGGGGCTGATTGCCCACCATGGCTATGCGCTTGTTTAGATGCTTTTACTAAGACCGTCCTTAATTATCGAACATATACCGTGACCGCAAATCCTGGGTGGGCAACGTTCCCGCTTTTGCCCACCCTTGGAATATTCGGTTATTTATACACTCCTTAGTAAGAGCCCTTTTCAATGGGTCGCCCATTTGCCGGAGATGGTTCCAAACCAACGCCCGCCCTTACTCTTAGGGCTGCAGTAGAGCAACGTCCCCTCTGTTAGGCTGTAGATCCATGGATACATGGTGCTGCTTGTCCACCACCAGCCTCCCTTGCCGTCCCATCGAGGGTCATAAAACCAAATGTCGTCCGGGGAGGTTTCGTAGGCCCAAAGCCACCCCAGTGTTGCATGGTATAACCACGGGAAGTTGGCTGTGCTTACATAGCCGAACCAATACGAATATTCCCAACCATTTCCGAGCGGAACGTCGCCCGGAGACCAAAAGGTAGTTTTTGTAGCGATTTCGATGGCATCCGCACCCGAAGTATCAGTATATACGCCTGCCATGACAGTCTTGCTTGCATCCATGACCAGACTTACGTCTGAACAACTCCCGGAGACGCAGGAGACCTGCCCCGACGATGAAATGGCGAGCCTGCCGGCGCCTGTAGCCGTTGTGCCGTCACTTTTGGTATCCAAACTGGAAAAAGCTCCACCGCGAAACACTTGAATGAAGAGCCTGCGCCACGTGCCGTCGGAGTCCAATTGATTAATGTACCAGCTTCCGAAAAGGTCCTCTATGGAATACTGGGTGGCGTTTTTGAGTAGGACCTGGAGTCGGGAGTCCTGTATCGTGTTGTTTGATAGATCGGACCCCACCCATGCCGCAACGGATTTTCCGGCATCCAAATACCCGAGTGGACCGCTGCCGCAACTTCCGGAGACGCAGGTGAGCTCCCCTGTCGATGAAAGCGAGACATTACCCGAGATGTTTTTTTGCGTACCGTCGCTTTTGGTGCTCGTTCCGGTCATGGTTCCGCTTCCAGAGATCTGCATGTTTGCAGAGCTCCAATCGGCGAAGGTGGCCCCAATATCTAACCCCTCATAGACCCATGAGCCGGCTAAATCAGAAGCCATCGAATAGGAGGCGCCCTGTTTTGTTGAGATAGATAGGCGGCCCCGGCAACGGTGTTGACGGTTGCCGTGCACGCAAGGACGGTTGCGGCCGGATTGGTTTGACAGAGCCAGTCGGAAAGAGACGAGGATCCGGCTATGGTAAACCTGATGCCATCGGGAAAAACCCATGCGTTGCCGCTGGAGGCCTGATTAGCGCCGTCATTAAGGCTGCAATTGCTCTCAAAGGTTCCATCCTGGTTCATTGTCAGCGTGCATGACTGAGAAGCAGGAGCCACCGGCCCAGACATTGTGGCGCCAAGGTTCCATGTGCCTGCAACCGGGCCATAGCCTCCCGCGGTTACCGTTACGCTGTTTGAAGGGCTCGACTGCGGGCTGGTCTCATTTCCCGAGTTGGTGGCCGTGACGGTAAACGTGTAAGCCTGGCCGTTGGTTAACCCTGTTATGACGTGAAGAACGTGATGTCGTTCCGGCATTGGTGTCAACGCCTCCGGAAGGATTCGAGGCGACGGTGTAACCGGTGATGGTTCCTGTATCGGCCGGGGGCGCCACAAAGCATACCGCAGCGCTGCTGTTGCCCGGCGCCGCCTCCACATTCCCCGGAGCGCTTTGTCCCGCCCAGGCTTGAGTGGAGAGGAAAATCGAGGCCGGCAGCAAAAAAATCGAAAGTAGGCGTTTGCATTTCATAGAAATTATTCCTCCTATTTGAATTGTGCGGTGCGCAAGCAAAAAGATGCAGTGCAATGCGAAGAAGAATAAATCCAAATAAAAGTGGAAACACTGCCAGGGCGACAGAGCAACAACGGCGATGAAATTGCCGGTAAAAATAGCCGTGGCAAATTCAGAGGTGCCCAGCGCGTTCCAATTTTATCTTTTTGAGGATTTTCCCATTACCTTGGAACAGTCTGCCAAATGTCAATAGTGATATGCGATTAACTTCGGCGCAGGTGTTTGCGCTCGCAAGAAAGGGTGCTGTTTTTCCGATTCCCTGAACCGGTCCCCATGTTGGGCTGGGGGAAAGAGGATACAAGCCTTAAAGGGGCTGGGCAACGGCCTGCAAAGCAAGGAATTTGCGCCTAATTCCCAATTAGCTTTGAGGATCCACACGGAGGAATTTTTTTGCGACAATAGAGGGGTTGCCCTCGATCAAAGTTTCGTGAAAATTCCCATGAGGGATTAACGCTACTGGCTAATTTCTCGCAGTTTCATGGAATTTGCTTCGGCTTGGAGTATTCGGAGGATATCGGGCTCGCAGCCGGGGGCAATCGCTATGGATACCAATCCCAGGGCTGAATCCAGGGTCGTTACGACGGCCATGCCCGGGTAGGCTTCGATTAGGAACCTCAGATAATGGATCTGGCTGCGCTCGATCAGGTATCGTCGCACGGAGCAATATTCTATAAGGTTTTGCAGAGTTTTTCTCCTTTTCCTTGAGCCATTAGTATGATAGCAAATAAAAGTCGGAAAGGAAAACATGGGTTGTGTTGCGCCCAGGCCTTTCCTGTCGCAGAAGAGCACTTTTACCGGTTTGGTCATGGGGGGCTACCGGCCGCGAGGTTACCCTTAAGATGAAAAAGCCGGGGAAAACGAAAAATCGGGAGATTACTTCCAATGAGAAGATACGGTTCGATTTTAAAATTTACGCTGCTTATTTTACCGGTCGTTTTTTTTGCTTTTGGCGAAGCCGGTCCAGCGGGAGCGGCCCAGCCGGCGTCGAAAGTCTATTTTAGCAGGGGACAGGCCGCAATTGATCCGCAAAACCCGGCCAAAAGCCATCAACAGGCAATCAAAAATTTCATGGCCCAGGGGCTTCTTCAGGCTGTCGGGGCATTTCTTGGACCCGAGCAAATCGGCTCACAATACGAAAAACTCCAGAAGGGCATACTTGGAGGACCTGAAAAGTATATCGATACCTACCAGGTCTATTCCGAAAAGCAGATAGATGGAGAATATCAGGTGGTCGGCCAGGTTACGGTCACTATGGACACCTTAAAAAACGACCTGGTGAAATTGGGGGCTCTCGCTTCTCAAAATGCGCCAGCAGCTTCCGCTTCACAGCCTCAGGCCGCTAAAGCGCCGACAACACCGGTTGCCGCCAATACGGCGGAGAAATCCCCCCCCAATTCGGTTGCGCAGAAAAATCCGGACTCTGCTCAAACGAAAAAATCACAACCGATTGCCTCCCCAGCTCCCTCCAAAGAGCCGTCGGGTGCGGCGCTCAAAGGCAAACAGCCGCTTTCCAGAGGGATCGTTCCCACCAAAAAAGAGGTTTTATGGGCCGTTGTCGAAAAGTGGGACGAAAAATGGGTGCTTCCCACCGACAGCAGCGATATCCGCTGCATTTTTGCACGCAGCCTCGCCAAACAGATGGACCGTTTGGGCTTTTCCATCCTGTTGGTCCAGCCAGGGGCGATCGAAATGGATACCGAGGGCAATATCCCGCCTTATCAGGCCGTCTCGCTTGCCCGGGAACTTGGCGTAAAGCATGTGGTTGTGGGCAAGATCTCCTACATTTCGGACCGCAATAGCCAGGAGGTGTCGCTAAATGCCGATCTTAGGGTATTGGGACCGGACGACGGCCAGGCGGCAGGCCACGAAATTAAAAAGACCTTAAGCATGGACGATTTGTCCAACCAAGCCGGAGCCACGGAGCTTGCCTCCATGATCGCCCCCCAATTGAGCGTTCTGTTTGGCGGCCCCAAGGAGTCTGCGGCCAAGAGCGAACCCGGCTCACCCGAGTTTCCTTCTCATCTTGGAAAACTTGTGATTCATCTGCCGTCTTTGCAATATTCGCACTGGACCGAACTCGAAAAGGTGCTGCACGGGCAGTTCCAAACCATGCATGTCGACGACCTCCAGATAGGGCCCTCCGAGACCTTGGTCAATCTCAGCGGTGTCGATAGCAGTTACATTTTAAAGATGGACGGCGCCAGGCTTGCCAGCGGCTTCGAGTTGCGTATCGATTCCTATTCGACCCAGGAGGGCGCCATGAAGATATCGTTTATAGCACCAGCAAAGGTCCAGGCCCAACCGAAATGAAGATTCCCAACCTCCTTACTCTGGCCCGTATTTTCATTACACCACTGCTGGTATGGCTACTGCTCGGCAATCATGCGGCGCCGGCTTTCTGTGTTTTCGTTTTTGCCGGCTTAACCGACGCTCTCGATGGATTGCTTGCCAGGCTCCTGGATCAGAAAAGCCGTTTGGGCTCTTTTTTGGATCCCCTTGCCGACAAACTGCTTTTGGTTACCTGCTTTATCGTTTTATGGTGGATCCCCATAAGAGGAGTTCCCATCCCTGGTTGGCTCGTTTTGGTCGCAGTTGGCCGAGACTGTGTGATCTTGACCGGATTTTTGATTCTTACCCTCTATAAGGTAAGATTCGAAATAAGACCGCTTGTCTCGAGCAAGTTGACTACGCTTTTTCAGCTTTTGACTATTTTCACAGTGCTCGGAAGATCATTTTTTGAGCTTCCGGAATGGATGTACCCGCTGTTGTTCGGCGTGACGGCGGTTTTTTCAATCTTTTCGGGCTGGCGATACGTATCCGTGGGGACGGACTTGTTCAGGCTTAGAGAAAATAAAGCAGGTCGCTAAGAGACCTAAACGCTTTCAAAGGGTTGGCCTTAAGTCCCCTAGTTAGCACGCGGTTTAACAATTTGCGCCCTGCCAGCCAAGGATTTAGACAATTGCTCCGCCCCTCCATGGCTTCTCAATGAGTGAGCCACCGGCCCGAGGCGGTTCCAAACCATCGCGGCTTCGCCGGGCTCCTCAGGCATCTTCGTGTGTATTCCGGTTAAAATTATAGAATTTTCTTGGACCTGAAGAACCTTTTTCGTAGAAGAGCCAGGTTTGGTCTATAAAACGATATATATAGGGATACATGAGGTCACTAGTCCACCAAAACGCTTTCATATCCTGGTCCCAAAAAGTAATGTCGTCCGGGGATGTTGCAAAGCAGCGCAGCGTGCCGTGCTGTTCGTGATGAATCCAATCCCGGTCCAGGACCGTGAAGTAACCAAGCCAGTCAAGCCACTTCCACCCATTACCCAGGTCCTGGGCATATCGCCAAAGCTCGTTAGCGTTAGAATTTTCCTCGGAGGCCAAGGAGCGATTGCCGGCAATGCAATTAGCCAGTTCAAATGAAAACAGACGCCCGAGAGGAAATATTCCCTCAGACACGGTCCCCATATCGACCAGACCTTTGTCGGGCAGAGCGGCTTTGGCGCACAAAGACTTGTTGTCAACGCTAAATATTTTGTGAAATTGAGACCTTACCTCATTTGGCACCGTGACGTGCTTTCCTTGCAATGCCCGGTACATATGGGTAAGAGTCTCTTTTTCATCTTCCGTTAAATCTCCCTTGCACCGATTGCTGTAAAAATAATGAAGACTTTTCTGGATAGTGTCTCTTTGATTGCATCGCAGATTTTTTTCTGAATCACCCGGCGACAGGGATGGATCCAGAAAACCCAAAAAATCGGTCAGGATCGAGTCGCCCTCCAGTTGATGATAGTTGCGCATTCTAAACTGGGCCCAAGGGCAACCGAGCCATCGCGAGTAAAGTTGCCCATAGTCGAAATGGAAAGCCCACTCATCGAATTGAAATTTTCGAAACCCTAGAACCTGTTCCACGAATAAAGAGAATTCCTGACCGTAGCCGTGGCGCAGGAGTTGAAGATATAAGGATTGGGCATAATCGTTTTGGTTGCGAAGATAAACGAGCACAATAAACTCACGCCCGGCAAAAGCGGGATGAAAACGCAGAGGAGCAAAGCGCTCGGGTTGGTCGAGAATCGACTCAAAGTCTTCGCAGGAAAGAATTATATCGCCATTGAAACCCTCAATTTCCTTCGCCAGATCCTCTATAGTTCCCCGCGACTTTGAAAAACGCCGATCCCGCGTCAGTTGCCAGGCAATATTGAAATGAGCCTCAAAGACAGTGCCGGTTCGAGGGTAAAGAAAACCCGCCTCGCGGAGTTGCTCGGAGCAGGAGGAAAGAAAAGTCTGAACCGTGGTGGTGCCCGTTTTATGAAGGCCCGCGTGCAGCAGAACCCGAGGTTGCCTGTTCAAATCCTTCTTCACATGAACTCCCTTGTCCTTTAAAAGGCATCGACTCCTTTTTCAGGAATTTAAAACGGACAAGCCCCTAGATGTTTTTGAATTCAGCGCGGTCGGCGGAGCGCTCCCGCATGAATTCGAGCACAAAGTCTATATGAGCGCGCATGGCTGTTGAGGCGAGATCGGAATCGCTTTGGCGAATGGCCTGGAGAATGTTTTGGTGCTGCAGGGTTATCACTTCGAGTGTGGCCGGTTCGGCGTAGAGATGCTGCAGGTTGGACTTGATGCCGTAAAAGAGCAGGTCATAGAAGTTTTTCATGATGTGTATCTGCACCATGTTTTTCGTGGCGTAGGCGATGGCCATATGGAAGGCGACGTCGGCGCTGCTGCCCAACTCTCCTGCCTCGATACGCGCGGTCATCTCCCGAAGGCATTTTTCCATGTCGTGCAGGTCTTGCTCGGTAGCCCTGCGGGCGGCCATCGTGACCGCATTGCACTCCAGACCCAGCCGCACTTCGAGAAGATCCGCAAGGCTTAGCTTCTCATCGGGGGGCATCCCCAAAGGGTTTTGTTCGCTCGAAGGGCACACAACAAAGGTCCCCTGCCCCTGGCGGTGTTCGAGCAGTCCGAGGGTAACGAGCCGGTTTATGGCCTCGCGCACCGTCGGGCGGCTTACCCCCAGACTTTCGGCCAGTTCCCGTTCGGTCAGGAGCCGTCGGCCCGGGCCTAGTTGCCCCTTGAATACCAGGTCGCGCAGCTGTTCGAAGACAAGGTCGGAGATTCGTTTGGGTTTAATCGGCGTCAACATAGAAAGCATCACTCCCCATCGGTTCTTGCAAGGATAGAGACTTTAGCGAGTCGGAGTCAAGCCTAAAAGTGGTAAGGCCATTCTTCTTTTTTCTTGACATCCGAGGTTTTCCTCTGATAATAGCCCCTAAAAATCATGGTCTTACCAATTAACCAACAGCCGTATTGACAACAGGAGGGTTTTTTTATGTTTCATCAAATTCTGGACCCTTTGCACCGAATCGGGCTGACGACCCTGGTAGCCCTTGTCCCGGTAGTGCTGCTTTTAGTCCTGCTGGGTGTTTTTCGCATGACGGCCTGGAAGGCGGTGATCCTTGGCTCCTTTGCCACCATTGTGCTGGCTGTAGGGGTGTGGCATACGCCGTTTGCCCCTGCCATGACGGCCTACTGGTATGGTGGTCTTACCGGCCTTTGGGCCGTGGACTGGATCACCTTCTGGGGGGTGACCATGTACTTTACCCTGGTCTATACCGGGCTGCTGGATACCTTCGAAAAATGGATGATCAACCAGGTGACCGCGGATGTGCGGGTTCAGGCGATCATCCTGGCCTGGTCTTTTGGCGCTTTGCTCGAGGGGCTGGTGGGCTTTGGCTACCCCTGGGCGGTGATTGCCCCCATCCTGATCGGGCTGGGCATAAAGGACCTGGACGCCATCCGGGTTACGGCCATCGCCAATAACGCGCCGGTTTCCTTCGGCGCTCTGGGAGTGCCGATCATCGTTTTGGCCGGGGTAACGGGCCTGCCGCTGCTAAAGCTCTCGGGGGCCGTGGCAAACATCGTGGCGCTGCTTGCCCTGGCCCCTCCGTGGATCCTCATCTACATGGTAGCCGGGCGCAAGGGTTTAAGGGGCGGCTGGCCCCTTGCCGTGGTCGGTTCTCTTTCCTATATTCTGGGGCAATGGCCGGTTGCCCATTTCATGGGCCCCTGGCTTCCCGACATCACCGGGGCCATTGTCTCCTTTGTCTGTTTGCTGCTGCTCCTTAAGGTCTGGCGGCCCAAGACCTGCCTGGGCTACGGCGGCTGCGAGCTAACCGATACCGGAGAAAAAAAGCATGTTCTTTCGGGGGCGCAGGTCTTCCAGGCGTGGCTGCCTTTCTTTGTCATGGTCATCGTGGTGGTGTTGGGCACCTGGGATGTATTCCCCTGGGTCGGCCATTTGAACAAGGTGGTGGTGCTGATGGAAAAGATCGGGGCCGTATCCTCGGTTACCGGAAAACCCATGGCGGCTATCTTCAACTGGAACCTTTTTGCCGGCGGTACCTGGATTTTCTTTTCCTGGCTGATAGTGGTTTTCTTGTTTGCAAAGAAGACCTTTCCCGTCCTGGGACAGGTTTTTGGCAAGGTTTTCCGGCAGATGTGGGGCGCTTTGCTGGTGGGGTTTTTCATCTTCGGCCTGGCCTACGAATTCAACTACTCGGGGATGGCGGCGTCCCTGGGCAACGGCTTTTCCAAGATGGGGCCGATGTTCATTGTCTTTTCACCCATCCTTGGCATCATCGGCGTAGCGCTTTCGGGCAGCAACACTACGACCAACGCGCTCTTTGGTTTCGTTCAGGCCACGGTGGGAAAGCTCCTGGGCTTTCCCGTGCTTTTGCTGCCGGCTCTAAACTCCGTGGGAGCCGAAGTGGGCAAACCCATTGCTCCCCAGACCGCAAGCGTAGGGGCCTCCACGACCGGCTATACGCGCAAGGAAGGCGAGGTCATCCGGCACAACATGGGATGGGCTTTGGTCGTGCTGGTTTATTTGATTTTGATCGGAATGTTTTTCTACTTTGTCGCTCCGGGAGCAATGCGGTTATAATTAAACAATGACCGTCAGAAAACCGGGAGGGTGCCGTGGACGAGGCAAGGTTAGGACAAGGGGAGAGAAAAAGTCTCTGCGATCGTTTCCAGGAAAGGGCCGAAGCTGTATCTTCCCGCGTCAAACGGATAGGCAGCTTCGAGGAAGCGGTCGCCTACACCGTCGATCTGTGCGGGGGCAAGGCCGCCTGCCGCATCGAACTTGCGGGCTGCGAGGAACACCTGTCCGCGCCCGCCGATGCTCTGTGCCGCCTCAAGCAGGAAAAAATCCTCGCAGCCCCCGGCCTGAATGCGGAACTATACCAAAAGTTCGAGAAGGCCTGCTCGGATAGCGGGTTTTGCTGTCTGCGCTCCGGACTGCGCGGGCATCTGGGCGGAATCGATATAGGCTTTAGCCTTGCCGATCTTGCCATTGCCGAAACCGGAACGGTGGTAATCGACTGTCCCGGTGAGGAGGCGCGCCTTGCGACGATGATCTGCGAGTACCATGTCTGCCTCGTCCCCCGGTCCGCAATCGTTGTGGATGGTTTTGCCGCCGAAGCCCGCCTTCTCGAGTACATGTCTCGAAGCCCCGATTACACCGCCTTCATAACGGGTCCAAGCCGCACGGCCGATATCGAACGGGTTCTTGCCCTGGGGGTCCATGGGCCTCTGGAACTGCATCTTCTGCTACTGGAGGATTGATCGTGCAGAATGCCAAAGACCTCAAGGAATATCGTCATCAGATGCGCGAGTCGCTTGACGACGATTTTTTGCGCAAGACCCTCGATACCTTTGCGGTCGCCTACCGCGCGGGCAGGGCTGGGGCTTTTGCCGATTTCGACGTAGCCGCGCTCGTAGCCGATGTGGCCCGGTCCAAGGACCAGGCCCTCTCCAGGATCGACGAGCTCTACGAGGAGTTTAGAAGGAACGCCGAAGCGGCAGGGGTAAGGGTCCATTTCGCCAAAGACGCCGCCGAGGCCAATGAGATCATCGTTGGAATCGCCGAGGAAAATGGGGTTAAAAGAATCGTAAAATCCAAGTCGATGACCGCTGAAGAGATCCTGCTAAATGATGCGCTCGAGGACCACGGGCTGGAGGTGGTAGAAACCGACCTGGGGGAATGGATCATCCAGCTGCGCCATGAGGGCCCCTCTCACATGGTGATGCCCGCCATTCATCTGTCGCGCTATCAGGTAAAAGATCTGTTCACCGATGTTACGGGAGCCAGGCAGGAGCCCGACATCGAAAAGCTTGTAAAAGTGGCCCGCCGGCAGTTGCGCGAAAAGTTCGCCGAGGCCGACATGGGCATCACGGGGGCCAATTTCGCCGTGGCTCAAACCGGCACGATCGGGCTTGTGACCAATGAGGGAAATGGCCGCCTTGTGACAACGCTTCCCAGGGTCCATGTGGCTCTCATGGGAATCGATAAGCTGGTGCCCGCGTTATCGGACGCGCTAAAGATTCTAAAGGTCCTGCCGCGAAACGCCACCGGCCAGAACCTCACCTCCTATGTTACCTGGATTACCGGCGCCAATGAATGCGCGGCGGCCGAGGGCGGAAGGAAAATCACCCATTTTGTCATCCTCGATAACGGCCGGCTCAAGTTAGCCAAAGACCCGTTGTTTTCCCAGCTCTTTCGTTGCGTGCGCTGCGGTGCCTGCGCCAACGTCTGTCCCGTCTATCGCCTGGTGGGCGGCCACAAGATGGGCCACATTTACATCGGCGCCATCGGATTGATCCTCACCTATTTTTTCCACGGAGCCGAAAAGGGCAAAAACCTCATCCAGAATTGCATAAACTGTGAGGCCTGCAAGGACGTCTGCGCCGGAGGCATCGATTTGCCCCGCCTGATCAAGGGGGTCCGCGCCCGAATACTGGAGGAGACCGGCCATCCGCTGCCAAGTCTTCTGCTTGGAAAGGTGCTGGCAAACCGCAAGCTCTTTTACACTCTGCTGCGTAGCGCGAAATGGGCGCAAAAGCCCGTGGCCGACCATGAGGGCTATATCCGCCATCTGCCGATGATCTTTTCCCGGGAGCACGACTATAAGGCCCTGCCGACAGTGGCCGAAGTGCCGTTTCGGGACCGGTGGGCCGGACTCGAAAAGGGGCCGGCCGTCTCAAGGCTTCGCGTGGGGCTTTTCTCCGGCTGCGTTCAGGACTTTGTCTATCCCGAACAGATGGAGGCGGCGGTAAAACTTTTTTCCGCCCACGGGGTGAGGTTGTCTTTTCCTCTGACCCAGTCCTGCTGCGGGCTGCCGGCGCAGATGATGGGCGAGGCTGGGGCGGCAAAAGAGGTCGCAGTGCAAAACATAAGGGCCTTTGAAAAAGAAAGGGTCGACTATATCGTCACGCTCTGCGCCTCGTGCGGTTCGCACCTCAAGAATAACTATCCCGCGATCCTCTCCGAGGACCCCCGCATGAGGGAAAAGGCCCTCGCATTTTCAGCAAGGGTGATGGATTTTTCCTCTTTTGCCAACGACGTCCTGGCCCTTAAGGCCGAGGATTTTTGGGGCGATCCTACCCCTGCCACCTACCACTCCCCCTGCCATCTGTGCCGGGGTCTCGGGGTCCATGAGGCGCCGCGAAGCCTTATCCGAGCGGCTGGATTCGATTTTCGCGAGGCCGACGAATCGGAGGTCTGCTGCGGCTTTGGCGGCACATTCTCGGTAAAATTTCCCGAACTCTCCGCGGAGATCCTTCACAAGAAACTCGACAAGGTGGAACAAACGGGAGCAGCTGTTCTGCTCTCCGACTGTCCGGGCTGCATCATGCAGTTGCGGGGCGGGCTGCGCAAGCGGGGCTCGCGGATTGCCGTGCGCCATACCGCCGAGGCCCTTGCCGAGCGGATGAAAAAGAGATAAAGATTTTCGCCGGCGGCCATTGTTCTAAACAGATCCCGCTTGTTTGGAAGATAGGTGCAGGCGGACCGGACTCTACAGGGAAAAGCAGAGCGGTTTCCATGCCGTTTGTGCCCGAGCAGATGCGAGGGCATTGGTTGAAGGATCGAATATGGCCAAGGACAAGCTTGCGGTTACTCAAGGGGTTCGCGTCCTGCGCAATGCAGGAATCGATTTTGTCGAACGTCCGTACAAGTACGAAGACCGGGGAGGCACTGAAGTCGCCGCCAGGCAGTTGGGTGTCGACGAACATCAGGTAATCAAGACCCTTGTCATGGAAGATGAGGGCAAAAACGTTTTTCTCGTTCTCATGCATGGCGACCGGGAAGTATCGACAAAGGCCCTGGCCCGTGTGCTTGGCGCAAAGACGGTTTCGCCCTGCGATGGGATTGCGGCGCAAAAGCATACCGGCTACATGGTGGGGGGCATCTCTCCTTTCGGGACACGCAAACCCCTGCCCGTTTATGTCGAGCAATCCATTTTGGATCTGCCAAGTATCTTCATCAACGCGGGGAGGCGGGGACTTTTGGCGCAGCTATCTCCCGGCGATCTTGGCAAGGTTCTAAAGCCACTGATCCCCGTTAAGGTTTCGCGCGATAACTGAGCGATCTTTACCCCTTGGATTTTGCCGTTTGGTTGATTGAAAAATCAGGCTCTACGGGGCAGCTGAGGCATGGGGCGCCGTTTGGCTGCGCGGCGAAGGGCCACTTGCGGCGTCACACCGCGTAGGCCAAATGTCATTTGGCCACCATATTGTTGCCGGGGGGATGCAGCCATTTTCTGTATAACCAAGGTGCCCCCCCCTCTTTTGATACAGGAGCTGGCCAACTGGTTGCGTGCTTCTTTGTCCCGTAAGCTAAAGCTTTTCGAGTCCGGTTCGGGATTGCCAGCTCAGCGCCCTTTTTACCATCATCCCCGCTCACCTGCCGCCTGCCAGGCTGAAAAGCAATACCGATAAGACGATGAGCGTTACCCCCACATAAACCCTGTCTTTCTGGATCAGAAAGGAAATAACCGTAAAGGCAACCCTCATAATGGGCGTGGCAATGAGGATCAAAAGGCCCAGCTGGATGATCCCCCGACCGGAAAGCGAGGTCGCGGTCTCCACCACCCCCCATACACTTCTTAGTTGTGAGGGCTCCCCCATGAAAATATGGTAATTGGGCCTTTGTTCCTCATGTCTTATGAGGTAGAGCACCCCGCCTGCAAGCACCGTAAGGGAAGAAATCGTCACCCCTACCCTCAGCAGAATGCTTATAACCAAATCGACCGTTTCATCGGAGATCGCGAGTTTTTTTTCGGCCATGGCTAAATCCTTCCAAGCATGCCGTTATAGATCATTTCTATTCCCAGGATCATGATCACGACGGCAAAAAGCAAGCGTAGAATTTTAGGCTTGGAGTTGGTTAGAATCTTCGAGCCCAGCAGCGCTCCGGCAACAACTCCAAGCATAACGGGCATCGCAAGGCCGGGATCTATGTAGCCGCGGCTCAGATAGACGCCCGCGCTCGCGGCCGCCGTAACGCCTATCATAAAATTGCTCGTGGTAGTAGAGACCTTAAAGGGCACACGCATGGCCTGATCCATAGCCAATACCTTTACAGCCCCGGAACCGATTCCAAGGAGCCCGGAGAGTCCTCCGGCAAGAAACATCAGGCTAAAGCCCGTAGGAACATGGTGTACGTGATAGGCAACGGCCTCATGACCTTCGGGATAGGAGCCGTCGAGGTGAAGGGAGTGTGCAAGAAAGTCGGGGGTGTCCTCGACATCGCCAGGGTCGGGTTCATGGCCCCGAAAAGATAGATAGGCGGAGTAGAGAAGCACCAGGCCGAATATCACCGCTATTACCCTGGCGGATATGAGGGCCGCCAGGGCGGCTCCAAGAAATGCTCCGAAAGTGGTAGCCATCTCAAGAAACATTCCAAGACGGATATTGGAAAAGCCTTCCTTTACGTAGGCGGCGGCCGCCCCCGAGGATGTGGCTATGACCGAGACCAGGGAAGCTCCGATTGCGTAGCGGATATCGACCCCGAAGCCCAGGGTTAGAAGAGGAACGATCACAACCCCGCCTCCGAGTCCGGTAAGCGCCCCGACAAAGCCGGCGATAAGGGATCCGGAAAATATGAGGGTGGAAAATGTAGTAGTATCCATCGTTTGTTTTCTCCCAGGATACGTTGGATCAAGGCCTTATTGTTAGGCGCCAGCCAGATTTAAGGGTCGGGACGCTCGGTGCACGGTTCCATGGGACCGGGGAGCTTTATTTTTCGCCCGCCCGCCGATTCGCCTTCTATAAGGGATTGGACGTCGGCATAGGGATAGATGGTTAGTGCGCCGCGATCGGCCAAACACCCCGAATCAATGGATGGGCCGTAGACGCTGTAATTTTCTCTTCCAAGCAACCGCAGGAGCATGCCCTGTTCGGCGCGGTGATGGGCCGTGTGGGCTATCCTTCTTAGCAGAACCCACGAACGTGTCCTTTGCACATCAAAAAACGGCACAATGTCTTCCCACCACGACTTGTCCTTTTTTCTTAGCTCAGCGAGCCTTTTGGCGCTGTCTTCGGCATACCTTTTTATAAACTCGATCCTGGTTTCCGCCTGGGGAAGAGGAGAGGCGCCGCTATCGATACCGAGCATAGTTGAAAACCACCTATTTTCGCTAACGCACTGGTGCACCATGTGCTCAAGACCGTTTCTATCCCTTTTGTCAAGCGGGCGGGGTCGAATCGGGAGGTCTTGATCCCTGAAGGTGCTCCACATGCTTAAGGTCTTTAGCCGCTCGGTTTCATAGGTATCTACCAAAAAGTCGTACTCCATCGCTTACCCCCCGTTTGAACCGTTTAACCATGTCACATCCAAAGGGTTTCGGGCCGGCAGGCGGCGATAGCCGTACCTGGGGTAGCCCGCCATCAGCATGCCGGTTATTTTTCTATCGGCCGGGATTTTGAGGAACTCGGGAAAGGCCGGAAAGGTCTGCGCGCATCTTTGGGCTATACCGGCCCAGCACGTACCCAGGCCAAGGGAGGGGGCGAACAACTCGGCATATTCGAGGCAAAGCACCGTTGATGCCTGGGCGGTTATAAGGTTCGCCGGAGCGTGGGCCACAATCAAAAGGGGAGCCTGGCGCAAAACCGGGTCTTCTCCCTTCCCATAAGCCTCTATCAGAGCAGGAAAGTTAAGATAGGCGGACAATTCGGGTGAGGACTGCCGGGCCTGCCTCATCCACTCGACAATTATTTCCCGCAATCGTCCAAGATCTTTAGCCTCATCGACAATCAGGTAAGAAATTGCCTGGCTGTTATGTCCCGAAGGGGCAAAGCGTGCGATATTTAAAAGTTCGACCACTTTTTCTCTGGCAACAGGTTCATTTTTGTAGTTTCGGATGGAGCGGCGCGAGCGCAAAAAAAGCTCACTTTGAGCAGGTTCGGGGACATAGCTTTCCGGGATAACGGACTGCTCTCGAAGAGGGTTTTTAAGGTTTTCAAGAGCTCCGTTTGGACACACAGCCGAACAGTGACCGCAGCCGATACAATATTTAGCCACAGAGGGCAGCATCTGCGGCCTGCCTTCCCCGTCGGCGGAAAGGATCCCGATCGGACAAACCTCGATACAGATTCCATCACGGCTGCATTTTTGGGCATCGACTCTTATCAAGCTCATCGCAATTTCTCCAATAACCAGGCAATTCGAATGTTTGTAAGCGGTTGCTAAGGCAATCGCCGGTCCAGGACCACTCGCACGGTTTTGGCAAGTTTTTCCAATGTCACCGGCTTCATAATAACTTCCCCGACCCCCAGTTCCAGGGCTGCATCCATGTTGAGGCTCCGGCTAAAGCCCGTCATCAATACCACCGAGATTCGGGGCTCCAGATCCAGGAGTTCGCGGGCCAGTTCGAGACCGGTAAGACCCGGCATGGTCATATCGGTAAGAACCAGGTCGAAAGGTCTTTTGGCCGGCTGCTCTTTGAAGGTCTCAAGGGCCTGCATCCCGCTAGTGCATGAAACGGCCTCATAGCCGAGTTTTTCCAGCATCTCTTTAATCATTTCCGCAAGGATCGGTTCGTCATCGACCACAAGGACTCTTTCCCGCCCTCCTAAAGGGACTTCGGCCTCATCCTTTTTTTCAGCAGCCCCCTCGGTCTCCAGGGCGGGCAGGAGCACTCTAAACGTTGTTCCCACCCCATGGATACTTTCGACCGAAATCGCGCCGCCGTGGCTTTTTACAATTCCGTGAACCACCGATAGACCCAGCCCCGTACCTTCATGGGGACCCTTCGTGGTAAAAAACGGATCGAATATGAGGTCCATAATCGGCGCCTCCATTCCCTGGCCCACGTCACTGACCCTCAACTCGACGTAAGGGCCTGGAGGAAGGTTTCCGGAAGGGGTCGAGACTTCGGTTTCCATCGTAATGTCGGCAAGTCTTACCTCCAAGACACCTCCCTTATCCTGCATCGCGTGGGCAGCATTGGTGCAAAGATTCATGAGAACCTGATGCATCTGGGTGGAATCGGCCAGAACAGCATTTTTGCTCGACACATCGGTTTTGATTTCAATGGTTGAGGGCAAAGAGGGACGAAGAATAAGCATCGCCTCTTCCAATATCCTGCGAAGGGGCAGCGGCATTTTTTTCTGTTCCGACCTGCGGCTGAAAACCAGGATCTGCTGGACTAACTCCTTTGCGCGCAGGGTTGCCTTGAGCACCTCGGCAAGCTTGCTCCTGACCGGATTTTGTTCGCCCAATTCCAGCTTCGCCAGCTCGGTATAACCAGAGATGGCCCCAAGGATATTATTGAAATCATGGGCAATGCCTCCTGCAAGAGTCCCAAGGGCTTCCATCTTTTGAGCCTGGCGCAGTTCTTTTTCGAGCAACAACTCGCGGCTGATATCCCGGTGCAAAACGACATAATTTCTCACATCCCCGGAACCGTCCAGGATGGCCGATACCGAGACGTCGGCATCGTAGAGCGCGCCGTCCTTTTTCTTATTGGTCATGCGCCCCGACCAGGCTTCGCCCTTGCGCAAAGCCGCGCTCAACTCCAGGTCCAGGGCCTTATCGTCCTTTTCGTCTTTAAAAAACCAGGCATAGCGGCCAAGGATTTGCTCTCCGGCATAGCCGGTAATACGCTGAAAAGCCGGGTTCGCATACTCGATGCGCCAGTACGCATCGGTTATCATGATACCTTCGGCGGCTTGCTCGACGGCCATGGCCAGCCGCAAGCGCTCCTCCTCACCCCGCTTGCGCTCGGTTATATCGCGGATTATTCCTTCATCTCCCAAAAGCCCGCCCTGATCGTCTTTTAGCAAACTGCTCGTAAATGAAGCATAGAAGCGGGAACCGTCATTTCTTACAAGGGTTGCTTCGTAGTCCCTTACAATCCCCTCCCCGTGGAGTTTTTTAACCATTTTAGCACGCTCGGACGCACTTACCCAAAACAGGTCCACACTCTTGCCGATTATATCCTCACAGGGGGCGCCGTAAATTTGGGCGGCCGAAGGGCTTATCATGGTTATCACACCATTTTTGTCCGTACGGTAGAAAATATCTTGAATATTTTCGACCACGCTCCTGTAGCGTTTTTCACTTTCCCTTAACTTCTCCTGCGTTTTCCTGATTTCGGTCACATCCCTTATGCATTCGATAGCGCCCATGATCTTGCAGTCACTATCATAGAGGGGCCTGGCTTTGCCTGAGAGGACGCGAACTTCCTCTCCATTTATCGACGTCCGGGTTTCAGCTAAAAAGATATCTCCCTCTTTTCGGACGGCGCAATACTTCTCAAGTATTTCATCGTCTTGTCTAAGTGCAGCATCTATTAAGACAGGTCTTCTATATCCATAAAAGGGCAAGGCATATTCATAATCACCCTTGCCTAAAATATCTTCAGCCTTCCTGCCGGATATGCTTTCATAGGCCTTGTTCCAGGCGATGACCTTGCCCTCCAGATCGATGGCAAAAGTGGGATCGGGAAGAAAATCCAAAATCTGGGCAAGCCTTTCATTTGACTCCCTTAGCGCAATCTCGGCCCGCTTGCGCTCCGTAATGTCCTGGTTCGCCCCTCGGGTTTTAACGACTCTGCCGGCCTGGTCGCGCTCAGGCGCGTAATGGACCAGGATATATCTTTTCTCGCCCTTGGCCCCGATAATCCGGTATTCGATGCGGCCTGTGAAACTAGGATCGTTTGCCGCCAACCCTTTGGCCAATTCCTGGGCGACGATGTGTGCTTCCTGGGCCTCCTGTGTCATTGCGGCCCCGAACTCCCCTCGCCGGGCGTCGCCATACAGGGGATAGAACTGCTCGTCAAAATAGAGCTTACCCGTTTTGAAATCGTATTCCCACGGCACAAGGCCGGCGATATCCATGGCCATTTTGAGCTGAGCTTCGCGCTCGCGCAAGGACTCTTCCATCCTTTTGCGTTCGGTGATGTCACGGGCCAAAACCACGAGTCCCTTTCGCCTTCCATCGCAATGAAACATAGGGACCTTGATGACATCATAGATCCGGGGGGCGCTGTCGCTGTGGAAGAAAGCCTCTTCCGCCCGGGACATCGCGCCCTTTTGCCAGGCCGTTTTATCTGATTGCGCGCAGGCCAGTAAAGCCTCCCGGGAAGCACCTTCGCACTGGGCCAACTCACTATCGGTCCTGCCTCTGTAATCGACTCCATTCAGCCCGAAAAGCTCCAGGCTGGCATGATTCGCCTCGAGCCAGCGCCCATCTCCGGCCTTAAAACAGACGATATCCGGGGTGGCCTCGATAAGGGAGCGCAGCCCTTCTTCACTTTCCTTCAAGGCTT
This sequence comes from Syntrophobacteraceae bacterium, assembly GCA_049976905.1. Classification (GTDB taxonomy): domain Bacteria; phylum Desulfobacterota; class Syntrophobacteria; order Syntrophobacterales; family Syntrophobacteraceae; genus SbD1. The sequence goes on along the minus strand of JBMFHI010000009.1, from coordinate 12,782 downwards.
CCTGAGACTTCCTGGACTCCGTTATATCCCGCAGAAAACAGACAAACTGACCGCCTTCCTCGGGTCGATATTTAACGCTTACCTCCACATCAAAGGTGTATCCGTCTTTGCGCTTGTGGCGGCTTTGGAACCTGTCTTCCCCCGAAGCGACGATTTTTTGAATATGCGCGGCTGTTTCAAAGGGGGATTCAAGGACCTCCAGGTCATTTATTTTCATGGTGAGCAGTTCCTGCTCACTGTAGCCACTCATGCGGCAGTAGACATCGTTTACTTCGATCAGGCGGCCCTGCAGGTCGGCAAGCCAGAAGCCGTCCATAGCGGTTTCAACAATGGAGCGCTGCCGGATAAAGGCGGCCTGAAGCTCTTGCTCGGCCTTGCGGCGCTGGGTGATATCCTGGAAAATGCACTGGGTTTGGAGGAAGTTTCCAAGAGGATCCCGGCGGATCTTACCGGTACAAGACACAAACAGGGAAGCCCCGTCACGTCTTAGCATCTCCAAAACCATTGCATGGCATTGCCCCGTCACATTGAACCGCTCGAAGCACTCTTTGAAGTTGGAAACCCAGTCGGGGTGGATAAAGTCGCCGAGATTTCGACCGAGGACTTCCTGTTTGGAGTAGCCCAGGGAATCGAGCCATGCCTGGTTTACATCAATTATAGCGGCGAATTCATCGAGGGATTGCCAGGGAAGGGGTACTTCATCATAGATTTGCGCAAACGGGCTGGAATTTCGATCAGGCCCGCAAGCTGATTCGTGCTCAGAACTTCGGGTATCCAAGGCGCACATTTTGCGGCGCAACTCGCCCAACTCCACTATCAGTTGCTCTCGTGTCTTTTCTTCGTCCTTCATTATTCACTCCGTAAAGGAGGATTAAAGCAAAGAACTCCTCACCGACTGGGATAGGAACCTTCCTTACCGGCCCTTTCCAAACTCCCCGGGAATAACTCCCCGCACAAAGGCGCGGATACATGCGATCACAATTTTGCCATCCGGTTGCAGCGAAGCATCAAAACCGCGCGCACCGGGCCCTGAGAGGAGGCGCTCGCGGACATTTTCCTTGGACTGGGTCGGAACGCCGCGATCGAACCACTCGTCAAAATCAAGGACAAAGGATTCTTCCCTCAAGCCGATCCCGCTTAGGCCAAGGGAGGCAAACAGGTCGGCCAACTGGCCGCCTGTCAGATTTCTCGTATGTGTCTTGTCACGGGCAACTTCAATGGCCTGGTGAAAAGCGGCCCGGCTGCTGTTTGTATCGGTAATGTGGTCGCAGGCAAACAAAACGCCGCCGGGCCTTAACAGCTGGGCCTGACGCGCAAGGAAGTCCCGGGGTTGGACAGCATGGTGCAAAACATAGCGGGAAATAGCGGCGTCAAAAGGAGCAAGGGCATCCAGGGATGGATCAAAGACAGACACCTGAAAAAATTTAGATTTTTCCCCATAAGGAGCGCAGCGCACACGAGATCTCTCGATCATTTCCCGGGAGAGGTCAACGCCAACCACGCGAAATCCCGCGTCGAGCAAGCCCCTGGCGACCAGTCCCGGTCCACACCCGGCATCGAGCACATGAGCACCCTCGGGAAAATCCGCGGAGTCGATGAGCCGGCCAATGGCGACCGGATCGGTCTGTACGGGGGCACGTTCAAATTGAGCGGCCTGGCCATCAAAAGCTCTGGCCAGCTCATGGTCGTGATTCATTGCATTTTTCCACATTGCGACCGGCAAGCCAACCGGGTTAGAACAAAACCTGCAGCACCGAATCCGCCTTTCTCAAAATCTGTTCGATCATGCCCACATGATCTTTGCCCATGCCGCCGGCTTTTTGGATACCATGAAGCCGCCGCAGCCCTTCATAGAGGCCTGCCACGGCGCCAGGAACGTCCAGATCGTTATTCATCGCCTCCTCGAAGGAAACCTTAAGGGAAGCGATCAGGCTTTCGACCGTTTCTTTTTGCTGTGTTTCTCCACGGCTTTGGCTGCTCAGCAAATCGGTTGCCATATCCCTTAAACCGTTTAGCCTGGAGCTCTGCCGCGCGGCGGCCTCCATATCGAGGTTAAGCCTTTTGCGATGGTGCCTGGAAAGAAGATAGAAGCGGATTTGTTCCCAGGAAAACCCGCGCTCGACCATGTCTCCCGGATAGACTATATTTCCAAGGCTTTTGGACATCTTCTTTCCATCCACCAGGACATGTTCGCCATGGATCCAGAAGCGCGCAAGCTCCACCCCTGAGACCGCTTCCATCACCGCGATATTATAGTCGTGATGCCTGTAGAGGTTGTCTATGCCGCCGCAAAAGATATCGAGCGAATAGCCTAGATTTTCCGATATGATAGCCGGGTCCTGGATATTCCAGGAGGGTCTTCCCCTTCCAATTGGAGTGTCCCAGGAGACCGGATCGCCCTCCGGGCAGGAATGCCACAGGATGAAATCGCCAAGGTTCCACCGGCGCCCCGGGTAGGTATCGAGCTTGAAGCGTCTTTTTTGCGCCGGCCACTTGCTCATATCGAGTCGAAACAGTTTTCCAAAGCCTTTGAACTTCAGGGGGTCAAAGAAAATGTCGCCCCCGTTCCGGTAGGCATAGCCCTTGTCAAGCAGTTGGGAGATGAGGCAAGCCGATTGTTCCACACTCGTAGAGGCCCGGGGTATCGGTTCGGGCAGTTTAATGCGCAGCCTGGCGGCTTCAGCCACAAAACGCTCGGCGTTTCCTCCGGTCAACTCACTAACCGGCAGGCCCCGGGCGAGGGCTTCCTCAATGGCCTTGTCTTCAACGTCTGTAAGGTTTATTACGCGCTTTACCTCGTAGCCCAGGTATTCGAGATACCTTTGGAGCACGTCTTCCCAGATAAAGGTTCGGTAATTTCCAACATGCGGAGCACTATAGATGGAGGGTCCACAAGTAAACATTTTTACCGGGCTGCTCAAAGGTCGAAAGAGTTCCTTCTCGCGGGTCATCGTATTGTAGAGCTCAAGCATCGTTTCGACTCCGAATTGAAAAATCGAAAACCGGTCCAGCAAACAAATCAGGAATAGTTCGCGCGAACGGGCAGGCTATTTTTAAGTTTTCAAAATTTAGAACGATTCTTATTTTTTGTAAAGTCGCGACTGGACGCAAACCTTGATAAACTCACCCCCGGCACGAAACCCGACTAAAAAAGGAAAGCCCGGTTGGAAGCGTTTTTCAATTCTGGTTTTACCGCGATCAGACTATTTTTTTTATAAGAACCTTTCGCACCCTTCGCCCCTCCATTTCGAGGACTTCAAAGTCGAAGCCGCAGCACTCCAAGGAGTCACCCACAGCGGGAACTCTTTTTAAATAAGACATAATGAATCCGCCAAGGGTGCGAAAAAGACCGGCGCGCACACCCGGAAGTTTTTGTATGTGCAAAAAGGCCATCAATTCATCGACGGGAAGCACGCCTTCGACCAGCCAGGTATTTTCTTCCCTGGCGACAATACTGGGTTCCTCGGGCAGTTCAGCCGATGCAATATCGCCAACAACGGCTTCAAGGATATCAGTAAGGGTTACCACACCTTCAATAGTACCGTATTCGTCGACAACCACGGCCAATTGGAAACCCGATTGCCTGAAGCTTTCGAGCACTTTCAAACCATTTACGCCTTCATGGACAAAGATCGGTTTGCGCATGGCCGCCTTCAGATCGAAGGGCTTTCCGGCAAGGCAGCGTACGGCAAGATCCCGTATATGAACCACCCCCTGAATATTTCCGGCTTTGTGTCCGACGGGGAACCTGGAGTAGGGATATCTGGCAATTTTCCTTCTCGTTTTATCGGTGGACTCGTTTAAATCGAGCCACACGATTTGATTGCGAGGCGTCATCATGGCCCCAACCGGTCGATCTCCGAGCCGCAAGACCCTTTCGACCATGTCGTGTTCGACTTCCTCAAAGACCCCCTCGGCCGTGGCCTGATCAAGGAGTATGCGGATTTCCTCCTGGGTCAGGGGAGCTCGCTTGACCTGGGAAAACCCAAAGAGCCGCAGTCCAAAATCGGTGGAAACATTAAGGACGCGGATAACGGGGGAGGCCAGAATCAAGAGCTTAGCCATGGGCTTGGCGATGGCCGAGGCGATGGACTCGGGGGCGTAGACGGCGATCCTTTTGGGGATGAGCTCGGCAAGAAGTGAGAGGTAAGTAATTATGGAAACGACAAGGGCCAGGGCGATCGAGCGGCTGTAGGCGGCGAGGTAGGGAACCTGCGAGAGCCTTTGAGCAAGGCTTGCGGCAAGTTTTCCGCCACCGAAGGCGCCGCTCAAAACACCGATGAGCGTGATGCCGATCTGCACTGTGGCCAGGAACCGATGGGGGTTTCGCGCAAGTTCCAAGGCCATGCCCGCATTCGAATTATTCTCCTCCGCCCGCCTTTGCAAACGCGTTTTGCTTGAAGACATAACGGCAAGTTCGGACATCGCAAGAAACCCGTTCATGAGGATGAGGAAAAGGAGGATAAAAAGGTAGATAATTATCCAGAACATCAGCCTTTTTCCATCGGCGGGCCGGAGCCGATATCTTAGAGGGGAGGCAAAAATAAAGGGTCCACAGGTTATGAGCGAAAAAGTAAAGTTGCGTTAAAGACGCCATTGCGGGCTTTTTAAACCATCCTGGGCGCGCCAAACATCTTTAACGCAACTTTTGAGCCTAAGCGGGCAGTTTTTCAGGCCGGGGCAACAGACACGGCCTGCGCGCCCTCATCTCCGGGCTCCTCTATAAAGGTCACCGCAGTTCCAATGCTTAGCGCCTCGAACTTACCGCCCAAAACGGCGTTTTCGTGAAAATAGACTTCGCGCCCCTCGGGGGTTGCCAAAAACCCGTAGCCCTCTTCGGTAAATATTCTGACTACCCTTGCAACCGGCTTTTCAAAATGGGTCTTAACCTCTCCTCTCTGACGTTCCGCATAATCCTTGAGACGCCTTTGGGCGATTTCAAAGGAATTGGTTATCGCCGCGCGCAGATCCTGATCGGATTCCCTTTTTACAATCAGCTCTCCGCCCGGCACCCTAATGTCTATACTGACATTGAAGGTCATGCCGGATCTCTGGCTGCGATGGGGCTTGTCTATCTTTACCCGACACCCGATTATCTGATCGTAGGTTCTATCGAGTTTGGAGGCTTTATCTCGAATAAGCTCTTCGGTTTCTCCATTAACGGACACATCACGCGCACTGATATCGAGCGGTATTTTCATAGTTTCTCCTTGTTGCTTGTTATTTACCGACAACCTCCCCGAATCGAGGGTGAAAAGGAAGGCTTTATAAGATAATTCGGCAAAAAAATCATTATTCTTTAAGCCTGGAAACAATTTTGCTCCGCGATTCGAGGGTCCTGTGAACGGGACACCGGTCGGCGATTTCGAGCATCCTCTCTCGAGTGCTGCGCTCAAGGTCGCCCTGCAACTCGATTTCCCTTTCAATATAATCTATTCTGCTCCCCGGGTCTTCACAATCCTTACAATCGTTTAAGTGTATTTTAGCATGGCTTAGTTTTACCACCGCGGCATCCAGAGGCAGTTTTTTGCGGTCCGCATACAATCTCAGAGTCATTGCGGTACAGGCGCCAAGGGCAGCGGTCAAGAGATCGTAGGGCGAGGGGCCACTGTTTGCTCCGCCACCCTCAACAGGTTCATCGGCAATAAGTTTGTGGCCGTTGGCTATAATTTCGGTGCGAAACCCGGTTTTGCCGATGTAGGCCGTCACGCGGTTATCGCCCGGTTTAGGCCCGCTAAATTTTTTTTGCGAAAAGTGCAGATATTTTGTCGCCCAGGCGGCCAGCACCTGCCCGGTGTAGAGGGAATCCTCCTTTTGGGAGAGCAAATGATCGGCACTATCAAGAGAGACGAAACTTTTGGGATGTCTTGCCGCCGAAAAGATCTTGGCGGCCTGATCGATTGAGACCACCCGGTCGAGCGGAGAATGAAATATCAAAAGGGGCTTTCCAAGGTTGGAAATGGCCTCAATCATATTCTCAAGCCTCAAAGAATCGCGAAGCTGCCTTCTAATTTTTAAGATTTTGCCTCCTATATCGATCAGAGCTTCGCCCTCATTTTCCAACTTTTCCAATGAGGCGGCATCCATGAAATTTAATACCCCTGAGAGTTCAGCAGGGGCGCCAATAGTGCAAACCGCGCGGACCGAATCAATTTTTCGCGCAGCCTGAATTACCGCCGCCCCCCCCAGGGAATGGCCTATGAGGAGCTTTGGAGGCTCATAGGCTTTGGCCAGAAACTGCGCCGCGCAAACCAGATCGGAAACATTTGTCGAAAAATCGGTTAGCGAAAAATCCCCCTCGCTCTCACCCAGTCCCGTAAAGTCGAACCTCAGGACCGCAAGTCCTTGCAAGGTCAGCGCCCGATTAATGTTTACGACCGGGTTAAGGTTTTTGGTGCAGGTAAAACAGTGTGCAAAAAGGGCAAAACCGCTCGGTTTTTGCTCAAGGGGCAAGTCCAGCCGCGCAGCCAGTCGATTTCCGTCGCTACTGGTAAAATAGAGTTTCTCAGATTGCATGATCTCCTCCGCTTAGATCGAGAAATAGAGCAACTTCAATCACTTTCCACCTTACTGAATTTGCTTGCGTTATAAAGATAATACAACTAGAATGCTTAACCGCGCTGATGGCTAATTTTTCCTTTGTTTTATTATGGATGGCTTGTACAAGGAGGGGCTACGGGATGAAAAAAGGCAAGTTGATTTTGTGTTTGGCCGTTATGGCCGCAGTAACCTTATCGGCAACGCTGCTCACGTTTGCTGCGCAGCAACCGCCCGAAACTATCACCATCAAACCTTCCATTTGGAAAAAGCTCACCATGCCCCCGGTGACCTTCAGTCACAAAAAGCATGTGACAGAAGACAAAATCGCCTGCAACCAATGCCATATGGTCTATAAGGACGGCAAGAACGTATGGAAAGAAGGCGATCCGGTGGAAAAGTGCGAAAAGTGCCATAACGAACCTACCACCCAGCAGGAATACAAACTTACCCCCGATCAGAAAAAGCTCAACCTGAAGCTTGCATTTCATAACCTCTGCCTGACCTGCCACAGGAAGGTAAGGGCCAAGAATCCGACGGCAAACGCTCCTATCGTGTGCAATGGCTGCCATAAGCCCGTAGCGGCTAAATAGAAACAGCGGCCAAGCTCCAAAAAGTCAAAGCCCGCGCCCAAACGGCGCGGGCTTTTTTTTCAAAAGCCATGAGCCGCTTTTGAGCCCATGCGTCCAGTCTTTTCCAAGATATAGCCCGCCTTAGTTGCCAGATAATCTACAGGCTCGCAGACATAGGTTATCGCGAGTTCCAAACCCAAAAACTTTTTCATCCCACATTGACAAAAGATTCTTTTCCCTTTATAAAGTTACATATAGTTACAGATTCTACCGCACAAAGATCTTCGCTTCCGTAATTTTTTCCGCAGATTTTTCCAGCAGCTTTTAAAACACCTAGCGAAGGACGGATCACAAATGCGCTCAGCAAATACCTCACCGCGTGTTTACTCGCTTTTGAGCCTGATTTGCGCCATCTGTGCTTTCCAATTTTTCCCAATAGCGGCCCAGGCACAGACCTATAGTTTTTCAGGCACCTGGAATTATAACGATTTCATCACCGGCCCGGGCTCTCCCTGGTGGGAAAGAGGCACGTTGACCGTTACCCAAAGCGGGACATTCACCGGCTCGGGAACGGAAAGCACCGGAGCCTCCGATAGCCCCTCGGGTTCTTTTACGGTTTCTTCAAGCGGCATTGTCATGGCCCTTAACGGACAATTCTCTAATGGGCTTTGCATGAGCGATTCGACCAATTCCATGTTGACCTGCACGGCAACGCTCCCCAATGGTTCCTCAGATCTCATAATATTGTCGCAACAGTCCACATCGACCTCTCTGGCCAATCTGGCCGGCACATGGCAGGGAAGCGTTCTTTCCTCGGGACCCACCGCATCCTGGGCAAAAGTAAGTCAGACGATAAATGCAAATGGGACCTTTACCGGAACCTATACTAAAAGCGACGGGACAACCTCGAGCACATCCGGGACACTGTCCATTACACCGCTGGGAGTTGTCACCTGCGCCTCGGGCGCCTGCCTGGACTCGACTTTTGCCTCCGTTATAAACCCGGCCGCCACCCTAATGGTAGGCACAAGTGGAGCTTCTTCACCGGACCAAAAAGCTAATCTGAGCGTTTTGACAAGGCAGACGGCTTCTTACTCGGCTTCAAATCTAACAGGCATCTGGGAGGGAAGCAGCCTCGCAGCCGGTCCTCAAGCGCCCTGGTGGCAAAGCGGTCTCCTTACGATAAACGGAGACGGAACCTGTTCTTTGTCCTCGACTTCGAGCGCAGGGACATCCCAAAGCCAAAACGGCACAGTGTCGATTTCGACCAGCGGGACAATCACTCTCAACCTGGGTTTGCAGGAGACAGGATTTGTCGACCCGAACCTGGATGTAATGGTACTAACCGGCACATGGCCCGATGGGGCAACCCAGGAGATTACAGTCTTTACCAATGCCAGTGCGGCCAGCCTGGGCACGGCGACCAACGCAACATGGTCCACAGGCTACCCAACCTCTTCCCCTACGGACGGCAACTACCCCGGCGATTACCCAGGCAGCTCTCCCGTTTCTGGTTCCTCCGGCTTAGCCTCGCCCCAATCCGGCTTTCCCAGCCCCAGCACCGCAGCACCCGGCAGTGTGAGCACCCCTGGCACGTCGGCTCCACAATCTTCCGAACCCTTTCACACTGCCGCCTTGCCTGGACCGACGACTTCTCCGGCTGCGGTCCACGTATCCACGGCCAGTGCGCCGCCCCCAGCGCTTCCGACAACGTATCGGCAGCAAAAACCGGCCACCGTCCCAGGGGCTCCCACGATAGTGGCTGTAGCGCCCGGAAATTCCCAGGCGCTTGTAAACTTCAAACTTCCCGCAAATGACGGCGGGAAACCGATAACCGGTTGCAGCGTGGTCTCCAATCCCGGGGGCATAACGGTCACCCGCCCGGGTAGCCCCATAACGGTATCCAATTTAGAAAACGGCACGACCTACACATTCACGGTAAAGGCAGAAAACGCGGTTGGAACAGGTCCTTCTTCGCAGATTTCGGGCAGTATAACGCCCGGCGCACCCCCGCAAGCACCGCGCCTGCTTTCCGTCAAAGCTTTAACCGGCGCAGCGCAGGTAAGATTTACGGCCCCCGTTTCCAACGGTGGAAGCAATATTATCCTCTATACGGTAACATCCAACTCGGGGCAGAAAGCCAGCGGCCCCTCGAGCCCTATAACCGTAAAAGGCCTATCGGCCGGCACCCCCTATACGTTCACGGTAACTGCAACCAATAAGACCGGGACCAGCTCACCGTCTAAACCTTCCCAAAGCGTTAGCCCGCGATGATTTAGCCTAAAGCGTCGCGGGGTTTTAGGGTGTAAAAACAAAGGCCGCATCTCCCAGGGGAGCATGCGGCCCGATTTTTCGCAGTCCAGTCGTAGATGGACTAAGACGAACTAGATTTCTTCCACCGTGATGGCGCCCTGTTCGCAAACCTCGACACAGCTTTCGCAGCCGAGGCACTCATCCTCGTTTACCGCTTCGGCTTTGCCGTCAACCAGCTCGTATACATCAACCGGGCATACATCCACGCATTCGGCATCACCAGTACACTTATCTTTGTCTACCGTAACCTTGAAGCTCATCTGTTCCTCCACTAGGTTTTATGAAATTCAAAACGACAGCTCTTATGAATTGGTGTCAATTCGATTGCTTCGGCTCACCTGAACGCCTTTTCGTACCCCCATCCAAACGTAAAGTCAAGCCGGAAAATGCCAAATTAAGCGGACTAAATAAAGAGCAGGCAGCACCGCACAAAGCGAGAAGTCAAAAAAAGGCTCCAGCTGCACATAGGCTCTTTTACCGGAAGACTAACCAGGAGGTGATAACCCGAAGGCGGGGGCAAGTTGCTAAAACGCGAAACCAAGACACGCGATCTTTCGGCGAAAACTAATTTTCGCCGAAAGATGCGCGCGTAAGAACCCGATCGTCTAAGGACTAGACGCAACCGGTAGGCTTTGGCAAACCGGCCATTTTACAAGCGCCCTTACCCGGTCCCGATGGAAACAGCTCATAGATGTACTTGAGCTTGTAGCCGGTGACTTTGGTCAGAATTCTAACCATGGGAGCGATTCCGTGCTTTCTGTAATAATCCTGAAGCACATGAATAACTGCCCAGTGCTCATCGGTGAGCTCAGCAATCCCCTCAGAGGTCTTTACATAATCAACCCATTCAGGACTCCACGCATCGAAACTGGCAATAAAGCCGTCCTCATCGATTTCAAAAGTTTTGCCTTTAAATTCAATCTGGCTCATTCAAATGTCCTCCTTCAATAAACCACAGGTAAGCTCACAGACCCCGGCAGGACAATGTCCGGCCCGGCATCGACACAAATTGTGGCTTTAAGCCTCTTGAACGATACTGCAGCCTCAACAACGGAGCGAGCCCAGATTTGGTTGCCCGCAGCGTGAAGGTGCGAATATGATGCAAGAACATCTTTATAGCATAAACCGTCCCAACCGGCTACGACACCATGACCTTTCTCCAATTTGAAGGCGAAGGGAAAGGAAGCGGGATCGATAGAGTCGGCAATTCCCGAATAGTGGAATTCATGTCCTCGAAGGACAGTCCCAGACGGGAAAAACGGGTTTACGCCCACACAACGCATAACCGTGTAGCCATGCCCCTGGGGCCTGGCTCCAACAGTTACATCAAAAGGAAACACGCCGCTCATGGGATAGAAAGCATCCCCCTTGCGAATCCCACGGCATAAAAACATCAGCCCGCCGCATTCGGCATAGACGGGCAAGCCGGCCTCGACGGCCGACCTGAGCGAATCACGAAACACTTTGTTGGCAGCAAGCGCATCGAGATGGGTTTCGGGAAATCCCCCCCCGATGTAGAGGGCGTCTACATCAGGCAAGGGTGCGTTCTCAAGGCTTGAAATAAAGACTAGAGTCGCACCATTGGCTTCAAGAGCCTCCAGGTTTTCAGGATAATAAAACTGAAAGGCCGAATCCCGGATTATTCCAATCTTAACATCACGGCAAAGAGCCTGGGAGGCGTAAGGCTCTGGCTGCGCCGGGCAAGCCAGGGCAGGCGCGGACCTGGCCAACTCCAATATGGCCCCCAGATCGAGGTGCCGGCACATAACATCAGCGGCAGAGCAAACCGCCTCGCGTATATCAGCGGCTTCCTGGGCGGGAACAAGCCCCAGATGCCTTTCCGGGAAAAAGTTTCGCGTCTGCTTTGGAATGACTCCCAGCACCGGTATGCGGCAACACTGCTCAATGGACTGCCTGAGCACGGACTCATGCCTTTTTCCGGACACCCGGTTCAAGATAACCCCGGCGATATTTACATCTTCATCCAGCTTTTGGCATCCCAGGACCAACGCAGCCGCGGTGCGGGTCACCTTTGATCCATCGACAACCAAAACAATCGGGCAAGCGAGCAGCTTGGCCAACTGAGCGGTCGAATAACTGCCTTTGGCATCTACTCCATCGTAGATTCCCCGGTTTCCCTCGATCAGGCTGACATCACTTCCGGCAGAGCGCGCAACAAAAGAGCCCAGGATCTGCTCGGAAGTCATGAGGAACTGGTCAAGGTTATAGCAGGGACCTCCCGAAGCCGCGCTCAACCATCCGGCGTCGATATAATCGGGACCTTTTTTAAACGCCGAGATGCGCAGCCCTAAAGAGCGCTTCCATGCAGCAACAAGCCCCAGCGAGACAACCGTCTTGCCGGCGCCGCCCCGCATCGCAGCAATCAGGAGGCGCGGTCTGTTTACTTCCATCAAAAAAACTCCGGAGCAGAATAAAAGAATCAGGAAAAACTTTTCCCGCTTCCAGGATTACCGCCCCTTAGCATCCAGAATCAAAGCGGGAAGCAAAAACCAGGGTTCTTGCTTCCCGCCGCTAGACTTCTAGAACTTGAACTGCGTGGTGGTTCTCCAGGTCGTCATGGCCAGACGATAATCGTCGATGTGCTCATGAGCGAACTCAAGACCGGTCTTTTCAAAGAACCGTTCCCAGCCAATGCGGTTGATCCATTCGCCGACACGCTCATAGCGGCGTCCGCCGGCCGCGTAGGCTTCAACGATTTTCTTGATCGTCTGGACCGTGGTGGGCCACCTGGGGGGTTCGTTTGGAATGTAGGGAACAGCAAGCTTGGAAAACATCGGGGCAGATTTCACGTTGGAAACCTTGCCGCCCACCCAAAGAGCGATACCATCGCCTTCGGCGTCAGCCAAAGGAAGGGCAGGACACATGGTGTAGCAGTTTCCGCAGAACATGCACCGACTGTTGTTGATCTCGACGCTTTTGCGCTCGCCGAATTTTTTAGGCTTGATTGCCGCCGTCGGGCACGCAGCGATTACAAGAGGAATCTCGCAAACATTCTGTACGCGCTCATCTTCGACGAAAGGCGGTTTTCTGTGAACGCCAAGGATCGAGATATCCGAGCAGTGAACCGCGCCGCACATATTGAGGCAGCATGCCAGAGCGATGCGAACCTGTGCAGGCAGTTTATGGCTGCCGAAATAGTCAAAAAGCTCGTCCATTACAGCCTTTACGACACCGGAGGCGTCGATTGCGGGCGTGTGGCAGTGAGCCCAGCCCTGGGTGTGGACAATATTGGTGATGCTGTTGCCGGTGCCGCCAATGGGGAACCAGGAACCCCTTCCGCGCAGGTCGGTCAAAAGGGGCTGCAGCTTTGCCTTGTCGCTTACCAGAAATTCAATGTTG
>JBMFHI010000008.1:55033-59078 GCA_049976905.1 Syntrophobacteraceae bacterium | reverse complement strand
GTTTCGAACGCAAGCTAAAAAATTGATCGGCATTCAACCCCGGTGAACGATTACGATTTTTCCAACACCTCCGCGATCCTTTCCTGTTCGAACATTTCCCCCCTGTCGTTTCGCGCCTCTGTGATCCCGTCGGTATACAGGAGAAGAACATCCCCTTCGCGCATCTGGATTTCAGAGTTGGATATCATACTGAAGAGGTCCATTTCAAATCCGAGCCACATGCCCCTTGTCTCTATCCTTTCCACGCTTGCCGAAAGAGCGCGGTAGACGAACATGTCCTGATGAAGGCCGGAAAATATAATTCTACCGTCGCGGGATAGGCGGCAGGCGGTAAGGGTGATGTATTTATCATCGTCCATAAGGCCAATATTGTAGGCGACCGTGCGATTAGCCATTGCGAGCAGGTCCCGGGGCATTATGGACGCATTTTCCCTGATAAGGGTCTGGATTGAGGTCTGGACCATCATCATGACAAGACCGGCGCTTACGCCGTGGCCGGCCACATCACCAATGAGGACCCAATCGACCTCATCGGTGTTGATTATGTCATAGTAGTCCCCACCCACTTCATCGGCGGGGAGCATATAGCCAAAAACCTCATAGCCTGGGATGCATGGTTGCTTTGGAAGAAGAAGTGTTTGGATTTTTGCCGCCAGTCTCATCTCGCCCCACAGAGCGTCTCGCGCCACCTTCAATTGGTGCGTTCTATCCTCGACCTTCTTTTCAAGATTAGCGTAAAGGCGGGCGTTATCGATAGATACGGCCGCTTGAGAGGTAAATACGCTCAAAAATTCGATGCGCTCGGGCGTGAAGGCGTTGGTCGTCAAATTGTTTTCAAGATAGAGTATGGCAGTGACTTTGCCCTGATTTACAATCGGCAGACAAAGAATGGATTTGGACCTGTTTTTGACAATATGGGGGTCTGAGCCATAAAGAGGGTCCTTTGCCGCATCATGGAGTATCACCTTCTCCTTTGTCCTCAGGGCAAACTGAACTATTGCCGGGGACAGTCCGGCTTTTTCCGTTACCGGAATGCTTTCCAAAACCGATATTCCTTTGTCAAGCATCTCCACTCTGGCTTCGATCGCCAAGCGGCCATCGGTTTCAAGGATCAGAAATCCCCTTTGGGCGCCCGCATTTTCCAAGAGGATTCTTAGGAGTTTTTTTAAGAGTTTTTCAAGAACCAACTCGCTGGAAACGGTGGCGGCGGCCTTGAGGGCCGAGGAAAGATCAAGGGTTTTGGCCGACCGTGGTGTCCCTAAAGAATTCGATTGGGTGGAATCATTGTCTTTGGCCTCAACGAGGACTTTGGAAGATATAAGGTGCGGATATTGCCCCTCAAGCGCAGCGGCTTTGGCGGTTGCGCCCCACAACAGGTAGCAGCGGTGTGCCAGTCTTATCTGTTTAGCTGCCTTGCCGTCTTCACTGCAGGCAATGTAGAACTCGCCCAGGAGTTCATGGGCGAGGGCTTCGTTGTTAAGGAAGCCCTGTTGGGCGCAGGAGTCGGCGGCCTTTAAGTAAAACTGCTCGGCCTTGTCGTTGCGCCCCCTTAAAGACTCCAATTCCGCAGCCATCAGGAAGTATTTATGCTCATAGTTTTGCGGGCACACCGCGGACCATTTCTTCATCCGGCCGATCAAGCGTTTGATCTTTGAAGGCGGCCCCACTCTTCGGGGCGGCTTTGCGCGACACATTGCGCAGATGGTAAGGGCGTAATAGAAGACGAACTCGGGCAAATGGAGGTTGCCAATCAGGTCATTTTTTAAAGGCTCTATTTCCTTGGCAAATCCATAGGCCTCGGTAAACTTTCCCGCCAGGTAGTTAATCTTTATAAGGTTGCAAAGATAGATAAACTTGTCCAGATTGTTTTTTGTGTTGCGGATCTCGCCAAGTCGTTTATCGACGTATCCATCATCTCTATCGAAAGTGTGCAGTCCGTCTGTTAGGCCTTTATAGCACAGGTATTTGCGGATATTATCATTAAAGTAGGCATCGAAGAAGGCATCCTTCTGGCTTTTGATAAAATTTTCATATTGTTTATATTCTTCGAATATTTCATCAATATTGCGTCCCATAATGAAGGAATAGTCAAGGATATTGTTTAAACTGTGACATGCGAATTCAAATGATCCGATATCTAGAAAAAGTGTATAAGCCTTTTGGAACAAAGCGATACTATCCTTAATATGCTTTGCCCAGTGAATATAAAGATAGGCCTGAACAAAATAGACACTTCCTATTTTTTCATGATCTATTTTTTCCAGCAATTGATTGGACAATTGGTAGAATTTGTCTGCAGTTTTGTAATCGCCTAGTCCTGGCCCTACAATTCCTGCAACCATCCCTAAAACATAAGGAGAAAGATAACAATTACCGTGCTGGAGGATTATTCTCATCCAGATGAACGGCGAGATGAGAACGAGGTTTTTGTTGGTATAATAGACGGCCTGGCTGCAGCTCTCCAACATCCTGATCGCGACGATTATTTCGGGGTCTTCAATCATTGGGAGATCTATTAGTTGCTCGATATTTCTGCCCAGAAGCGCCCATTTCATTTTTAAAATTTCTTTAATTACAGTCAGCATGGTGGGTTTGAGGGGCAGTTTAACATTAAATATTCGAAGGCCTTCCAGGCCAAACAGCACCGCATCCTCGTATTTTCCGATATTTGTCAGCAGAAACACCCTGACGATATAGATCTGCGCAAGATCGAGTCTGGTTTTGGCTCTGCCGGAAAGTGTCTCGAAAAGCGTCATTGCCGTTTCGTGATTGCCCATCAGGTATTCGCATTCGGCCTGGTTGATGAACAGGGGAAAGGCCAGGTCATAGTGATGCTCCAATCCATCGGTGGGCAAAAGGGCAGTGCCCAGGCGGAAATAAGTCAATGCCGAATCAAAGGCCGAGGCGTCTTTGGCCTTTTTCCCCGCACTGAGGTTTAGCCGGGCCAGGGCAAGCCTTTCCTCGGGGTTGGAGATCAGAGCCGCGGAGAGGTTTAGATGGCGAACGATAAAGAAAACCTTGTCATGGAGCTTCTCGTGTGGTGTTCTACGAAGGGCGTTGTTGCCGATCTTGTAATGAAGGCGGCACCTTGTCTTTTCATCCAGCAGGGAGTAGGCGGCCTCCTGAATCCGGTCATGATGAAAGCGGTATGTGTTTTTAAAGGCAGCGATAAGGCCGGCGTTGATAAGCGAGTCGAAAACCGGAAGCATCTCCTCGATTCCCCGCTCCATCACCTCTGCTGCGATCTCCAGGTCGAAACTGTTTCCTATGCAGGCGCAGACCGTGATCACTTCTCTGCCGGCAGGGGGTATGCGGCCGATGGCCTGCACCATAAGCTCGACAACATTATCGGTTAGCGGCATGGCGGTTATTCTATCGTTATCCCAATGCCACCCTTTTCCCGGGAAAAATTGGATCAGCCCGTCCTCATGGAGCCGTTTGATGAACTGGATTGCAAAAAAGGGGTTTCCCTCGGTTTTCTTGAATACCAGGGAGGCGAGTTCGGGGATGGCGCTTGCATGGGTCTTGTAGGAATGGGACAACAGTTCGCGCACGTCTTCTTCTTTGAGCGGATCGAGCGTGATGGTGATGAGGTTGCCCCCCTCCTGGCTCATCTTCTGAAGGGCTGGGATTACGGGGTGCGAGGCTGAAACCTCTTTGTCTCTGTAGGAGGCGATGAAGAAAAAATGCGCCACCTCGGGATCCGTCACAAGGGCTGTGACCAAATTGATGCTTGCCGGATCGATCCACTGCATGTCGTCAAGAAAGAGTACCACGGGGTGTTGCGCAGTGGCTAAGACTCCAATAAAATTTTTAAACAGGCGGATAAAGCGATTCTGTGATTCCTCCGGCCCCATGGGTTCGACTGCCGGTTTGCCTCCGATGATATGCTCAAGGTCTGGAATGACGTCGAGGAGCAATTTCGCGTTTGGCCCAAGGGCATCAGAGAGTTCTCTTTTCCACTTTTCCAGCTTATCCTGATTTTCGACAAGAATTTGTCGGATCAAGAATTGGAAAGCTTGAATGATTGCGCTATAGGGGACAT